>NZ_CP041046.1:3900000-3977500 GCF_006385595.1 Luteibacter pinisoli
CGGGCGTCGTCCGTGTCGGCTGCAGCATGATGACCGGCGGGGGTAGCGACTACATGGCGTCATGCGATCAACGGGCCCGCGAAGCCTGTGACGGGCCCGTACTCCTGCTTGACTCCAGTTTCGGTGCGCCCCAGCGGGATCCGAAGACCGGCTTCCCGATCGCAGGCGGATTGCAATCGGGTGTTGCCCGCTATCAGTGCACGCCCAGATAATCGGACGGACTAAGCCTCCCTTTTTCAGTCAACAGGACTACTCGTGCGCAAGCGCCGACTCCACGCCATCTACGCCGTCCTTGTCGTCGCACTCCTCCCCGTATGTACCCAGGCGCAGATCGCGCCGGCCACCGCGCAGTCCATCGATGCCGTGGTCAACACGTCGCTCAACGATCCGTCGGTTCCGAGTGTCTCTCTTGCCATCGTGCAGCACGGCAGGATCGTGTATGCCAAAGCCTATGGCTTCTCGCGGCTGGAAAGCAGGACGCCGGCCACGGTCGATATGCGTTACAAGATTGGCTCCAACACAAAGCAATTCGTCGCCGCCGCGATGATGCTTCTCGTGCAGGATGGAAAGCTTTCGCTTGACGACAAGGTAGCGCAGTACCTTCCCGAGCTTACGCGTGCGAATGAGGTAACCATCCGGCAGCTTCTGTCGCACACGGCCGGATATGTCGACTACTACCCGCTCGATTACCTGGCACCCTATATGGCCAGGCCAACGACGGTACCTGCCGTCCTTTCCGATTGGGGCAAGCGGCCCCTCGGTTTCGAGCCCGGGACACGGTGGGAATACAGCAATACCGGATACATGATCGCCGGCCGGATCATCGAGATCGCCGGGGGCATGCCATTGACCGATTTCATCCGGACCCGCATGGCGGACAAGCTGGGCATGCAGTCCGTTGTCGATACCGCCACGGCCCCCTGGGAAGGACGCGACCCGGAAGGCTATGACGTCGCCGCGCTGGGCCCACCCCGGCCGGCACGGCCCGAAGGGAAGAACTGGCTATGGGCCGCCGGCAACCTGGCCATGACCGCCACGGACCTGGCGCGCTGGGATATCGGGTTGATGCATGACACGGTACTTACCGCGGCATCCAGGAAAGCGATGACGACGGACACCCTGCTGGCTGATGGTATCGCCAGCGGCTATGGGCTCGGGCTATTCGTGCACGCCGGCGACGATGGACGGCTGCGCTGGGACCACGGTGGTGAAGCATCGGGCTTCCGCACCCAGAACACCCTGTTCCCGGACGATGACACCGCTATCGTGGTGCTCACCAATGGAACGGGGGCCGCAAGCGCCACCATCACGAGCGAGCTGGAGAAGCTGCTTTTTCCGTCGGCAGCCGATCCACAGGCGCCCGCTGCCCTTGCGGCCGCGCGAAGCCTGTTCGTGCAACTGCAGGACGGCCACCCGGATCGCAGCGTCATGACGGACGCACTGAACGCCTACTTCAGCAAGCAGACGATTGAGGACTTCGCTGCGTCGCTCAAGCCCCTCGGTTCGGACATTGCCATCACACAGACGCGTGCGGACAAGCGCGGCGGTCTCACCTACCGCTTCTTCAAGATCAAAGGTGCCGGGAAGACGGTAGGCGCCGCCACCTATTTCACGCCCGAGGGCAAGATCGCCCAGTTCATCGTCTACCCGCGATGACAAGGCCATAGCCGACCGGGCAACGCCTATAGCACCCCAATCGACCGCATCCAGCTCTCCGCCAACACCGGCCACGCACCGATAGGCAGCTCGGGATGGCGCAGCGCAAACGCATGCTTGCCTACCGCGTACAGGTGCATCTCCACCGGGACGTTAGCTTCCTTGAGGGCGAGGTAATAGGTGAGCGACTGGCGGACGCTGTCGACCGGATCGTCTTCGGCCTGGACGATGAAGGTGGGTGGTGCGGCTGAGGTGACGTGCAGCGTGGGATTGAGCACCAGCCCCTTCCCTTCCCACAGGTGGCCGGGATAGCCGGCGATGGCGAAGTCGGGGCGTGCGCTTTCCTTGTCGGCGTCGTCCACCGGACGGTAGATGATGCCCTTCTCGTTGCTCACCTCCGCGACCATGTGGCCGCCGGCGGAGAAGCCGATGACACCGACGCGATGCGGATCAATCCCCAGGGCTTTGGCCTGGTGGCGAAGCAGGACGATGGCCCGCTGGGCGTCCTGCGTGGCCATGTGGACGGTGGGCTCGCGGCGGCAGTGGCAGGAGCCATCCCACTGCGGGCCGGAGACAGGGACGCGGTATTTGAGGAGAACGCAGGTGATTCCTTTGGACGTCAGCCAGTCGCAGATTTCCGTGCCCTCGATGTCCATGGCCAGGACGCTGAAGCCTCCGCCGGGGAAAACCACGACGGACGTACCGTTGGCTTTTCCCTTGGGCGGGGAAACGGTCATGGTGGGGACCGTAACGTTTCGGACGGTGTGGCCGTCGAAGCTCTCCGGGCCGTCGTTCTCGGGCTGGGCGATCTGAACACCACTCGGCCACAGGTTGACCTGCTTCAGGGGTGCGACGGGCTGCCAGACGCCCGTGGGCTGGGTGGCGGCCCGTGCGGAAAGCGGGAGCATGCCTATGACGCAGAGCCAGAGTGCGGCGAACGTGGGGAGCGCTTTCATGGGGGCCTTCCCTGCAGGTGAAGGCCCATTAGTTATCGGAAGGAAGTGGCTTGGCGGGGGCGTGGCGGTGGCGATACGGGGCATGCCTTCTCAACGCGACATGCCGCGCCCCACGCTCTCCTGCTGCTGCCGATCCTGCGACTGCTGCTGCGCCATCGCGTTCTCCTGCTGCTGCACCTGGAATTGCTGCATGGCCGCCGGCCATTGCGCCGCGCTTTGCTCCATGGGCGTCGTCGCTTCGTTCGTTGGCACCTTGGTCTGCAAGTCGAATAGATGGTCCGTACGGCCGGGCGGCGTCTCCACCGCCCAAAGGGCGTTACCGTCGGTCGAAAGTGCCACCTGATCGATGCGAGACAAGCCGTCCTTGCGTGCCTGTACGGTCAGGGCTGATGCGAGGTTATCCGTAAACTGGTCCGGGGTGCGTCCCAGGGACTTATCAAGCTCGGCGATATGCGCCCGCGCCTGGGTGAAGAGCTCGTGGTCGGGATGAGCCTGGTCGTCCAGGCGGGTCGGCTTAGCCGCCGGTGCGGCACTAGCGCGGTCAATCGACGCCAGTTCCTCGTCAGCCCTCTGACTGGTGCTCCTTGCGACCTGCGATCCATGGTCAAGCTCATCCCGCAGGTTGTCAGCCGCATGCCGCGTTCCGAGAAAGCCGGGCGACGACCAGTCGCCGGAACGGTCGTGGGTGTAGGTATGACCGTCCGAGGCCAGTAACTTGTCCGTCGGTGTCAGGAGCGCGTGTTGTACGGCGGTGGGAACCTTGCCCAGTTCGTGCCAGCGCTCCTGTTCGTACACGGACAGGTAACGCTCTGCGACCCCAAGGGGCGACTGGGCGACGTTTTCACGAATGGTCTGTTCGGCGCTCGCATTGAGTTCGGCCGCACGTTGCGGCGATGCGGTCTCCACGTGCGAGCGCGACATCCCGTGCTCGAGCCACTGATCGGTCACGTGGCGCGACCACGCCTTGGTCTCGGGGTCGCGGACCCAGGGCACGGCGTCCGCTGTGCGCGGATCGTGATCCGACGGCGGCTGACGGTACGGGTCTTTGGGCTCGTACTGATTCGCGAGCGCAAGCTCGACCGCCGTATTGCTGGCCTGGAATGACAGCCGGCGCGAAAGCTCCGGGCTTGCAACGATGACTTGCTCCCGCGGATGCCCAGGTAGCGCCGGGAGGCGCTGCGACCACCCGTGGTCCGCATCAAGCGTCCATGACCTGCCCTCGGCGTCCCGTTGGTTGTTGATGCGGTACTGGTCGTATTCGTTTGCGAGGCGCTCGCCGGCCACGCCACCCACGATGCCGCCGATACCCGCGGCGACAAGCGCCCCGGGCCCGGTCTCGATACCGGCCGCGCCCGCCGCGGAGGCGAACGTAGCGGCACCCACCCAGCCACCGGCATTACGACCGGCGAAGTGGACGACCTGCGACATGGCGCCTGCATGGTTGCCTGCTTCGAAGGCATCGGCAGCGGCACCGCCGCTCTTCACGCCGTCGGCCACGGTCGCCCCGACGCCCACCACACGTCCCAGCGCGCCCGCATAGGAAGGCCCCCGCCCTGCTTCGACGAGCTGGGCAGCGGTCGGGCGGGCGAAGCTGAGATGCGGGTTCGGCTCGGTGATCGGTGGACCAATGGGAATGTGGCGTGTCGGCGCGGCCAGGTCCGGATTGAGCTCAGCGGGCTTCTGCGGCCAGGCACCCGCATCGTTCACATGGTCCGGGGCGAGAACGTGATTCGTGCCACTGGGAAAGCCGCGAACGCCGACGCGAGGATCCAGACGGAAGATGTGCTGCCCTTCCACCGAGCGGTGGAGGACGTTGAACCGCGTGTCCGTCGGTTCGAATTCCTTCACCAGGCTGGGCGTTTCGTTGAACGCACCCAGGTAGTCGCGCATCAGGTTGCCGGACCGGATCGACAGCCCGTTCCTGAGGTAGCCGCCACCGACGTCCGAATGGGCGCCTGGCACCGTGATGTTCAGGAAACGGCCGTCCTGCGACAACCCTGGCGGGATGATCTGGTCGGAGGGGAACGATGCGCGGAACTCGTCCTTCGCGGTGATCTGGAAGCCGGAGACCACCGACGAGGGAAGGCGGCGGTCGAACTGCATGGGGACGCCGGTGGCAACCGGGTCGAAGAGGCCGACGGCCTGGCGCGTCGTTCCAGGCGAGGCGACATACCGCGTGTAGTGGACGCTGTCGTCTCGTTCGACGAAGCCTGAAAGTCGCGGTATTCCGCGCTCATGCAAGATGTTCGTGAAGCCGGCTACCTGGCTAGCGCCGCGGCTGAAACCAATAGCCTGAACCCGAATCTTGGCTTCAGGAACATCTTCATGCCAGACGTTCGCCTGCTTGACCAGGCCTTCGTAGGCTCGCTCGATCTTGCCAGCGAAGGAAGCGCCAGTCGCACTGTCGAACCCGCGCTCCAAGCGACTTCCCGTCGTCCCGGGACCTTCGATATACATAACCGAGAGCCGGCTATCGCGCTCCGCCAAGGCCTCAAGCTCGTCGCTAATCTTTGCGACGTTAGTCGCATGCTCGGGATCCGTGAACTTGTTGTTTCCGGTTCCGTCAAATGCCACGACGAACAGGCGTTCCGACGGATTTCCCGCGTGAAGAAACGTCGGCGCCTTGAACCTCGAGAGTTCGTCGCTGGCATCCTTGAGCCTAGCCAGATGCTCGGGCCTGGCGTAGTTATGGCCGCCAGCGTCTATCGGGCCGCCATCAGCGGCCACTTTCTTTTCATCCATGGTGAGCTCTCCCTGCTCAGTAAGTGTGCGTCCACGCCAGAACGGGCTCGAAGCGCAAGCGGGTGTCCGGATCACCCGGAGCTCGTTCTTCGTTCGTCGCGATGATCGCCCTCATGTAGACGCTGACCGTCCGATCATTCAATTCGACGAGAACCGTAGGGACCACAGGCTCGATCGAAAGCGTCTTGAGCCACGTCTCCTTGACCCCTTCACGCGAAACGTTATGAAGGACCAGTCGGTCCTTGAACAGAGCGTCCAAGTCCACGGACGCCTGCAAGCGTGTGTTATCCAGGGACGTCCAGTCGAGCTCGACGGGGCCAGGAAACGTTCGACCTCCCTTGGCCACAATGATGTGCCCGGAGTTCCAAAGAACACTCCGATCTTCGGGCGGCGGGCCAGATGGACGTTCCAGAATCTGGCCGGTCCAGTCCTTCTTCTGCGTGCCGAACTGGTAGTTGTTGTATAGAAAGCTGCAGGTCAGCGTATTGAAGCGCTTTGCCGAAAAGGTGTGCTCGTGGAAACGAATGGGCCAAGGCTCTTTCCCGTAGAGGGGCCCTGCCAATTCTCGCGCCACTTCTTCCGATCGCATCATGATCCTCCAGATCGCCATTCCATAGACATCAATTCTAAGCTGCGACGCGAGTCTAGCCTCGAACACCATCACAAAACTACGCGATTTTTCTGAAAAAGTAGCCGCGAGGCTCAGTAAGTGTGCTTCCACGCCAGGACTGGTTCCGAACGCGACTGGGTGTACGGATCTCCCGGGACCTGCTCTTTCTCAGTGGCAACCATTGCCTTCATGTAGACGCTAACCGTCCGATCGTTCAATTCGACGAGGATCTTGGGGGTCACCGGCTGGATCGAGAGCGTCTTGAGCCAAGCTTCCTTGACCTCTTCGCGCGAAACGTTATGAAGGACCAGTCGGTCCTTAAACATGGCGTCCAAGTCCACGGACGCCTGCAAAGGCGTGTTATCGAGCGAGGTCCACGCCAGCTCAACTGGGCCAGGAAACGTTTGTCCATTCTTGGGCACGATGATGTGCCCGGAGTTCCAGCGAGCACTTCGGTCTTCGGGCCCTGGGCCGGATGGACGCTCGAAGACCTGGCCGGTCCAATCTCGCTTCTGAGTACCGAACTGATAGTTGTTGTAGAGGAAGCTACAGGCGAGCGTGTTGTAAAGGGCAGCCACGAAAGTGTGCTCGTGGAAACGAATGGGCCAGGGCTCTTGCCCGTAAAGGGGGCCCGCCAGCCGTCGAGCCGATTGCTCAGATTGCATCCTTGATCCTCCGGATCGGTATCCCACAGACATCAATGGTCTGGCTTGGCGTAGTCGTGACCGCCGGCATCGACCCGGTCGCCGTCAGCGGTGAGTTCTTCTCATCCATGGTGAGCTCTCCCTGCTCAGTAAGTGTGCTTCCACGCCAGAACTGGCTCGATACGCAAACGGGTGGCCGGCTCACCCGGAACCCGCTCTTGTACCGTCGCGATGATCGCTTTCATGTACACACTTACCGTCCGATCATCCAATTCAACGAGGATCTTTGGACTCAATGGCTGCACCGCGAGGTACTTCAGCCACGGCTCCTGAACGTTTTCGCGCACAACGTTATGCAGGACCAATCGTTCTTTGAAGAGGTCATCCAGATCCACGGAAGCCTGAAACGGGGTTCCGTCAAGAGAGGTCCACGCAAGTTCAACGGGGCCAGGAAACGTCTCGCCCTTTTTTGGCATGATGATGTGCCCGGAGTTCCACAGAACTCCACGGTCGTTGGGCGGAGGGCCAGACGGCCCATCCGAAATACGCCCGGCCCAATCCTTTTTTTGCGTACCGAACTGGTAATGGTTGTAGATGAAGCTACAGGCAAGCGTGTTGAAACACGCGGCCATGAAGCTATGAGTGTAGAAGCGGATGGGCCACGGCTCCTGCCCATAAAGCGGCCCTGCGAGCTCGCGCGCTACTTTTTCCGATCGCATCTCTGATCCTCCTGATCACCATTCCGTAGACATCAATTCTAAGTTGCCGCGCGAGTCTAGCCCCGAACACCATCACAAAACTACGCGATTTATCTGAAAAATGGGCACAAGATCCGGATGGCCCACCCATGGCCCCTTCCGCACCATGGAGCCACCCCGTCGCGAAACACCAAGGCCATGCCCAGCCCCCACGTCACCATCGAACCCCATATCCTCTACCTAGGCACGCCCGTCGTCCTGATCAGCACCGTCAACGAAGACGGCACCCACAACCTTGCCCCGATGTCCTCGGCGTTCTGGCTGGGCTGGCGAGGCGTGCTTGGGCTTGCGGCGGATTCGCAGACGACACGCAACCTGATGCGGACCGGCGAGTGCGTGCTGAACCTTCCGTCGGCGAACGAGGTGTCCGCGGTCGATCGCATTGCGCGGACTACCGGAAGCAATCCGGTGCCGGAGTTCAGGCAGGCGCTTGGCTATGTCTACGAACCGGACAAGTTCGGCCGTGCGGGCATGACAAAACTTGCGGCGGACACGGTCTCGGCCTCACGCGCGCTTGAATGCCCCATCCAGCTCGAAGCCGTCGTCGCGGCTGTCCACGGCATTGGCGAGGACAGTGACGATCTGAGGGGCTTTATCAAGCTCTTCGAAGTGCGGGTCCAGCGCGTCCATGTTCATCCGGATCTCCTGATGGCGGGTCACGCTAACCGTATCGATCCGGACAAGTGGTCACCGCTGATCATGAACTTCCAGAAGTTCTACGGGCTGAGTGCGCAGGTGCATCCTTCGCGGCTGGCGGAGATTCCTGAGTCCGCCTATGCGCCTCTGGCACAGGCGTGACCGTAAAACGCGGCGCGGCCGGTATGGGCATGCGCGATCACATCATCTCGCCCTGCTGCCGCGAGACGACACGCCAGCCGGCGGTCGTGTGGGTCGTACGCAGTGTCGAGCTTTGGCCGCCGATGCCGCTCACCTGGCCGTAGGTGACGTCGTAATCGCCATCGGGCCTCGGTAAAGGCTGGCCGATGGTCAGCCACGTGAGATGGCGGATATCGGGCGCCTTGCTGGCGGGAACGAAGGTCACGCCGTCGACGTGGATGCTGTCGAGAAACGAGGCGGCCGGAACAACGCGCTCGTCGTTGGTATCCCTGAGTGCCAGGTAGACGGTTCGCGGGCCCGATGGCAGGTGCTCGGGCGGCTGCGCATAGCGGATGACGGTCAGCCACAGGTCTTCGATGTCGGGCGCGGGGTTGCGCCTGCCCTCTTCCTCCCGGGCGTACGATGCCTTTGCCAGGTCGAGGCTGAGCTTCGCGCTTCCCGTACCCAGGCACCCGGTTTCGTTGGGGCGGTGCGCACAGACCTTGCCTGTCGTTTCGTCGAGCGTCCCGATGAAGGGCGTGCCGTTGACAGGCATGAACGTGACCGACCAGCTCTGGGTCGCGACATCGTAGATGGCCGGCGTGGCATTGAGCATGCTGTCGCCGGAGACCTGGTCCACGGCTTCCATCATGAGCGAGGGCACGAGGTCTTTGCGAAGCCACGGTGGCGGGGTTTCCCGGGCGTGGAGCATGGGGGCGGTGAGGAGCATGGCGGCCACCGTAGCGTGGGCCAGGGCTTTGAGCGGAGGGGCTTTGGCTGGCATCACGCGGCGTCCTAGTGCTGATCTTATTGGCTGGTTGAATGCGGCAAATCGAACTGCAGCTGCCTGGCTCCGCGCTGCCGAGCTGCGCGGCTGCAGCGGAGGATGGTGAGATTACCAGCGACTCACCGGCTATAGTTTCCGACGAACCCATCCGGCCCCAGCCCCAAGAGCTTCTTGCATGCAGCGCACATCAACGATCCTCGTTTCGCTCGCCCTTACGCTCCTCGCCACCTTGGCCGCCGCAACGACGTGCGGAGAGGTCTCCTGCAAGGTTGGCCAGCAGGTCACGACCTATAGCGCCCCCGGCGAACCGGTGGCCGCCTGCGCCACGGATGCCCTGGCCGCCTATAGCAACTTCATGCTCTACCTGGTGGCCGCGGATGCGGCGAGCACTGGACAGGAAAACGTGGACCCCAATGCCGTCGAGGCGAAGGCCACCGGCGATAGCGCGGATGTCGTGAAGCGCTTGCGTGAGGCCTCTGGTGTTGCGTCGGCGAGTGACGCGTTGAAGGCGTGTTCGCCGCTGAAGGGTGGTCTCAGCGTCGTAGTGGTTGAAGTGAGCAAGAAGACCAACAACGCGAAGGTGTCGGGCGCGAACGGGGAAGCGGCGTTCTGGATTCCGACTGAGTATCTTGACCGGTAACCGCAGAAAGGCGCATCTGCAGTCAGGATATTCTGAGGTCGTAGCATCGGCGCGTGATGCTTCGACGTCACCCGATGGGATGTGCGTTGTTTCCGAAGCGACGGCACATCAACGCTCGTGCGCACCAACCTCAATGGCTTCCGATAGCGTGGACACAACACACGCACGATCTGCTAGGTTTCTCTCGTCACCAGCGCACCGACACAGCTACGGCGCTGGTGACCACCGCTCTTCGCGGTGAGAGTCGCGAGCCAGAGGTGTTAGACGCACCCCTGGCCCGCTAACCAGAACCAACTTTGGAGAGTTGATTTGGCTACCCCTGATCATACGGCAGACGCTCGCCCGCCGAATCCCCTTGGTGGCACCTCGCCGGTACACGGACCGCCTGCCTAGTCTGCAGGCACGGTTGACGAACCGCGGCGCGGTCCGGCTTTGAGGTAATTCTTGATCGGATGAGGCAGGCGAGACGCCTGGTGCACCTCACGTCCGGCCCTTGCCGCACCCACTTCGTCAATCAAGCCATCCGGCACCCGGACACGGGTGGCCGGTGAACCCGCGAGCCTATGGTCCGTGGCGCGGCGAGTGAATGCTCGTCGCGCCACGTTAGACCGTGGGCCATCCACGACTGCAAGGACGAAATCCATGACAACGGACGAACAAACCCCGAGTGTTCACGATCTCCTGAACGACGCCACCCAGTGGCTTCAATACGCCCGCAGCGTCATGACGCTCGTGGCCGATCTGGTTCACGAGGCAGACGAGGTCGATTGCAAGCAACTGTCGCTGACGCTGGAGGCGATTGCGGCCATGACCGCGCGTGGGACGAGGCAGTTGGGTGAGGCCAGGGCCCAGATGAGCTGGGAGGCTGCGATGAAAGACGCGCATGCGCGGATCCCCTGAGGGGGATCCGTCAGTGACTAGATTAAGCCCACGCCTACGCCGATGACCCTTCAACATGCGATCGTGGGACGAAGACGCGAGGGCGGCAACCAGAACTCGCGCGTAGCGCTCTGCACTAAGTGCGCCTGCTAAGAATGCCCGCCTCGCTATAACACGCAGACGTTAGATTTGCGGCCTGAAGATATTCCTCGGTGACCTTGTCCTTGGAAAGGGACACGGGGCCCGAGGTCGTCATGATTGCACAGCGGTCCGCAGTGCAAGCCATGGGGATTCCGAGCGCATCCGTATTATCGCCAGCCGCTCGGTAGCGCGCCACCGAAACGTCGACGAGGCCATCCCTCAGCTTCGTAAAGCTAGCTTTGTACTTCGTCGCCTCGACGGAACTTTGTTTTCTGGCTAAAGCATCAATGGACTTCATCGGTGAAATGACGAGAGCGAGTCCGCCGAAAAACGTAAACAGCACGAGCACCGGCGGAAACGCGAACCCGGGAAATATTTCAATGATACGAATGATCGCTTCGCCCACAGCGTCTACAGCAGGAGAGGCCTTCGTTCTCGGGGGAAATCTGTGCCCTTCGGCACGCCTCTGCTGCCCCCGCCTCGTCAACGTCTCAACGAGGAAGAACAGCCCGGCACCGACCGATGCGACGCCCAGGATCAACCAGAAGGGATCGACCCTAAAGGGAAGCCACGAGAAGACCAGCATAGCCCACGCAACGAACCCGTCTGCGACCGTGTCGGCGACAGACTGGCTCGAAATCATCAGCGGAAGACCCATCCCCTTCCAATAGGACATGTTGTACTGACGCCCTGCGATGTAAAGCAGCGCGATAGCCAATGAGAGATAAGGAAGTTGTGGAAGCAGCTTTCGTATCGCTCGAAATACCGTATCCATGGCAGGGTTTTCCTAGGTGAGGTCGGGACTTAGGTTATCGGTTGATCGAGCATCAGCTTTAGTCGCGCGACCGGTATAAAGCCCTGTAAAACAGAACTCCCCGTACGCGAGCGCATACCCCGTTCGTCTCGACACCAGTCTCAGGAAGCCGACGCCGCGAGGACCGGCCCATGACGCGACAAGGCGTGATTGAAGCGCTACTTGGCGAGCGCCGCCTGAAACACGCGGAGTGCCTCCTCCACAGCCACCTTATGCGCCTCCTCCTGATGCCGCGCCTTCGCACACTGCGGCACGGCCTTCTTCCCTGCTTCCGTGCATTCCCCCAGGAAGTCGTAGTGCGTGACGTTCGGTAGGCGCTGTTCCTTCGCACCCGGTACTGACTTGGCCACGACGTCCGCATTGGTGGCCGGCGGTGCGACGGTGTCTGCGGTACCGACGAGGATCGACACCGGTACCTGCATGCGCTTGAGCGAATCCGGCGCCAATCCCTGGACGATCGCAGGCGCCATGACGAAGACCGCCCGCACACCGGGTACGGCGTGGTCACCGGCGGCATCCTTGAAGCGTTCTTGCATGCTGGGGTCTTTCAGCCAGGTGCCGATGTTGCGTGCCGTCAGGTCCGGGGCTTCGAGCTGGGGTGCGCAGACGCCGTCGTTGGGGTGCTTCTGGCAGAAGTCCGCGAAGTGCTGGACGTCGACGCGAGCCCCGCCGGCCACGAGCGCGGCGAATCCGCCGGCAGAGAAACCGGCCACGCCAAGGCGCGTGGCATCGATATGCGGCGATAGCTCGGGATCGGCCTGTACGGTCTTCCAGGCGGCCTTCAGATCCTCCGCCCGCTCCCACCACCAGGCGGCGCCGTTGCCCGTGATCGGGCCGCGGCCGTTGCTGCCGGGGTGGTCCACCGCGATGACCACAAAGCCCTCCCGGGCGAGCGCGGTGCCGAACCAGGCCATCATGCGGGCCGTGCCACCGAAGCCGTGCGAGAGCAGGACGACGGAATAGCGCCCTGACGCGGGCGGGGCATCGGCGGCCGCGCTGCCGGTGGCGAACAAGGGGGCGTCGTCGGGGCCGATCACCAGCGGGGTTTCGTGGGCGTCGGCCTGGGCGGGATACCACACGGTGATGGGCACGGCTGACGAGCCGTCGGCATTGCGCAGCGCCGCGGTGGGTGTAGTCGCGGACCGGTGGGTCTCACCCACGGCCGCCACGGTGGGCCCGGAAAGGGCAAGAAAGGCCAGGGCGACGGCACAACCGCTAAATAGCGTCTTCAACATGATCAGCTCCATCACTCGACCGGGACACAGATATCGACGCCGCCATAACCCGTACCGGGATCGAACGCGGCGTCATAGCGCTCGAAGTCCGGGGCATCCACGGGGGTGAAGCCGGCCGCAGGAAGCCAGTCACTCAGCAGGGCATGCCAGGTCTGTGGGATCGAGCCGATGTGCCCTTCATGGCGGGCCACGACATAACGCTGGCGAGGCAGGCGCAGCCGCCGATAGCCGTCGGGGGCCTGGCCGAAGTTATCCACCTCGTACCCGGCGAGGTAATCCAGCCGCCCTTCCCCATCCGTCGCGCTGCACACGCCGTAGGTGTAACGGCAACGGTCCAGCGATTGCTCGGTGTGCAGGCGCTGCCACTGGGAGGGGATGCCTGCCGTATCGCTGGACAGGTACGAGGCCTCGATACCGGTCAGGAGCAGCGGGCCAATGACTTCCGTACGCAAGGCAGGTGCCTGGGTTACCGGCTCTTCCATGACACGCACAGGGGCAAGGAGGGCCAGGCCATCGAGATGGCCGCGCTTGCGCACCTCTTCCGGTGGAAGGCCAAAGGCATCCCGGAAGGCACGGGTAAACGCTTCATGCGAGCCGTAGCCCGAAGCAAGGGCCAGCGGAAGGATGTCCGGCGCCCGGGCAGCCAGCTCGGCGGCCGCCTGGCTAAGCCGACGGACGCGAATATAGCGGGCGACTGACCAACCGGTAGCAGCACGAAAAAGGCGAGCCAGATGAAAGGAGGAGATGCCCGCAGCGGCAGCGACATCACCCAAAGAGAGCTCTTCGGATGAGTGGCTTTCGATGAACCAGACTGCGCGTTGGACTGCTGGCATGCGGGGTTCCCCTTGGTGTGAGGGGATCATACGAGGGATGGGGATGGGGCGTTTGATCGTTCTTGCGGGGGGAGGACGTCTGAATCGACGAAATCTTCCTGGCTAAACTTCGCAGTGCATCCTCACGAAACAGACAGACCGGACTGCAAGCCTATTCTTCAGCCGCGATTCCGAATATTCTCAACTGAATAGAAACTATTTTCGGCCTAGTTGGGGACGGCTGACATGGCGTATTGGTGGGTTAATCACGGCCAATCTTGGAAGCATGAGACCGCCTTGAACATGCTTTGGTCGCCGAAGACGCGAAGTAACCACGGAAAGCATCAGCCATACATCAACATGACCCGGGCGACGCCGGGTGATGTCGTCTTTTCGTTCGCCGATACCTGTATTTCCTTCGTTGGCGTCGTAGATCAGGCGGCGTCGAGTTACATCAAGCCGTCATATGCCAAAGACGCGAACTGGGCTGACGACGGATGGCTTCTACCGGTGACGTTCTCGCGCATCCGTCAAGCATTCAGGCCAAGAGAGCACATGGACTTGATTCGCGACGACTTGCCCAAGCAAGGCCCGTCTCCGCTCCAGGCGAATGGTGACGGCACGATGAATTATCTAAGTGAGATATCGAGCTCACTCGCGTTCAAACTGCTTCGTCTCGGCAGTACAGCGGAGCCGTCGCGACCAAGTGTGCTCGAGGCCGCAGGACTCGCTGATGACGAAGCGGAACTAGCGAAAGATGCATCCATTCCCGAGACTGAGCGAATACAGATCCTGCGCTCTCGCGTGGGTCAGGGCGTCTTTCGTTCGAGAGTCGCGTCAATTGATCCTATCTGCCGCGTCACGAACGTCGCCGACCCGAAGTTGCTTCGAGCGAGCCACATAAAGCCGTGGAGGGATGCGACTAACTACGAGCGCCTCGACGGATTCAACGGCCTTATGCTGGCGCCCCACATCGACCATTTATTCGATAAGCACCTAATATCGTTTAGCCGCGAGGGAATGCTTCTAGTTTCTAAGCGGCTCTCGAAGGATGTTCGGTCGAAATGGAATCTTTACCTTGCAACTGCTCCCCGCCAACTTTCAGAACAGCAAGAGCATTACATGAGTGAACACCGCCGCAAAATCTAAGCCGATTCCACGCCAGCTATCAGTGGAGAGGCACGTGCAAAGTCGAGTTCCCCGGGAATAGTCAGGCCTCGAACGCGTCAGCCTGATTTCCGAGGAACGGTGGCCTGATTACATCCAGAACGTGCTCTGCCACGATAGATTCTCGGCTTGATGAAGCGATCCTCGATGCAAATCACCTATTGCCCCTGTCGAGTCGAGGCCCAGCGAAGACCCGACTGCAAGACGCCGCCCTTCTCTGCGTCAAATGCCACAAGATAATCCATCGTCTCTCAGCAGTGTCGGGAAAGTGGGCGAACGTCTACGACGTACAGACCTCTATCAAATGCGCGCAAGCGTCTTCGGCTAACGGCATACTCCTCCGTAATGCCAGCTACTTAGCGCGCACCCAACGCTTCGTAGCCCGCGCTGGCAATCAAGATCACTAATGCGCATTGCGAAGGCAAAGTCCCGACATGCCTTGCTCCAGCAGGCTAAAGAATTACCCCAAAGGCTGCCTCCAGGTGAGGTAGAATGCAGTACATTTGCAGTACATCAGGGGCCGCCATGGCACGATATAAAGATGAGACGCTTTCGATTAGGACATCTGCGCACATTAAGGCCCTCCTACGCATGGCCGCGGAGCGCGAACGACGCTCAGTTGCGTCAATGGTGGAGGCCTTAGTTGTGGCGTACGCCCAATTTCACCGACTGGAACCGGGCAAGACGAGCGACGACGCTGGAGCCGATGCGAGTTAATCGCCGACGCCGGACTTCGGACAGCGTACACGCCACCCCAACCGGATCGAAGTGCACCCGCACAAGAACCAGTAAGTTCTCTTCAGGATCGCGTCATGACAGTAGTGGAAAGCCATATCGAACACGAACTCATCGAGAGGCTGGTCGATCTTAAGTACACGCACCGCCCCGACATCAGAGATCGACTGGGCCTGGAAAAAAACTTTCGCGAAAAATTCGAAGATCTCAATCGCGTTCGCCTGACGGACGGTGAGTTTCAACGATTGCTTGACAGCATCACGACGCCTGACGTCTTCGCGGCCGCTCAGTCGTTGCGAAATATCAACGCGTTCGAGCGAGACGACGGAACGCCGCTCAATTACACCTTGGTCAACATTCGAGATTGGTGCAAGA
This sequence comes from Luteibacter pinisoli, assembly GCF_006385595.1. NCBI lineage: Bacteria > Pseudomonadati > Pseudomonadota > Gammaproteobacteria > Lysobacterales > Rhodanobacteraceae > Luteibacter > Luteibacter pinisoli. The sequence goes on from NZ_CP041046.1 coordinate 3,915,768, forward strand.
ACATTTTCGAAGTGATTAGCCAACTAAGAGTCAACACGGATCACAGTCATCACCGATACGACCTAATCATTCTGATCAACGGTGTTCCCGTTGCACAAATCGAGCTCAAGAATCTGAAGGTCAGCCCCCGCCGCGCAATGCAGCAAATCATCGATTACAAGAATGACGCTGGTAATGGCTATTCGCGGACGCTACTTTGCTTCGTTCAACTCTACATCGTTAGCAACAGAACTCACACTTGGTACTTCGCGAATAACAACGAGCGTCACTTCGAATTTAATGCTGATGAACGCTTCCTTCCGGCATATGAATTCGCACGGGAGGATAACTCCAAGGTCACCCGTCTTGATCACTTCGCCGAGACCTTTCTGGCGAAATGCGCACTTGGTGAATTGATAAGTCGGTATATGGTTCTCGTAGCGAGCGAGCAGAAGCTCCTTATCATGCGCCCGTACCAAATGTACGCGGTTAAGGCGATCCTGGACTGCATCAAACAAAGGTGCGGAAATGGCTACGTGTGGCACACCACTGGAAGTGGCAAGACGCTTACATCGTTTCGTGCATCGACATTACTGAAGGATGATCCGACTGTCGCGAAGTGCCTGTTCGTAGTAGATCGCAAGGATCTCGATCGCCAAACCCGCGAGGAATTCAATCGCTTCCAAGAAGGGTGCGTTGAAGAGAATACCAACACGGAAGCGTTGGTTCGCCGGCTGCTATCGGAAGACTATGCCGACAAGGTCATCGTGACAACGATACAAAAGCTCAGCCTTGCGCTGAGCGGCACGAGCAAGAAGAAATACGGTGAGCGGCTTTCGCGTATGAAGAAGAGCCGCATGGTGTTCATCTTCGACGAATGTCACCGCTCGCAGTTCGGCGAGAATCATAAATCGATCAAAGAATTCTTCACAAACGCTCAACTATTCGGATTTACCGGAACACCGATTTTTGAACAGAACGCATCAAGTCAGCAGATTTCAGGTCAGGAGGCTTCACTTCGGACTACCAAGGACCTGTTCCATCGCTGCCTTCATCAGTACACAATCACGCACGCAATTGAAGACAGAAATGTCTTGAAGTTTCACGTTGATTACTTCAAGCCTGCGGGGACAACCGTTCCTGCGGGTAGCGGAGGCGTGCCAAAGAAAAAGATAGTTGACGCGATAATTGAGAAGCACGATTCGGCCACGAACGCTCGGCGCTTCAACGCTATCCTCGCGACATCAAGCATAAATGATGCAATCGCTTACTATGAGCTCTTTAAGGAAGTTCAATCGCGGAGGGAAGAGAGCGCCGAAATTCCCCGGAAGCTGAACATTGCATGTGTATTCTCGCCGCCCGCAGAAGGCAATCGAGATGTACTGCAGATCCAAGAGGATCTTCCTCAGGAGCGGGAAGACAATAGCCAGGAGCCGGAGCTAAAAAAGGCAGCACTGAACGCGATCCTTAACGATTACAACGAGGCATACGGCACCGCCCATAGTCTTGGAGAGTTCGATTCATATCTGCAAGACGTACAGAAGCGAATCAAGGATCAGCAGTTCCTTGGCTCCGGCTTCAGTCACGCTGACAACATCGACATAACTATCGTCGTAGACATGCTTCTGACTGGTTTCGATTCCAAGTATCTGAACACCCTCTACGTGGACAAGAAGCTAAGACATCACGGCCTGATACAGGCTTTCTCACGCACAAATCGCGTCCTGAATGACAGCAAGCCCTATGGGAATATTCTTGACTTTCGGCAACAAGAGTCGGCCGTCGAAGATGCCATTACCTTGTTTTCCGGAGAGAAGAACGACAGTGCCCGCGAGATATGGCTTGTTGAATCTGCGCCCGCGGTTATTGCAGCCTTCGAGGAAGCCGTCGGGCACCTGGCCATCTTCATGGAGTCGCAGGGCCTCAGATGCGTTCCCGACGATGTCGCGAACCTCCACGGGGACACCGCGCGCAGCCAGTTCATTAGCGTTTTCAAAGAGGTGCAGCGCCTAGCCACTCGACTCGAGCAATATACTGACCTGACGTCCGAGCAGAAATCGCAGATCCAAGATATAGCGAATTCAGAACGACTCCATGAATTCCGAAGTGCATATATCGAGACCGCACACCGTCTCGGTGAAGCGCGTTCACATCGTGAATCACAGGGCGATGAGGAATTACAGTCGCTTGACTTTGAACTGGTACTGTTTGCTTCGAGCATCATAGATTACGACTACATTATGAGCCTTATATCGCGCATGACCCTGCAAGCGCCGGGAAAGCTCACGCTCGATCGACATCAGCTGATCAGCCTAATCCAATCAGACGCTAAGTTCATCGATGAGCGGAATGAAATCGCCGAATATATTCGGTCACTCCCGGTCGGCCGAGCTCTTGGTGAGAGTGAAATTCGCGCTGACTATCAGCGATTCAAGGACCGAAAGAAGGATGAAGCAATAGAGGATCTTGCGATCAAGCACCAGCTCGAGCCAGGACGAGTTCACACCTTCGTCGAAGAAATACTTCGTCGCCACATCTTTGACGGAGAGGCCCTCAGCGACCTCATGGTTCCACTCGGACTCGCCTGGAAGGCCCGCATTCAGAAGGAGCTTGCCTTTATGCATGACCTGACGCCGCTACTTGAGCGCCTTTCGCCAGGTCACGACATCTCTGGCTTGGACGTTTATGAGCACTAAGAAGCGCAGCTCTATGACCAATCTACAGCGCGAAGCTGAAGCGATTGCCCCACGACTTCGCTTCCCCGAATTCAGATCCCGAAAGGCCTGGGACCTCCCCAGTCTGGCAGAAATCTCGTCACCCGTTGAACGTCGCGTGGGAACAGCGGCGCTCACGCCTGTAAGCATTTCCGCGGGCGTCGGATTTGTGGCGCAAGCCGAGAAGTTTGGGCGCGACATCTCCGGCAATCAGTACCGACTGTACACCCGAATCGGACGAGGGGACTTCGTGTACAACAAGGGCAACTCACTGAAGTTCCCGCAAGGATGTATATACGAATGGCGAGGGAACGATGAGGCAGCCGCCCCTAATGTTTTTATTTGCTTCCGGTTCAAACAAGGCAATGAGAACGCGTTCTTCCGCCATTCCTTCGAACTCAATGTGCATGGCCACCAGCTCAAACCTCAGATCACAAGTGGCGCCCGGAGCAATGGCCTTCTAAATATAACGAAGGGCACTTTCTTCGGCGTTCGTATGCCCCGACCCGAGCCAGATGAGCAGCGAAAGATTGCCTCTTTTTTAGACAGTGCGGACTCACTCATCTCATCCGCCACACGGAAACTCTCGGCACTCGAGTCTCACAAGGTGGGCTTGATCAGTCTGCTATTCCCGTCCGATGACTCACAACCTCCAACCATACGATTCCCGGAATTCGCGCGCACGCGTCGGTGGAGAGTAAGGCAGGCAGGAACCCTCTTCCACAACAGGTCCGAGCGCGGCAACAGCGATCTTCCAATTTACTCGGTAACCGTCAATGACGGAATGGTGCCGCGAGCGTCTCTCGAGCGTCGAGTTGACGACGCTTCCGACCCGGGAGTGAACAAAAAGGTCAATGCCGGCGATATCGCTTATAACATGATGCGCATGTGGCAGGGCGCCCTCGGGGTAGCGCCTGAGGAATGCATGGTCAGTCCGGCTTACGTTGTACTTACACCGCAAGCGGACGTCCTGTCCCAGTACTATTACTACTACTTCAAAATGCCGCGGAGCCTTCGTCTCTTGGCATCTCACTCTCGAGGCTTGACCTCCGATAGACTGCGGCTCTATTTTCAGGACTTTTCACGCATATCCTTGCCCCACCCTGCAATGCCGGAGCAGGAAAAGATTGCTCGATGCCTACTCTCTCTCGATGAGCTGATATCGACGCAATCAAGGATGATCGATGCCCTCAAGCGATATAAAACGGGTCTGATGCAGAAAGTTTTATGCGAGCACGTCGAGGATGCGGAGTGAGCATCTATAGGTACGGTTCAATCAGACGACTTGTTCAGCGAATCCGCGACGACTTGAATGGCGGCGCTCAGAATTTCGTTCTCCTTTACGCATTCAATGGAACAGGGAAGACGCGACTTTCGATGGAATTCAAGGATGCCGGGAAGCGTAAGAACAGGGGCCGCCCCGATACGCTTTACTTCAACGCGTTCACCGAGGACCTTTTTTCCTGGGACAATGACCTAGCTAATGACAGCCAACGAGTGTTGCGCTTAAATTCCGCATCACGATTTTTTGCTGGCATCAGAGAGTTGGCTCTCGAAGAAAACATTCAAGCATACCTCGGCCGCTACACTGACTTCGACTTCAACGTTGATTACGAGCGATGGCTCATAACATTCAGCAAGGCAGAAAGCGACCACATCAAGGTTTCTCGCGGCGAGGAAAATATCTTCATATGGTGCTTGTTCATGGCTATATGCGAACGCGTTATTGACGGGCACCCGTCATATGGATGGGTCAAGTATCTTTACATCGACGACCCAATTTCGTCGCTCGACGACAACAACGCAATCGCGGTTGCAAGCGACCTTGCTCGGCTATTACGCAAAGGAGTAAATAGCCTTAAGGTCGTGATCTCATCGCATCATGCCCTGTTTTTTAACGTCGTCTGCAACGAACTGAAGCGTGAGGTGCATAAGCGCTACTTTCTTCATCGCACGCGCCCAAATGGACAGTACACGCTTAGAGCAACGAACGACACGCCATTCTTCCATCACGTTGCGATGCTTAGTGAGATCCAACATGCCGCAGAGTCAGGTGACTTTTACACGTATCACTTCAATATGCTCCGTAGCATTCTCGAAAAAACCGCGACCTTCTTTGGGCACGATGATTTTTCTGCGTGCATTCACGGTGTAGAAGACGAAATCCTCTATGCTCGCGCCTTAAATCTACTAAGCCATGGGCAGTATGCGATATATGAGCCGCGCGAGATGGTCGAAGACACCAAAGCACTCTTTCGTCAAATTTTAGATTCGTTTCAAGCACGCTATCAATTCGCCCTACCTAACCTCGCGACGGCGCAAAACGGAAATACGGCATGACCGACCTCGAAAAGCAGAAACTCGGAAGAACACTCTGGTCTATAGCAGATCAGCTTCGTGGGGCGATGAATGCCGATGACTTCCGCGACTATATGCTCGCCTTCCTATTTCTTCGCTACTTGTCGGATAACTATGAGGCCGCGGCGAAGAAAGAACTTGGGCCCGATTACCCTAGCATCGGAGGCGAAGATCGGCAGGCCGCCCTAGCGGCTTGGTATGCCTCAAATTCATCCGATACCTTGGAATTCGAGAAGCAGATGCGCCGAAAGGTGCACTACGTAATACGGCCCGACTACCTCTGGTCGCACATCGCAGAGCTGGCTCGCACTCAGGACCCCGAGCTCCTCCGCACACTCCAGAGCGGGCTTAACTACATCGAGAATGAATCGTTCGCGAGTACGTTTCGCGGACTATTTTCAGAAATTAATCTTGCATCCGAGAAACTTGGCAAAGGGTACTCAGACCGAAATGCTCGACTGTGCAAGATCATCAGCGAGATTGCTAAGGGGCTAACGCAGTTCTCTACCGATACCGATACCCTTGGGGACGCGTACGAATACCTGATCGGTCAGTTCGCGGCGGGGAGTGGAAAGAAGGCCGGAGAATTCTATACACCGCAACCAATCTCAACGATCCTGTCTGCGATAGTCACGCTTGACAGTCAAGATCCTGCAACCGGGTTGCGCTCGCACCTCGATAGCGTGATGGATTTCGCCTGCGGGTCCGGATCTCTGCTTTTGAACGTGCGCCATCGCATGGGATCGCATGGTATCGGAAAAATATACGGACAAGAAAAAAATATAACGACGTACAATCTTGCGCGAATGAATATGCTTTTGCACGGCGTGAAAGACTCGGAGTTCGAGATCTTTCACGGGGACACCCTTTTGAACGATTGGGATGCACTGCGCGAGACAAATCCAGCAAAGATGCCGCGTTTCGACGCAGTAGTGGCCAACCCTCCCTTTAGCTATAGATGGGATCCTTCGGAGTCGCTTGCTGACGATGTGCGATTCAAGAATTACGGCGTTGCGCCGAAGTCTGCCGCGGATTTCGCCTTCTTATTGCATGGATTTCATTTTCTAAAGCAGGATGGCGTGATGGCGATCATCCTCCCTCACGGCGTCTTATTCCGTGGTGGTGCTGAGGCGCGCATTCGAAGCAAGCTATTAAGCGATGGTCACATCGACACTGTGATCACTCTACCAAGCAATCTTTTCTTTTCGACTGGCATACCGGTCTGCATCCTGGTGCTCAAGAAGTGCAAGAAGCCGGATGATATTCTTTTCATCAATGCTTCTGAGCAGTTCGACAAGGGGAAAAAGCAGAACCGAATTCTTTCAGAACACATTGAGAAAATTGTAGACGCGTATCAGCATCGCCGCGAAGAGCCACGCTTCTCGCGCCGAGTAACCATGGATGAGATCGAAAGAAACGACTTCAACCTCAACATCTCGCGATACGTGAGTACGTCTGAAATTGAGGAAGAGGTGGATTTAGATCTTGTCCACCGCGAGTTGATGTCACTCGCCGGGACGATAGCCACCGCTACCGAGGCGCACAACCAGTTCCTCAAAGAGCTTGGCCTTCCCGCGATACCCTGACGATTACCGAATCGGCCCAGCATTAGCAGCCACTCGTTCTCGACGCCGTGGTAGTTCAGGCGTCGCGCCGACCTGAAGCTGAGCGCGCGCGTGGAATCTCGTCTCGTGGACGCCCGTGGACGCCCCCGAGTTGGCGAAGATCGCATTTTGCGAAGAAGGACAGCCGCCGGCTGCCCTTCTTCGCAGGTGGCTACCGACGTCCAAAATGCTTGCAAGGAGTCGGAAGGCAACTCGACCGTTTCCAGATGCGTGGAACACAGCATCTTTCAGCGATTGGACGCGCCACAGCACACTCATCGTCACTGATCGTGCGTTTGAGCGAGTATCCCCCGCTGCGCCTCCTATCTTGCCGCCGCGTGCATCACCCGCACTTCGAATACCCACAATTCAAGCAAGTCTGACACCCATCCATCAGCACCAGCGCCTGGGTATTGCACTTGGCGCAAAGGGTCGCACCGGCCGGGAAGCCCGACGCATTGGTATGCGAATCGACCACGGCCTCGGCAACAGCCGCCGTCACCGGCGCAGCCTTGGGAGCTGCCGCCTTCTCATAGGCGGCGCGCTTCTCAGCGATCAGCCGCTTGGTGGCTTCGTCCATTTCCGGGTCGTGGATCAGGCCGATCGACTTCATGTGCTGTTCGATCACGCCGCCGATCTCGGCCACGATGCTGGGCATGTAGACGCCGCCGGCCTTGAAGTAGCCGCCACGCGGGTCGAAGACAGCCTTCAGCTCTTCAACAATAAACGTCACATCGCCACCCTTGCGGAAGACGGCGGACAGGATTCGGGTGAGCGCCACGATCCACTGGAAGTGGTCCATGTTCTTCGAGTTGATGAAGAGCTCGAAGGGGCGGCGCTGCTCATGCTGCGTGCCGGCGTTCAGCACGATGTCGTTGATGGTGACGTACAGCGCATGCTCGAAGAGCGGCGACTTGATCTTGTACGTGTTGCCCACCAGGGTTTCCGGACGCTCGAGGCTCTCGTGCATCTGGATGACTTCGGCGACGGGTGCGACCTCTTTCACCGGCGCGGGTGCGGCGGCTGCGGTGGTCTTGTCCTCGGGCTTAACTACCTGGTAGCCCTTGATCTTCTTTTCGATCTTGATCGCCATTGTCTTTGTCTCTTGGTACAGGTGGATATCCGGCCCGGCGCGTACGCCGGGCCGGATAATTACTACTTACTTACGACGGCCACGGGCGGCGGTCTTACGCGCCGGCGTACGGCCGGTCTTGCTGGCAGTGGACCTCTTGGCCGCCTTGGCGACCTTTTTCGGAGCAGCGGCCTTTCGGACCGTCTTCTTCGGAGCGGTACGGCTGGTGACCTTGCGGGCTACCTTGCCGACTGCCTTCTTGACCGCCTTGCGGGCGGTGGAAGCCTTCTTGGCGACGCGGGTGACGGCCTTCTTGATGGCCTTCTTCGCGGCGCCCTTCTTTACGGTGGCCTGGCGGACCAGCTTCTTGATGACCTTCTTGGGCGTGGCTGCCTTGCGGGCCGGTGCCTTCTTCTTGGCGACGGCCTTCTTCGGTGCTGCCTTCTTGACCGCTGCCTTTTTCGGCGCAGCCTTCTTGGCGGCCACCTTCTTGGTCGCGGCCTTCTTCACCGCAGCCTTCTTGGCCGGCGCCTTCTTGGCGGCAGCCTTCTTCACCGCGGCCTTCTTGGCCGGTGCCTTCTTCGCGGCAGCCTTCTTCACCGCAGCCTTCTTGACGGCCTTCTTCGCGGTGGCCTTCTTGGCAGCGGCCTTCTTCACCGCCGCCTTCTTGGCCGGGGCTTTCTTGGCAGCAGCCTTCTTGGCCGGCGCAGCCTTCTTGGCGGCCGCCTTCTTCTTCGGCGCCGCCTTGGCCTTCTTCACCGGGGCGGCGACGACGGCGGCTTCCGCCTGGTCAGCCTGGTGCGCGGCGATCTCGTCGCCAGCGATGTCGGCCTGGCTGGTGAGCGGCTTCGCGGCCTTCGGCTTTGCAGCCTGGGGCTTGCGGACGGCCTTGGGCTTCTCGGCGACGGGCTCGTCGTCAAAGTCCGGCTCGCTGGAGGCGACCACGTCGGTGGCTTCGGTGGTCGGGGCCGGGGTCGGCTCGATCACTTTCTTGGCCACCGGCTTCTTCTTGACGACCTTCTTGGCGACGACCGGCGGGTGGCCGGGGGTCGCGGATTCGGTTTCGGACACCGGGACTTCGTGCGTCTCGGTGGTCTCGGTGGTGTCGCTTACATCGTTCGCAGGCAGTTCTGCCTCGTCGATCTGGTTTTCATTCGTCATACTTTTTTCCCTCTCCGCGGGGTCAGAACTTGCCGTAGTAACCTTCTTTCAGGGCGTCGAAGAGGTTGGCGGCGGTGTGCAATTCACCGTCGTATTCCACTTCGTCGTTACCCTTCAGTTCGACAACGCTACCGTCTTCCAATTCGAAGCGGTAGAGGGTGTTCTCAAGATCGGTTTCTTTGACAAGGACGCCCTGGAACGCGGCGGGGTTGAAACGGAAGGTGGTGCAGCCCTTCAGACCCTGCTTATAAGCGTAGGTGTAGATGTCCTTGAAGTCCTCGTACGGGTAATCCGTGGGGACGTTCGCGGTCTTCGAAATGGAGCTGTCGATCCACTTCTGGGAGGCCGCCTGGATATCGACGTGCTCCTTCGGGCTGATGTCGTCGGCCGACACGAAGTAATCCGGCAGGCGGAACTTCGGGTCTTCCGAGAACGGCAGGGCATCGCCATTGATCAGGGCGCGGTAGGCCAGCAGCTCGTAGCTGTAGACCTCGACCTTTTCCTTGGACTTCTTGCCTTCGCGGATGACGTTGCGCGAGTAATGGTGCGCAAAGCTGGGCTCAATGCCGTTGGAGGCGTTGTTGGCCAGGCTCAGGGAGATGGTGCCGGTCGGGGCGATGGACGAGTGGTGGGTGAAGCGGGCACCGGTCTCGGCCAGGGCGTCGACCAGCTCCGGGGCCACCGTCGCCACGCGCTGCATGTAGCGCGAGTACTTGGCGTGCAACACCGAACCCTTGATCTTGGCACCGACCTTCCAGCCGTCCTTCACCATCTCCGGGCGCTTGCGCAGCATGTCGCCGGTGACGTCGAAGGTCTGCGCCAGCACCGGGGCCGGGCCCTTTTCCTTCGCCAGTTCCAGGGCGACTTCCCAGCCGGCCACCGCCATCTCGCGGCTGACTTCCTCGGTGAAGCCCACGGCGTCGTTGGAGCCGTAGCGCATCTTCAGCATGGTCAGGGTGGAGCCCAGGCCGAGGAAGCCCATGCCGTGGCGGCGCTTGGACAGGATCTCGTGCTGCTGCTGCGGCAGCGGCAGGCCGTTGATTTCCACCACGTTGTCGAGCATGCGGGTGAACACGCGGACGACCTCGCGGTATTCCTCCCAGTCGAAACGAGCCTTGGGGCCGAACGGGTCGCGCACGAACACGGTGAGGTTCACCGAGCCCAGCAGGCAGGAGCCGTACGGCGGCAGCGGCTGCTCGCCGCAGGGGTTGGTGGCGCGGATGTGCTCGCACCACCAGTTGTTGTTCATCTCGTTGACGCGGTCGATCAGGATGAAGCCCGGCTCGGCGTAGTCATACGTCGAGACCATGATCATGTCCCACAGATGACGGGCACGGATGTGGCCGTAGATCTTGCAGGCCACCAGGCCGTCGTCGCGGGTGACGTAGTTCTGGCTGGTCGGCCATTCGCGCCAGACCACCTTGGCCGGGTCGGTCAGGTCGATCTCGCCCTGTTCCTTGATATGCACCGGGAACACGGTCGGCCAGTCCTGGTCGTGCTCCACCGCTTCCATGAAGCCGTCGGTGATCAGCAGCGAGAGGTTGAACTGGCGCAGGCGGCCATCTTCGCGCTTGGCGCGGATGAATTCCTTGGCGTCCGGGTGGCTGATATCAAACGTGCCCATCTGCGCACCGCGGCGGCCGCCGGCGGAGGAGACGGTGAAGCACATCTTGTCGTAGATATCCATGAACGACAGCGGGCCCGAGGTATGGGCGCCGGCACCGCTCACGTACGCGCCGCGCGGGCGCAGCGTGCTGAATTCGTAGCCGATACCGCAGCCGGCCTTCAGGGTGAGGCCTGCTTCGTGCACCTTCTCCAGGATGTCGTCCATGGAGTCGTGGATGGTGCCCGAGACGGTGCAGTTGATCGTCGAGGTGGCCGGCTTGTGGGCCAGCGCGCCAGCATTCGACGTAATGCGGCCGGCGGGAATGGCGCCGCGGCGCAGGGCCCACAGGAAACGCTCAAACCAGTGGGCGCGCAGCTCGTCGGTGGCTTCCACATCCGAGAGCGCACGGGCGACACGCTGGTAGGTTTCGTCCACCGAGCCATCGACGGGCTCACCCGACTTGGCCTTCAGGCGGTACTTCTTGTCCCAGATGTCGTAGGAAGCGGGCTGAAGCGGAATGGCCGATTCAAGGCCGAGGGCCTGCGCGCGTGCGGTGCTCATGTATGTGTCGTCCTCAAGTACTCGGCCTGTGTTGGCCGTTCTTATTGGTAGCGTCGGCGCAACCACGTCGATTCCATCCCCCCGGACAAAATCGACCATCCCTTTTCCTTCGGCATCCGCCGGCAAAATGCCTTTGCGGACGCTGGTTTGAAGCTTGAACCTGAGTCTCCGCAGCACCAGCACTTGGTAACTATCGAACGAAGGAACACAAGATGTTGTGGTTGCGGCCGGTGTGAACCTTACGCCCGGAGGTGCTCGATGTAAAGTGTCGGATACACCTGTCTCACGGTTTGAAACCCATCCGGAAATGCGTGGTCGAAAGGCGCAAACCTCGTGCCCAGGACACACCAGCCAAGGAGCTTTTCAATGCCCGCAAGGATTTACCGGCGTACCACTTTTTCGGCCCTCGGGGCCGCCCTGGCCATGGCCCTGGCGACGCCCGCTTTCGCGGGTATCCCGCCGGCCGTGGATGGCCAGCCCGTGCCGTCACTGGCACCGATGCTGGCGAAGGTGACGCCCGCCGTCGTGAATATCTCCACGAAGACGCGTATCCGCACCCGCAATGCCTATGCGGATGATCCGTTGTTTGCACAGTTGTTTGGCCAGGGCGTGCCGCGCGAACGCGTGGAGCAGAGCCTGGGGTCGGGGGTGGTCGTGGATGCGGCCAAGGGGTATGTCCTGACCAACAACCATGTCGTGGGGGGCGCGGACGATATCACGGTGACCCTCCAGGATGGGCGCGATCTGAAGGCCAAGTTGATCGGCACGGATCCCGACACCGACGTGGCCGTCCTGCAGATCCCCGCCGAGGGCCTGCAGGCCCTGCCCGTGGCGGATTCGGCGCAACTGCGCGTGGGCGATTTCGTCGTGGCCGTGGGCGACCCGTTCGGGCTGGGCCAGACGGCCACCTCGGGCATGGTCTCGGCCGTGAACCGCACCGGCCTGGGCAAGGGCATCCAGAACTTCATCCAGACCGATGCCTCGATCAATCCCGGCAACTCCGGCGGCGCACTGGTGAACCTGCGCGGCGAACTGGTCGGCATCAACTCGATGATCTTCACCCCCTCGGGCGGCAACGTCGGCATTGGCTTCGCCATCCCGACGGACCTGGCCACCGGGGTGATGAAGCAGCTGCTCGCTTACGGCAAGGTCCGCCGCGGCAACCTCGGCGTGGAGGTGCAGGACATCACCCCGCGCATCGCCAAGGCCCTCGGGCTGAAGGACACCAATGGCGCGGTGGTCACCAGCGTCACCACCGGCTCCCCGGCCGACGGTGCTGGCCTGCAGACCGGCGACGTGCTCACCGCGATTGATGGCAAGCCGGTGCGCTCGGCACAGGACCTGCGCAACACCGAAGGCCTGCTGCCGCTGGGCTCGAAGGTGAAGCTGGGCGTGCAGCGCGAGGGCGCCACGCGGGAGGTGCTGGCGTCGATCGAAGCGTCGAAGCTGGCGACCGTGGATGGCGCGAAGGTGGACGCGCGCCTGGCCGGCGTGGTGCTCACTGACCTGACGGCCGACCAGAAGGCCAGCGGGCTGTATGGCGTGGCGCTATCTAATGTGCAGCGCAGTTCCGCCGCGTACAACGCCGGCCTGCGCGATGGCGATGTGCTCGCCGCGATCGGCCAGCGCCGAGTGCCTGGGGTCAAAGGCCTGCCGACCACGGGCACGTTGGGTGGCCGCCAGCTGCTCCTGACCATCGTCCGCGACGACGCCGTCTATTACGCGGTGTTATGACGACACGTCTGACGGGCGCGTGAGATTGATCTCATCAGACAGGCTTTGTTCTGTTTGGCCCCGGCAGGATGCGGCGATGACGTAAATGGTGCGCGCCCGGCGCGTATAGCCCACAATGGCGGCCCAAATAAGCCACCCCGTATTGTCCGGAGTTCTTGCCGTCCATGTCTCTTCGTCTTGCGCGCCTGTTTACCGCCACGCTGATCGGCCTTAGCGCCTCCGCCACCGTTCTTGCTGCCGCGGGGCCGCAACTGGTCTGGCGTGGCGACGTCACCACCGCGCGCGGCGTGGTCACCGATGTCGCCAAGGCCTGGGAAAAGGCCGGCAAGGGCCATTTCGAACTGCAGCCGTTCAATACGGCCTCGGGTATCGACGCCGTGGTGAAGGGCACCGCCGACCTGGCCGGCTCGGCCCGCGCGGGCAACGGTGCCGCCGAGCAGTCGCTGACCTTCACGCCGGTGGCGTGGGACGCGCTGGTCATGGTCACCTACCCGTCCAACCCGGTATCGAACATCACGCTCATGCAGCTGCATGAGATCTACATGGGCCACATCACCAACTGGAAGGACCTCGGCGGCGACGACGCCCCGATCAACCTCTATGCGGTGGCCAGCCCGGGCGACGGCGTCGAGTTCAGCCTGCGCAAGCTGCTGTTCGGCCGCGGCAACCAGCCGGTGGCCGCCCCGCGCCTGTACGTGAACCAGACCAAGCTTGAAGAAGGCGTCACCCTGGATCGTCGCGGCCTCGGCGCCACGACCCTCGCCGGCGCGGGCAACAACCCGAAGCTGAAGGTGCTCTCCATTGATGGCGTGAAGCCGTCGATGTCCACGGTGGCCAATGGCAGCTACGCGCTGTACACCGAGCTGTACCTGGTGAGCAACGACACCAGCCCGAAGGCCGCTGACGTGAAGGAATTCCTCGCGTTCGTGACCTCGTCCGCCGGCAGCTCGCTGCTGCGTGCGCACGGCCTGGTGCCGTACGCCGATGGCACCGCCCTCGCCTCCGGCGATGCGGCCCGTCGCGCGAAGATCGCTTCCACCGTCGGCACCCGCGGCAACGTGGGCCAGGCGATGACCACGCCGACCGTCGCCGCCGCTGCCGCACCGGCCGCTGCTGCCGAAGCCGCGAAGGAAGCCGCCGTGGCCAAGAGCCCGGCTGGCAAGAGCAAGAAAGAGCTCGCCAAGGAAGCCGCTGCCGCGAAGGCCGCCGCCAACCTTGCCGCGGCCGACGCCTCGCCGTTTGGCCACGTCGTGGCCAGCGTCACCACCTCGGCCCACCAGGGCTTCAAGGGTGTGCGCGCGGAAGCCTTCACCTCGCTGGATAACGCGAAGGTCGGCGGCAAGTTCGCCAAGGTCACCGGCGATGCCGTGACCGTCGCGGGCAAGAACACGGCCAAGCCGGCCGTGGACGCCACCGAGAAGTCGAACACCGTGGCCACCCCCAAGGTGACCGAAGCGAAGCCGGTGAAGGCCGAGCCGAAGGCCGTGGCCAAGGCCGCCGAGAAGAAGCCGACCGCCGTGGCGTCGGGCAAGACCTACAAGGTGTCGCCGGGCGACACGCTGTATTCGATTGCCAAGAAGAACAACGTCGACGTGAACCAGCTGCGCGCCGTCAATGGCATCAAGGACAATAATGTCCATGTGGGGCAGGTGCTTAAGGTGTCTGCCCGCTAATTTGGCGGGAACCGCATGATGCGTCCGATTCGTGCGGTCACGCTGGATCTCGATGACACGCTGTGGCCGGTCCTGCCGGCCCTGATCGAAGCGGAGCATTGCGTGGATCGGTGGCTGAAACAGCACCATCCCGAGGTAGCGAGCGCGTGGCCCATCGAGGCCATGCGCGAGCTACGCGAGAAAGTGGCGCGTGAGCACACGCACCTCGCGCATGATTTCTCCGAGCAACGCCGCATTACCATCCGCCAGGCCTTTGCGGCCTGCGGTATCGACGATGCGCCGGTGGATGCCTTGTGGGGCATCTACTTCGCGGCGCGCAATAACGTCGAACTCTATCCCGACGCCCTGCCCGGCCTTCTGCGCATTGCGAAAAAACTGCCGGTGGTCAGCATTTCCAACGGTAATGCGGACCTGGCCGTGATTGGCCTGGATCATCTGTTCCACACGCGGATTAATGCGAGTGGTGCAGGCGTGGCCAAACCGGATGCGCGGATTTTCCTCGCCGCGGCCGAGGCCCTGGGTCTCCCTCCGGGCGAGATTCTTCACGTTGGTGATGATCCGCTACTGGATGTCGTCGGTGCTCGCGATGCCGGTTTGAGAACTGTCTGGCTCAATCGCACGGGCGAGACGTGGTCCCATGGCCCGGCTCCTGACCTCGAATTCGCCGATATGACGGCTTTGGCCGATTGGGTTGACGCTTCCGCTGCGCCGGTTGGCTAGAATATGGATGCAATACCATTTAGTCATTGACGCGGCCATCAGTGCCGTGAGGCACGGGAGGCCTGATGTCGCCATTGATCGACCGGAAGTCCGGAAAGCGCTCCGTCACCACTATCGAGCTCGTGGATGCGGCCTCGTTGCCCACCATGGAGCAGAAGCTGGGTGCCACGCACCGGCAGTGGCTCACGTCGCTTGGCTTCCGTCCGACCATGGGCGCTGTCGCCGTCCTGCCGAACAATGCGGGTGGCATCTCCCGCGTCATCGTCGGCGTGGACCGCAAGGATCCGCTCGCCGCGCTGGGTAGCCTGCCGCAGCGCCTGCCGGACGGCATCTACCAGCTGAGCGAAGACTCGATCATCGAAGACCGCGAGCTGCTGGCCCTGGGCTGGGCGCTGGGCGCGTATCGCTTCGAGCGTTATCGCAAGGCCACCCGCCCCGTCGCGCAGCTGCTGGTCGAGCCTTCCACGCTGCGCGCCGTGCTGCCGCTGATGGAAGCGGTGTTCGAAGTGCGCGACCTCGTCAACACGCCGACCGAGGACATGGGCCCGGCGGAGCTTTCCGCGGCGATCCACGCGCACGCGACCGAGCACAAGGCGAAGGTCACGGAGTGGGTTGGCGACGAACTGCTCGAAAACAATTTCCCGACGATCCACGCCGTGGGTCGCGCCAGCCATCGTCCGCCGCGCCTGATCGAGCTGACCTGGGGCAAGAATTCCAACCCGAAGCTGGTGATCGTCGGCAAGGGCGTGTGCTTCGACACCGGCGGCCTGGACATCAAGCCGTCCGACGGCATGCGCTGGATGAAGAAGGACATGGGCGGTGCCGCCCACGCCATCGCCCTCGCCGGCATGGTGATGAAGGCGCGCCTGCCGGTGCGCCTCACCCTGCTCGTGCCCGCGGTGGAAAACGCGATCGCCGGTAATGCCATGCGCCCGGGCGATGTCATCCGCACGCGTGCGGGCCATACGGTGGAGGTGGACAACACCGACGCCGAAGGCCGCCTGGTGCTGTGCGATGCGCTGGCCTACGGCGTGGAGCAGTCGCCGGACCTGATCGTGGATTTCGCCACGCTCACCGGTGCGGCGCGCGTGGCCCTCGGCCCCGAGCTGCCGGCGCTGTTCACCAACCGCGACCAGCTGGCCGATGAAGTGATCGGTGCGGCGGAAGCCGTGCACGACCCGATGTGGCGCCTGCCGCTGTGGCGTCCGTACCGCCGCATGCTGGAATCGTACGTGGCGGACTTCGCCAATGCGGGCCCGTCACGGCATGGCGGCGCGATCACCGCGGCGCTGTACCTGGAACGCTTCGTTCCGGAAAGCCAGAACTGGATGCACCTGGATACCTACGCGTGGAACGACGGCGACCGCCCGGCGCATCCGCGCGGTGGCGAAGCGCAGGGCCTGCGCGCGTTCTTCAAGTTCCTGGCGAACCGTTATTCCTGAGGCTGCTGCGGCGCATCCGCGTCGCTGGCCGCTTCCTCGCGCTTCTTCTTCAGGTCGATGACGGCGCGCAGGTTGCGCTCCAGCTCGGCGATGGTCAGCGGAAAGTAATTTTCGGCGCGGTCACTGACGGCCCAGCTGGCGAGCCGCTTGTCGGTGGCACCGACGCCCATGGCGTTGAGTGCCTCACGCACCTCGGCGGCCTTCAGGTCGGTTGCCTGCAGGATCAGCTGCCACAGCCAGTTCATCCGCTGCGGATCCACGCCGCGAAGCATCGGCGGGCGGGTGTATTCGCGAAGAGGCGTCTCGTGGTCACTCATGGCAGGGTCCCTGTTGGCCGTCGCACGAGTATACGAGACGGAAGGCGCGCGTTGCGCGGGCACGCCCTTGGCCGCGAGGGCCTTGCCGGACAGCGCCTTGGTCAGCGGTGTCTTCCGCCGCGGTACCGCCGGTGGCTTTCGCGAGGTGAATACCCCTTCCTGCAAGTCCCACCAGAGACTCGCGTCGCTTGATATCTGGATGCGCATGACTCCCCCTGCTGCTGCCTTGCGCTATGGGACGAAATTGATCTCACGCTGGACGGGGCGGATCACGTAGCCCACGGGCAACCACCCATCGGCGCCGGGCGCCAGCGACACGGTTTCGAACAGCACCGCCCTGGCGTAATGCGCGAGGAAGATCACGTTGAGGTAATCGCCGGGCGGCAAGCCGACCGGATCCCGCACGCGGGCCATCTCGAACCACTCGCGGCCCACGAGCACGCCACGATCGACCCGGATCTTGCGCAGGTACCGCACCCACTCGGCGCGCGGCACCATCCGCTGCATCATCATCCCGGCCTCGAGCCACATGGCGTCGGGGCGGCGGGCGTCGGACAGCTGCACCCAGTGCTGGGCACTGGCGAGGGCCTTGTCGAGGGACTTGGGCTGCGGGCCGATCCGCGGGGCGTTGGCCACGGTGAGCATCGCACCCAGGGGATGCGTCGCAGGCCGTCCTGCCGGAGCCTTTCGAACGGGTACCGTCGCTGACATGGGCTGCCTCCCCTGATACGTCGGGTTACAGCTTGGTCCGGCCCCGGGGGATGCGGCAATTCGGCTAGAAGGGGTAACCGGTTCGGCACATGGGCCTAGCGCTGCCCGAACGCCAGGACATCCGCCGTGTAGGTCTCGACGACCAGGCTGAAGGGCTGGTTGGCCTCGTTGTAGAGCACGGCCCGGTGGCGGAGCACCTCGTGGGGGATGGCCAGGGGGCCCTTCCCGGCCGCTGGCAGGGCCGCGTCCATTTCCCAGCCCTTGGGCAGGGGCGACCACAGGAGCTCGGCGCTGATCGTCTGGCGGCGGAAATGCAGGGCCTGGACCACCTTGCCGAACGGCTGGTCGGTGCTGTCGAGGATCTGGTTCATTTCCGGCGTGAGGCGCGCGGGGACGTACCAATTATCCGCCTCGGAGAGGACCAGCGCCCCGCAGGCCAGCTGCACCCGGCGATAGCGCACCGGCTCGTCGGCGCCGATCCCGAGGGTGGCGCGGGCGTCGTCGGGCAACGGCTTGTCGTCACCCTTCACCCGATGCGCCACGATCTTCGCGTCCGGCGCCAGCCCGTGATCACCGCACCAGCGCTCCAGCGTCAGCGTGGCGCTGGGATGGCTGAGCAGGTCGGCGTTGAGGGTTTCCAGCAGCGCCAGCGCCTGCGTGCGCGAGGGCACGTCGTTGGTGAACGGCGTGCGTGCCTGTGCCGGCGTATTCACCGTGACGAGGATCGCCAGCGAGCTGGCGGCGAGGATGCTGCGGGTGTTCATCGTTTAGCCGGTTCGAGCAGGAAGATGGCGTAGATCGTGCGTTGCATTTTAAGGCCGCCGGTCTCCAGGCTGATGGGCGTGGCTTCCTTCTTGTTAGCCATCACCACGATGCCGTCCATGTCGCTATAGCCACCCATGGCTTCGGCACGATCAGAGACCGAGAACACCTGGCCGAGCTTCGTATCGTACGCGCGTGCGATGCGCTCGGCGTTGCGCTGGGAATCATGCATAGCCTCCTCGCGCAGCTCGGTGTCGATGGCTTCCGCGTCACTGCGGGTCATCTTCGTGCCGCTGATCTGCAGTTCGTTGCCGGCGGCATCCAGCCCATCGATGAAGGCGCGCAGGTCTTCCATGCGGGTAAAGGTGGCTGACGCCGTCCGCCTGACCTCGGTGCCGTCCACGACGCTGTCCTCGCCACGCGTCCGCTCGTGCGGCGAGATCGAGATCGTCGACGCGTCGATCGATTCCGGCAGGGCGTGGTTCGCACGGAACGCGGCAACCACCGCGGTCATGTGCTCTTCCACGCGGGTGCGGGCACGCGCCGGCTTGGCGTCGATGGCTTCGATGTCGATGTCGATATGAAACCGGTCCGGCTGCACGATGCGCTCGGCATGGCCGGACACGGCGATGTGCGGGGCCGTCTGGGCAGGCGCGAGCGCCGGGGCGGCGGCAAGGATGGCCGCGATGGTCAGGATACGAAGACGCGTCGTCATGGTTTAGAGGCTCGCCGGCTGGATGAGGTACAGCGCGTAGATGTCTTCGCTGACGGTGAATGACCCGGCCTGGAGCCGGGTGACGTTCGCCGGCGGCGCCGGGGCCGCTACGGACATGAACATCCTGTCGTAACCACCCAGGGTGCGGTCCACACCCGCGAGCGGCTGGGCCGAGACGGTGTACAGCGGGCCGACGCGTACGCCGTAACTCGCTGCCAGCTCGGTGGCGTTCGCTTTGGAATCCTCGACGGCTGCGCGGCGCAGCTCACGCTTGATCGCCGGCAGGTCGTCGCGTGTGGTCGAGGTGCCGGTGATCTGCAGCACCTCGTCGGCCGGGATGGCATCGACAAAGCCGCGCAGGTCCTCGATGGAGGTGAAGACGGCATCGGCCGAACGGGTAACGCGCGTCCCGGACGAGCGGGACTGGCCGTCCACGAAGCGGACGTCCTGCGTGATTTCCATGCTGGTCGCATGCACCGTGGCTGGCAGGGCATGGTGGGCGCGGAAGGCGTCGAGCACCTGCGCCATGCGCGCTTCGACGTTCTTCCGCGCCACCGCCGGCGACTTGTCCGCCGTGCTCACCCGCAGTTCGACCTTGAACCGGTTAGGGTCCACCTCCTTCTCCGCGTGGCCCATGACCACGATGTTCGGGAGGTTGGGCATCGCGCTCTGCGCGATGGCGGCCATCGGCAGGAGCGCGGTGCTGAGTACCAGGACAAGACGAAGCTTCACGTGCGATCTCCTTACCGTCGGATGAAGTTCTGTTGCGGGAGTTACAGGCCCTTCGCGGCCTGGGCGACCGCGCGGAATAGCGCGCGCCCCTTGTTCATGGTCTCTTCCCATTCGGCCGCCGGGTCGGAGTCATACACGACGCCACCGCCGGCCTGCACGTGCAGGCGCCCGTCCTGGATCACGGCGGTGCGGATGGCGATGGCCGTGTCGGCGTCGCCCCACCAGCCGAGCCAGCCGATGGCGCCAGCGTAGATGTTGCGCTTGAAGGGTTCGAGCTCCTGGATGATTTCCAGGGCGCGGATCTTCGGTGCACCGCTGACGGTGCCGGCGGGGAACGTGGCCTTGATCACGTCCATGTAGGACATGCCGTCCTTCAGCTCGCCTTCCACCTGGGAGACGATGTGCATGACGTGCGAGTAATGCTCGACGACGAACGATTCGGTGAGCTCGACCGTGCCGGTCTGGCTGACGCGGCCCACGTCGTTACGGCCCAGGTCGATCAGCATCAGGTGCTCGGCGCGTTCCTTCGGATCGGCGAGCAGCTCGGTTTCCAGTGCAATGTCTTCGGCTTCGTCCTTGCCACGGCGACGCGTGCCGGCGATGGGACGCAGCACCACGCGGCCGTTCTTCAGGCGCACGAGGATCTCCGGCGAGGAGCCGACGATCTGGGTGGGGCCCATGTCGATGAAGAACATGTACGGCGAGGGGTTCATCGCGCGTAGGGCGCGGTAGACGTCCACCGGCCGCGCGTTGAAGCCGACGCTGAGGCGCTGCGACGGCACCACCTGGAAGATGTCGCCGGCGCGGATGTATTCCTGCGCGGTGCGGACCATCGTTTCGTATTCCTCGCGGGTGAACGAGGATTTGAAATCCGATTCGTCCAGCGCCGCCGGCTGCAGCAGCTGCGGGTAGCTGACGCCCCCCTGGCGCAGGCGGAAGGTGAGCGCATCCAGGCGGCGCATCGCTTCGGCGTAGGCCTGCGGCCGCGACGGGTCGGCGTGGACGATGAGGTACAGGCGGCCCTTGAGGTTGTCGAACACCGCCAGCTCGTCGGCGAGCATGAGCAGGACGTCTGGGGTGCCGAGCTCGTCGGCCTTGTCCCACTGGGCCAGGCGCTCTTCGATGTAGCCGATGGTCTCGAAACCGAAGTAGCCGACCAGGCCACCGGTGAAGTCCGGCAGGCCCGGTAGCTTCGGCACCTCGTACTGCTTGCGCAGCACCTCGATCTCGGCCAGCGGGTCGGCCAGGTGGCGGGTTTCCACCACCTCGCCGTTTTCTTCCACTTCCAGCTCATGGCCGCGCAGGCGGTACACCCGGCGCGCCGGCAGGCCGATCATGGAATGGCGCCCCCACGTGGCCCCACCCTCCACCGACTCAAACAGGAAGGTATACGGGCCATCGGCCAGCTTCAGGTACACCGAAAGCGGCGTATCCAGGTCGGAAAACACCTCACGCACCAGCGGGATACGGGTGTAGCCCTCAGCGGCGTAGGCGTCGAATTGTTCGCGGGAGATCATGGGGTGTGGGGCTGCCCGTGGGGTCGGCCTTGGATTGTAGGGCCAATCTTGGTGTGTGCCCTACCCCGGGGCTGCCGGTTGCCCTCAGGCCAGCCGCTGTCGGGGCAGGCCTTTCAGGTGCAGGGTGAATGCCACGCCATCCTCGATGTTCCGCGCACTCGCGCTGCCCTGGTGCCGTTCGGCGACGAGGCGGACGACGTAGAGGCCGAGGCCGAGATGCGGTGCTTCGCCGGGCGTGGCTTTGTCGCGCAGGCTGACGAGGGAGTCGAACAGGCGGCCTTGCATGGCGGCGGGGAGTGGCGGGCCTTGATTCGCGAGTTCGACGTCGGCGCCGTCGGACGTGGGGCGCAGGGCGATGCGCAGCCACCCGCCGGGCGGTGTGAACGACACGGCATTGTCGAAGAGTTTGTCGAGCGCCTGCGCGATGAGCTCGGGCGAGACGTGCATCGTCACCGGCGCGTCGGGCAGTTCGACCTCGATGCTGCGATCGCCGGCGAGGCCGCGATAGCCTTCGGCGCAACCGCGGACGACATCGACGAGGTTCACGTCTTCGGCTTCCGCCGCAGCAATCGCCCGTTCCATGCGGCTGGCTTCGCTCATCGCACGCACCAGCGCACCGAGGCGGGCGACGCCGTCGCGGGCACGCGCGAGGTACGGCTCGGCTTCGGGCGGGAGGCCGGCATGGTCGAGGTTATCCAGCGAGGATTTGACGATGGCGAGCGGGGTCTGCAGTTCGTGCGAGAGTTTCGAGGCCAGCGTACGTAGGTAATCCGTGTATCCGCCGACCACGTCGAACAGGCGCGCGAAGCTGCGGGCGAGGTCACCGAGTTCGTCGGTGGCATCGATCAGCGGGAACGGGCCATCAAGGCGGCCGTCGTTGTCCTGCGCGCGCTCGGCGGCGTTGCGCAGGCGACGCAGGCGGAAGGTGAGCCGCGTGGCGAACAGCAGCAGCACGCCACCGGCCACGAGGAGCACGCCGAAGCTGGTGAGCAGCAGGCCGAACAGCGCGCGATTGGCCAGCAGCGGCACCGCGCGGCTGGGCTGTTCGAGCAGCACCACGCCGTGCAACTGGCCACGCTGGGTGATCGGCATGGCCGCGGCGAGGACGACACTGCTGCGCGCTTCACCCGCGCGCCATGCCGTTGCCGGCTTGCCGGCCAGCGCCGCACGCACTTCGGGCAGATCGATCTTCGGCGCGTCTTCCGTCCACGCACTGTTTTCGGCCAGTCGCGTGGCGAGCAGGGAGCGATACACCAGCGAGGCAAACCAGCCGGGCTGTTCGCTGGCCGGCGTGTCGGGCAGCGTGAGGCGACCGGTCTGCGCCATCAGCCAGGCATCGGGCGAGAGAACGCGTACACGCACGCCATCGGGCGCCAGCCGGGCCAGCTCCTGCGACAGCGCGGGCGAGAATTCGAGCAGCGGACGCGTGTCGGCGCTAAGCGGTTCGGGATCGCCATCGGCGGCGATATGCACGCCCACGCCGAAACGATCCAGGCGCAGGCCACGCGGCAGCTTCAGCTCCACGCGGAAACCACCGCCGTCTTCCTGCCACTGCGCGTTGATGCGGTCGGGCAAGACGCCGGCTTCCGGGTCCAGCGCGATGGCGGTGGTGGCACCCGGCGCGGCGCTGGCCAGCAGGTACCGCTGCGCGTCTTCGTTGCTGGCGATGGAAAGGATCAGGTGGTCCGCGCTCATCGCCAGGCGATCGGCGGCGTCGGCGCGCTGCCGACGCGAGGTGCGCACATCCACGGTGAAATACAGCCAGCGATCGTCCTCGGCGAACATCACCTTGGCGTGGCTGCCGAGCGGCTGGGCCCACGGGCTGAGCGGCGCCCAGTCGTCGGCGTAACCGTCCACCGTGATCGGCACGTTGGCGGTCTGCACGTACCAGGTGCTGCCTGCCGGCGGCAGCGGCGCATCGACCACGACGAGGCTGCGTGCGAGCGCGCGTGCGGACGCCACCAGCGCCTGGGCCTGGCCTTCGCGCAGCAGGGTTTCCATCTGTCGCACATAGAGCCAGCCGGCGACGGGAAGCGCCAGCGTGCACAGGGCAACGAGGAGGAGTTTTTGCCGAAGGGTCACGGCGTCCAGCGATAGCCGACGCCATGCACGGTTTCGATGGCATCGAACTCCGGCGCCAGCGCGATGAACTTCTTGCGGATGCGCTTGATGTGCGAAGTGATGGTGGCATCGTCGACGACGAGCTCGGCTTCGCGCATCAGCTGGTCGCGGTTTTTCACGTGGCCGGGGAAACGCACCAGCGTGTGCACCATCCAGAATTCGGTGACGGTGAGCGGGATCTCGGTGCCGTTCCAGGTGATGCGCATGCGCTCACTCTCCAGCACCAGCGGGCCGTGGGTGATCACGTTCTCGGTGGCGGTGGGCTTCTTCAGCGATTCGATGCGGCGGAACAGCGCGGCGATGCGCGCGGCCAGCTGGTGCAGGCTGGTGTCCTTCGACAGGTAGTCGTCGGCGCCCAGGCGCAGGCCGCTGATGACGTCGAAATCCGAATCGCGGGCGGTGAGGAAGATGAGCGGCAGCGTGGCCGACTTCGCGCGCAGTTCGCGGCAGAGGTCGAAGCCGCCTTCCGGCTCGTCACCCAGGCCGATGTCGATGATGACCAGCTCCGGCAGGCGCATGGCGAAGGCCGTGGATGCCTCGGCGCGCGAGCCATAGCCGCGGGCCTCGTAGCCGAAGCGGTTCAGCGCCTCGACGTAGTTGGCGCGGATGAGGGGTTCGTCTTCGACAATGGCAATGCTGCGGCCCATGGAGGTTCCGTTTGGAGGGTTGGCGAGCGCTAAGGTGCAATGGCTGCCCCCGGGGCGCAAGGTCCCTGCCGCATTTGCCCGTGTTTTGCCCGTAGACGCACCGCTGCACGGCCTACACGAAGCCTTTGCCCGCGTTTTGCCACAAAGAGCCTGTGGATTGCCTCACATGGGACGCCCCGGGACCCGCGCCGGGCGCTGCAATGGCACCGAACCAAAAAGAAGAACGCGCATGAAAACCAAGCCCGACGCCGACAACACCGAACTTGAACGCAACTTCGAGCCCCTGCGCGTGACCCTTGCGCTGGGCGCCCTGCTGCTTGGCCTGCTCTGCGGCCTGCACTGATCCCACCCTGTTCCCCGTGACGCTCCTGTGGTGTGGAGCTTCCTTCACTCCCCCAGCCCTTGAGGCCGGGGGAGTTTTTTCTGCGCGTCAGTTGGAGCTGGGCAGCGGCGGTGTGGCTGCGGGCTCGGTCTTCTTTATCGACGGCAGCTGGCCCAGCGGTACCAGCTCGGCATCGCCCACCCACACGTGGGTGTCGTAGCCGGCGAAGAACATGTCGCGCTCGTTCTTCATCCGCTGGGTGATGGTGAGGCCCGAGACGACACCCATGGTGATGCCGTTGATGTACACGCCACCGCCGAAGGCCACGGCCGTTTCCAGGTCGCGGTAGGCGCGGTTGAAGCGCTTGTCGGCACGGGCGGCAGCGACCTTGTCGGCATAGATGGGCGTCATGTCGCGCCAGTACGCATCCGCCTGCGCGCGCTGCTCGGGCGTGAGCCGCTGGTAAGCCGACACGAAGGTCTGTTCGTATTCCGGCGCGTGCCGTTCGGCCGCGATAGCCAGCCAGGCCACGCCAAGCGGCTGGTTGGCGGCCACGTGGTCACCGTTGAAATACATCACGCCCAACGCGTATTGCGCCGCCTTGCTGCCCCAGCGTGAGGCCGATTCCAGGCTGTCGCGAGACATGCTGTAGCGGCCCGCCCAGAAGTGCGAGCCGGCCTCGCAGAAATAATAATCGCCGGGGAGGAAGCGCTCGAGGCCATAGGGGCAGCCATAGAGCAGGTTGGATACGACGAGTTCCTGCCCCGGCAAGGGCTGGGGCCGGGTGGCCCGGTGACATCCGCCAAGCAGCACGACCGCGGCGATCATCGACGCCGTGAGTAATCCCTTCATGCCAACTCCCCTTTGGAAAGAACGCGGTTAGTTCTGCTCGTTGGTGGGTGTGCGCTTGACGACGTCGGCAATCGGGACCAGCTGGGCATCGCCGACATAGACGTTGGTGCGCCAGCCTTCCAGGGCCACGGCTTCGCGCGTCTGCAGGAAGCGACCGAGGGAGAAACCGCTACTGCCGTAGGCGGCATCGGAGAAGTTCACGCCGTTGGTCATCTGGAACCCGGTGACGCCATCCATGAACACGGAACCGCCGAAGTCGACGGCCCAGGCCAGGTCGCGGTAGGCGCGATCGAAGCGATTCTTGGCGCGGGTGGCGGCGACGTCGTCACCGTAGGTCTTCTTCAGGTCCTGCCAGTACGCGTTGGCCTGGGCCAGTTCCTGGGGCGAGACCTTGCCATAGGCGTCGACGAAGGCCGGCTCGTAATCGGGGCTGTGGCGCTCGGCGGCGAGCGCCAGCCAGGCCAGGCCCAGCGGGCGGTTCTTCTCGGCGTGGTCGCCGTTGAAGTACATGACGCCGAGGGCGTACTGCGCGGGCTTGCTGGCCCAGGCGGCGGCGTTCTTCAGGCTTTCCCGGGCGCTGCCGTCACGGCCGGACCAGAAGTCGCGGGCCGCATCGCAGAAGTAGTACTCACCGGGAATGAAGCGCTCCAGCGACGTGGGGCACAACTGCAGTGCCTCGGCGACGGTGCTGCGTTTCTGGTCCGGAAGTGGCGTCGGGCGTTCGCCTGCAAAGGCGCCGCCGGCGGCGAGACAGAGGGCGGCCAAGGCCGCGATACGTTGGACGGACATCTGACGGACTCCTTTCACCATGCCGGCGTTGATCCCACGCCAGGGGCCGCGAGGCGTATTAACAGTACTCCTCGGTTTGCTTTTGAGTCGTGAAAATTTGTTTATACCCGGGGTCAACCGCACGTCCTTGCGGCGGGTTGACCTCGGCCGGGGCGGTTAGCCCTTGTCGATCGCCGCGTGCATCCGGCGGATGACGTCCGCGTAGTCCGGCGCATTGAAGATGGCCGAGCCGGCGACGAAGGTGTCGGCGCCCGCGGCGGAGATCTGGCCGATGTTGTCGGGGGTGACGCCGCCATCCACTTCCAGGCGGATCTTGCGGCCGCTGGCGTCGATGCGTTCGCGCACGTGGCGAATCTTGTCCAGCGCCGAGGGGATGAACTTCTGCCCGCCAAAACCCGGGTTCACCGACATGATCAGCACCATGTCGATCTTGTCGAGCACGTAGTCCAGCCAGTTGAGCGGCGTGGCCGGGTTGAACACCAGGCCGGCTTCGCAGCCTTCGCCCTGGATCAGCTGGATGGTGCGGTCCACGTGCTCGGACGCTTCCGGGTGGAAGCTGATGCTGCGTGCGCCGGCCTTGGCGAAATCCGGGACGATGCGGTCCACCGGCTTCACCATCAGGTGCACGTCGATGTGTTCGGTGATGCCGTAATCGCGCAGCGCCTTCAGCACCATCGGGCCGATGGTGAGGTTCGGCACGTAATGGTTGTCCATCACGTCGAAGTGCACCCACTGGGCACCGGCGTCTAGCACCTTGCGCGTGTCGTCACCCAGGCGGGCGAAGTCGGCGGAGAGAATGGACGGGGCGATGACGGGGGACTGCTTGGCCATGGGAACACCCTAATAAAGGAGACGTCGTTTCACCGTAGGAGCGGAGCAGGATACATCCGGGCCTTACCCGATTACTTGAAGCCACGCTCCGACTTGACGCGCTCGTAGGCGGCGTTGATCTCGCTGGCGCGCGATTCCGCGCGGCGGCGCATGTCTTCGGGGAGGTCGCCCAGGCGGTCCGGGTGGTGCTCGGAAATCAGCTTGCGGTAGGCGCGCTTGATCGCGCGCTCGTCGGCGTCGCGCTGAATGCCGAGCACCGTGTACGGGTCCGGGCCCTGGGCGTTGCGCTGCGGGGGCACGTAGCCGCCACCACCGTGGCCACCACCGTAGCCGCGGTTGGCGCCGGCACCACCGTTCCAGGCGTAGCCCTTCATGGCCATCAGCGCCATGAGCTCCATGTCGCTCACGCGCAGGGCAAAGGCCAGCTGGCGGAGGAGGGCCATCTTCTCCGGCGAGGGCGAGGCGCCTTCGGCCAGTACCGTCTCGATGATGACGTCGATGACCGGGAAGGCATGGTCACGACGGTGGCCCACCCACTGGCGCAGCTCGTCGATCACTTCGCTGGCGTTGTATTCGGGCTGCTTGCCTTCGTTGAAGGCATCGATGGCCCGGCGACGGTCGTCCTGGTCCAGGCCCATGCGCGCCATCAGGCGCTCGGCGATGGCGATTTCCGCCTCGGACACCCGCCCGTCGGCCTTGGCCACCGCGCCGATCAGGGCAAACAGCGGGGCCACGTAGCCGCCCTGGACGGGCGCACGGCGGCGCTGCTGTTGCTGGCGGCTGGCGTCGAACATGAAACCGAGGGCGCCGCCGATGAGGGCACCGAGCATGTTGTGGGTAAGCCACATGCCCAGGACAGCGCCGATAAGTGTGCCGGTGAAATTCATGGAGCGCCCTTGGAGGGGGTCTGGGCGGCGTACCACTGGGCGAGCTGGTCGATATCCGCATCGGAAAGAGGGCCGGCCATGGCGCGCATCACGGGGTGGTCCCGGTGGCCATCGCGGTATTGGTGCAACGCTGCGCGCAGGTAAACCGCCTTCTGCCCGGCCAGGTGGGGGGCATCGGCATTCGTCGTCGCCACGCCATTTTCGCCATGGCACGCCGCGCACATGCCCAACCGCGCCGGTTTCGCGGGCGGGGCAGCGAGTACAGGGGCGGATAAGGCCAGGGCGAGTGCCGCGGTCGTCAGTTTGCGCATGGGCGAGTTGTTGGGGCTGTAACTCGGAATTCTAGCAGGTGGCTACAATAGCCAACTCCCCCGCCTTCACCGGAGCGCCCTCGTGCCCACCACCCTGAGCCAATCCGACCTGCCCGGCCTGGAACTGATCCACCGCGGCAAGGTCCGCGATGTCTACGCCCTGCCCGGCAACCGCCTGCTCATGGTGGCCACCGACCGCCTCTCCGCGTTCGATTCGGTGCTGCCGGACCCGATCCCCGGCAAGGGCGAGATGCTCTGCCAGATCTCGAACTTCTGGTTTGAGAAAACCGCCCACCTGATCCCGAACCACCTCACCGGTGACGACGTGGCCTCGGTGCTGCCCCCGGGCGTGGACGTGGCCCTGTACGCGAAGCGTGCCGTGGTGACGAAGCGGCTGAAGCCGGTACCGGTGGAAGCCATCGCCCGCGGTTACATCATTGGCTCGGGCTGGAAGGACTACCAGGCCACAGGCGCCATCTGCGGCATCACCCTGCCGGCGGGCCTGCAGCAGGCGCAGCAGCTGCCGGAACCGATCTTCACCCCGTCGACCAAGGCCGCCGTGGGCGACCACGACGAGAACGTGAGCTTCGATGCCGTGGTGGCCGCGGTGGGCGAAGACATGGCCAACGCCGTGCGCGATGCCACCCTGAAGATCTACAAGTTCGCCGCCGAATACGCCGCTACCCGCGGCATCATCATCGCCGACACCAAGTTCGAGTTCGGTACGGATGAAGACGGCAAGCTGTACATCATGGACGAGATGCTGACCCCGGATTCCTCGCGCTTCTGGCCGGCGGAGTCCTACAAAGTCGGCATCAGCCCGCCCAGCTACGACAAGCAGTTCGTCCGCGATTACCTGCTGGACATCGGCTGGAACAAGGAGCCGCCGGCACCGAGCGTGCCCGCCAGCGTGATCGAAGGCACCGCCGCGAAGTATGCTGAGGCCCTCGACAAGCTCGCCGGCATCCGCCTGGACTGACCGGCCCGCTTGCGCTCCACGGGGGAATGACCATGCGCGACGCGGCTACCTGGTTCGGCAATTACAGCCAGGACCACCAGAACCCGACCAACCGGCTGATCCACTGGGTCTGCGTGCCGGCGATCACCTGGACGGTGATCGCCTTCGTCTGGCTGATCCCCGTCCCGCCCGGCCTCGGCAAGCCGGGCCTGTGGGCGGTGCTGGCGATGTTCCTGGCGTTCCTCTTCTACTACTACCGGCTGTCGCGGGTGATCGGGCTGGCCATGGCCGGCGCGTTCATCTCGCTGGGCTTCCTCACCGATTTCCTCTACTACGCCCTCGGCCCCTCCGGCCTGGCCTGGACGGCCGCCGTGGTGTTCGTGGCGGCGTGGATCGGCCAGTTCATCGGCCACAAGATCGAGGGCCGCCGGCCGTCGTTCTTCACCGACCTGCAATACCTCCTGATCGGCCCGGCGTGGCTGATGAGCAAGGCGTTGCGCCGCGCGGGCAAGGATTACTGACGGTGCAGACCCTGCTCACGCTGTTCTCGGCCGCCATCTGGTGGGTGATCTATTCCAGCGCCGCGGCCGTGGTGCCGGCGGTAATCGTCTTCTTCGTCCTGCGCTGGCTGGAGAAGACGGCGGTGGTGTTCAACCGCGCCTACCTCGCCAGCCTGATCTGGGCCCTGCTTGCCGTGCTCACCGGCGGCCTGGTGATCGCCGCCCAGCACGGGCAGGCCGTCGGCCAGTCCATCTTCGTCCTGCCGTGGATGCGTGCCGCCCTGGTGGTGGACATGCTGGTCGGCGCCTTCCTCATCTGGCAGCTGGTGCCGCGCATCGACGCCCGCCGGGTGAAGCCGGCCAACGCCTGCATGGCGGTGGCCATGGTGATGGTGGTGGCGCTGGTGGTCGGGACGACCATCCACCGATAAGCCGGGCCTATCGCGGCGATCCAAAGGATCACTTGGACACGGCGGTAGCCGTCCCCATAATGAGAGTCATTCTTATTAAGGAGGCGGCCATGGCCCGCAAGATCAAGTACGCGGCGACGCATTTCAGCATCGCCTTTTCCATGAGTTACGCGGTGAACCAGAACGTGGCGATCAGCGCCCTCGTGGGCGTGGCCGAGCCGCTGGCCTTCGCGTTTGGCCGTTCGGTGATCGGTGAGACCCGTACCGGCCTAGCGGTGGCTCCCGCCGCCTGAGGCCCCTGCGCCACCGCCGACCCGCCCGTTCGTGACCGTCACGGCGTGGGTGAATCCCTCGAAGGGAATGTCGGTGATGCCGACCAGGCCGATGTGCGCGTTCTCGCCATCGAGGACGCGGCCGGTGACGGGCTGGTCGACATACTGGAACCAATGCGTGCCCACCACGACGCCCGACGCCGCCGCGGCGTCGACAAAGCGCGCGTAGGCCTTGCCGCGCTCGTCTTCGCTGGCCACCGCCGCCACGCCGTTGCCGAATGGCCCGCGATCGCTTGAGCCGAAGTGAAATTCCGTCAGCAGGACGGGCTTATCCCAGCGCTTGAACTCCGCCACGTCGAAGCCGTGCTCGGGCAGGTCGGTGTAGGTGTTGATGCTGGTGACGTCGGTGTACTTCGCGCTCATTTCTTCCGCTTCCGGCGTGCGGATCGCGAGGCGACCGCCGAGGAAGAGATGGTGCGGGTCGGCTTTCTTCAGCGTCTCGGCCACCGTGCGGAAATACTGCTCGGCGTAAAGCTTGCCGAAGGCGATGTAGTCCGCGGCGATGGCGGGGTGTGCTTCGCTCGGGTCCGGTGCCTTGAAGCCTTCCGCATTGAGCTGATCCCAGGTGGTGATGGCCAGGCCCCACGCTTTCGCGAAGGCGGCCGCATCGCCGTGGGCCTTTTTCAGATACGCAACGAAGGCCTGCTTCGCCGGGCTCTGCGGGCCCTGCGCCAGGCTGCCGGTGGATAGCGCCCAGCGGCCTTGCGGGCCCTGCCCTGCCCACGCCAGTTCGTTGTCGGCGAAGTAGCCGAGCAGCCAGGGATCATCGACCTTGCCCTTCGTCGCGTTGGCCACCGCCTGTTGCGCGGCCTTGGCGAAGCGCGGATCGAACGGATCCGGCATGCGGCCCCAGTAGTCGTAGCCGGTGCTCACCGTGTTGAAGTCGCCCTTGATCAGCACCGGCACCGTGTAGGCGATGCGCTTGTCGCCAGCGAACGCCGGATCGCTCCAGTTGCCGAGCGTGTTGAAACGCCAGGCCTTCAGTCGATCCAGCGTGCGCTTGCGCCAGCCCGCTTCGACGTCGTTGCCCAGCGTACGCGCGAGGTTGTTGCTGTACACGTCCCACCACAGGCCGTGGTTCATGCCGTTGTCGCGCTGCGAGCCGTTGTCGCTGCGGCTGTCACTGCTGCCGGTGAACGGGCTGCCCGCCGCCGGCGCGGCCGTGAACATGAACTCGCGGCCCTGCACATACGTGCGGCCATCGGTGTGGTTCACCGCGTTGACGCCGAGCGAGAAGAAGGCGTGGCCTTCCGGCGTGACCAGCCACCAGCGGTCGCCCTGCTTCTGCACGCGGAAGAAACCGGAGGCGTGCATCGTCGGCAGGTCGGTGCGGCCGCCGAAGCGGTCGAGGCCGGCCGTGCTTGCCGGCGCCGCCGGCGAGCTCGTCCGTTGCCGCAGGGCCTCGTCGCTGGTGATTTTCTCGGGCCATGTCGCGCGCCTGTATTGCCCGTATTGGTCGACGATGCCCGTGTAAGCCGCGCGCAGATCCGCATCGCCCGGCACCGCCTCCAGCGTGCCCATCAGCACCGTTTGCGCGGCGCCCGGTTGCGGCATGGAGAGCGTGACCGAGGTGACCTTCGCCGCATCGATGGCCCCGTCGGTCGACAGCGCGACGAGGCGTTTGGTCTTGCCGTCATCAAAGGGCATCGGCGGGCCCACCTGCATGCCGAACGCGCGCGGCGATGTCGCCGTGAGCGGCACCGACAGCGTCTGCGGCGGGCCGGGCGGCAATCCCACCGTCGCCTTCAGGTGCTTCTCGCCGGAGGCGACATCCACGATCAGCGTGACAGGCCACGGCATGCCGTTCTGCACGCGCAGGCGAAGCGTGCCGTTGGCGGGCCATGCCCAAGTGCCCTGCCCCGGCGCCAGCACCAATGCGGGGGACGGCGATGGCGTGTAGGTCACGGCCACCAGGTCGCTACCGTCGGCGGCCTTGCGCACCGTCGGATCAAGCGTCGCGGCGGTGGGCGTGATGCGCACGGCGGGCGTGGGATGCGCGAGGTTGATCTCGGTCGCGTGGGCGCCGAGGGTGCACCCGGTGAGCAGAAGGCAGGTCAACGTCTTCATCGGTTCAGGCGCTTGCGCCAGAGGTAGTACACCGGCACGCCCAGGGCGATGATCAGCAGGCTCATGCCCGCGTTCTGCGGCTGGGTGATGGCGGTGGCGACGATGACGCAGAGGACCGTGGTGGTGAAGATCAGCGGCACCCACGGATAGCCCGGCACCAGGTACGGCGAGGGCTCGGACTTCAGCTTGTTGCGATACCAGAAGATGGTCGCGATCCCGAACGCGTGCGACAGCCACTCACCCACTGTCGTGTAGTCCACCAGCGCTTCGAAGCTGCCCGACAGGATCAGCGCGATCGCCCACGCGCCAAGCACCATCAGCGCCACGCGCGGTGCGCCGGACTTCGCATCGATGCGCGCGATCGGCCGGAAGAACATGCCGTCCGCACTCAT
Source organism: Luteibacter pinisoli (assembly GCF_006385595.1). NCBI lineage: Bacteria > Pseudomonadati > Pseudomonadota > Gammaproteobacteria > Lysobacterales > Rhodanobacteraceae > Luteibacter > Luteibacter pinisoli. The sequence goes on from NZ_CP041046.1 coordinate 3,948,565, forward strand.
CACCTGCAGCACGCGCGCACCGCCCGCGATGGCGATGCTGCAGTAACCGAACGTGGAGCAGGCGATGCCGACGGCGATGACCGTGGCACCCGATTCGCCGAACACGCGGCGCATCAGGTCCGCCGCCGGCGCGGTGCTGGCGGCGAGGCCCGCATGGCCGAGGCCGGCCATGTAGGCGATGTTGATCAGCACGTAGCAGACGACGACGCTGGCCATGCCCAGGCCGAGGGCGCGCGGCAGCGTACGCTGCGGATCACGGACTTCGCCGGCGAGGTCGTTGAGGTAATGGAAACCGCCGTAGGCAAACATCGCCGGCAGCAGCGCGCCGATCACCATGCTCGTCGGCACGTCGTGCGTCGGGTCCGCCGCGAAGGCGAGGCCGAGATGGCCGCGGGCGAGGTACAGGCCCACCGCGATCAACATGGCCACGGCGCCGAGCTTCAGCACGGTGAAGATGTTCTGCACCCAGGCACCGGCGCGGATACCAAACAGGTTCACCAGCACGATGAAGCTGATGGCCGAGACGGCGACGGGCTTCACCCACTCATGCGGCAGGCCGACGGCCCGCGTGGCGTAGTCGGCAAAGGTGGTCGCCACGGCGGCGACACTGCCCGGGTAGTTGATCAGCGCCATCGTCCAGCCGAACAGGAACGCCGGCAGCTGGCCAAAGGCCTCGCGCAGGTAGACGTAGGTGCCGCCGGCCTGTGGGCGCCGCGCGCCGAGTTCGGCGTAACAGAGCACCCCGGCCAGGGTCAGCAGGCCACCCAGGGCCCAGAGGATGATGACCTCCGTCCCGGAACTGGTGCTTTTGGCGACGGCGGCCGGCGTGCGGAAGATACCCGCGCCGATGACACCGCCGATGACGATCATCGCGGCATCCCATGTGCCTAGGCGACGGAGGTAGTGGGCTGGCTGGGGTGCGGGCATCGGGGGACCATGCCATAAATCGGCGGGTGTTTGCGAGATGCGGACGGCAGGGTCACGGCGCGGCGTCGGCTTACACGACGCAGGCGTTTTCTCCGATGGGCCGAGGCCTGCCGGGGCGGCACGCTGAGCCCCATGACGATCATGAACGGACAAGGCGCCCTACGGAAGGGCCGGGTATCTGAACCCGGGCGCGTTTACCTGGTCACCTGCGTGGCGTGGAACCGCGCCCCGGTGTTTCGCCACTACCGAGCGGCACGGGCGGCCTCGCGGGCCATCCACTCTCCGAAAAGCTGGGGCGATGCCCAGTGCCTGGCCTGGGTACTGATGCCCGACCACTGGCATGGGCTCATCCAGGTGGGAGAAGAGGATCTCTCGAAAGTCATCAACCGGCTGAAGTCGCGGGTATCGAAAGCGATTCGGGCAGAAGAAGGCCGGCGCTCACCTCTGTGGCAGCGCGCATTCCACGACCGTGCGCTACGCCACGACGAAGACGTGCGCGACGCCGCGCGATACATCGTGGCGAACCCCATACGCGCCGGCCTCGTACAACGCGCCGGACAATACCCCTATTGGAACGCCACATGGCTGTAGGAGCCCACCCTGTGGGCGACATCTTTCGCGATAAGGCCGCAGGGCCTGAGGCGTTACAGCGAAAGATGTCGCGCACAGGGTGCGCTCCTACGCATGCATTAGATACGCATGCGTTGAACGTGTTGCAGCGTTACTTCTTTTTTGGGATGTACAGGTCGGTGATCGTGCCCTCGTACACCTCAGCCGCCATGCCGACGGATTCGCCGAGCGTCGGATGCGGGTGCACGGTGCGGTCGATGTCGCCGGCTTCGCAGCCCATTTCGATGGCGAGTGCGAGTTCGCTGATGAGGTCGCCTGCGTGAACGCCGACGATGCCTGCGCCAACGATGCGGTGGGTCTCTTCATCGAAGATCAGCTTCGTGAAACCCTCGGTGCGGTCGATGCCGATGGCACGGCCGGAGGCCGCCCACGGGAACTTGCCCACGCCGACCTTCAGGCCCTTTTCCTTCGCTTCGCGCTCGGTGACGCCGACCCAGGCGATTTCCGGATCGGTGTAGGCCACCGACGGAATCACGCGTGCATCGAAGAAGCTCTTCTGGCCGGCAGCGACTTCCGCGGCCACCTTGGCTTCGTGCGTGGCCTTGTGCGCCAGCATCGGCTGGCCCACGAGGTCGCCGATGGCGAAGATGTGCGGCACGTTGGTGCGCATCTGGCGATCGACCGGGATGAAACCACGATCGGTCACTTCCACGCCGGCCTTGTCCGCACCGACCTTGCCCCCGTTCGGCGAGCGGCCGACGGAGACGAGGACGCGATCGAACAGCTTGGTCTCGGGGATGCTTTCGCCATCGAAGGTGACTTCGATGCCCTTCTTCGTGGCCTTCGCCTCGACGACCTTGGTCTTGAGGTGGATGCCCTTGTAACGCTTGGCGATGCGCTGCTGCAGCGGCTTGACCAGGTCGAGGTCGGCGCCCGGCATCAGCTGGTCGGCGAGTTCGACGACGGTCACTTCCGTGCCGAGGCCGGCATACACCGTGGCCATTTCCAGGCCGATGATGCCGCCGCCGACAACGAGCATCGTCTTCGGCACGTCACGCAGTTCCAGCGCGCCGGTGGAATCGATGACGCGCTCGTCGTCCCACGGGAACGAGGGCAGCTTCACCGACTGCGAACCGGCCGCGATGATCGCGTTTTCGAAACGGATGAGCTTCACGCCATCGGCGGTCTTCACTTCCATCTCGTTGGCCGAGATGAAGCTGCCGACGCCGGTGACGGTACGCACCTTGCGCGCCTTGGCCATCTGGGCCAGGCCGCCGGTGAGCTTGCCGACCACCTTCTCCTTGAACGCGCGCAGCTTGTCCAGGTCGATTTTCGGCTTGCCGAACGAGATGCCGTGCGCTTCGATGGCGGCGGCTTCGTCGATGACGGCGGCGGCATGCAGCAGCGCCTTCGACGGGATGCAGCCGACGTTGAGGCACACGCCGCCGAGCGTCTCGTAACGCTCGACCAGCACGGTGTCGAGGCCGACGTCCGCGCCGCGGAACGCCGCGGTGTAACCGCCCGGGCCGGAGCCGAGGACGACCAGCTGGCACTCGATGTCGGCCTTGCGGCCGGACGCGGCAGCGGCCTGCGGGGCCGTACCAGTCTTGCCGGGGGCGGCCGCCGGATGGGCCGGCGATTCGGACACGGTGGTGCCCTGCGCCGCGGGCGCCGGTGCCGCCTTCGCGGCAGCCGGAGCGGGAGCGGGAGCGGCGGCAGGCTTCGACTCCGCCGCCGGCGCCGATGCGCCAGCACCGGCCGCTTCGATGATCGCGATCAGCGTGCCGTCATTGACGACGTCGCCGACCTTCACCTTCAGCTCGACGATGGTGCCTGCCTGCGAGGCGGGCACGTCCATCGTGGCCTTGTCCGATTCCAGCGTGACGAGGCTCTGGTCCTTCTCGACCGAGTCGCCCACCTTCACCAGGATCTCGATGACCGGCACGTCGTGCGAGCCGCCGAGGTCCGGCACTTTCAGTTCAATGGTTGCCATGCGCGTGGCCTCCGGTCAGAGCAGCAGGCGACGGATGTCGCCGAGCTGCTGGGCGAGGTACACGGCGAAGCGCGCGGCCAGGGCACCGTCGATGACGCGATGGTCGTACGACAGCGACAGCGGCAGCATCAGGCGCGGCACGAATTCCTTGCCGTTCCACACGGGCTTCATCGCGGCCTTGGAGACGCCGAGGATCGCCACTTCCGGCGCGTTGACGATCGGCGTGAACGCCGTGCCGCCGATGCCGCCGAGCGAGGAGATGGAGAAGCAGCCACCGGACATGTCGGCGGCGGTGAGCTTCTTGTCGCGCGCCTTCTTCGAGATTTCGCCCAGTTCAGCGGCGAGCTCGAGCAGGCCCTTCTTGTCGGCGTCGCGGATGACCGGGACGACGAGGCCGTCCGGCGTGTCCACGGCGATACCGACGTTGAAGTACTTCTTCAGCGTCAGCGTTTCGCCAGCGGCATCGAGCGAGGCGTTGAAGGTCGGGAACTTCTTCAGCGCGGCGACCACGGCCTTGATCTGGAAGACCAGCGGGGTGACCTTCAGATCCTTGTTCTCTTCGCCGAGCTTCTTGCGGAAGGCTTCCAGCTCGGTGATGTCGGCGTCTTCGAACTGCGTGACGTGCGGGATCATCGCCCAGTTGCGGGCGAGGTTCGCGGCCGAGATCTTCGGGATGCGGCCGAGCGGCTTTTCTTCGATCTCGCCGAACTTCGAGAAATCGACCTTGGGCCACGGCAGCAGGCTGAGGCCATTGCCACCACCGGCAGCGGCGCCACCGGCAGAGGGCACGGCGCCCGAGGTCATCACGTTCTTGACGTAACCGGAGATGTCTTCGCGCTGGATGCGGCCACCGCGGCCGCTACCCTTCACCTGGGCCACGTCGACGCCCAGCTCGCGGGCAAACGCGCGGATGGCGGGGCTGGCGTAGGGGGCGTTGCCCGGCATGATCACCGAGGCGTCGAACGACACCGGCGGGGTGCGCGGCGCGCCACCGACGGGGACGTCGGCCTTGGTCGCGGCCGGCGCGGGGGCGGCGGCAGCCGGTGCGGGCGCCGGGGCGGCAGCCTGCGGGGCGGCGGCCGGGGCAGCTTCGCCACCCTCGCCTTCCATGATGGCGATGAGGTCGCCGTCGTTCACTTCGTCGCCGACCTTGACCTTCAGCTCCTTGATGACGCCCGCGGCCGGGGCCGGGATGTCCATCGTGGCCTTGTCGGATTCCAGGGTCATCAGGCTCTGGTCTTTTTCGACGGTGTCGCCGACCTTGACCATCACTTCGATGATCGGCACCGGCTTGCCGCCGATGTCCGGGACGTTGACGTTGAGCGGGCCGGAGGCCTTGGAGGCCGAGGGCGCCGGGGCGGCAGCGGCCGCAGGGGCCGGCGCAGCGGCGGCGGGCGCCGGGGCGGCCTTCTCTTCCTGCTTGGGCGCGTCGGCCTTGGCGGCCGGGGCGTCGCCGGCGGCTTCCACCAGGGCGATCACGTCGTTGTCGTTGACCTCGTCACCGACCTTGACCTTCAGTTCCTTGATCACGCCGGCAAACGGCGCGGGGACTTCCATGGTCGCCTTGTCCGACTCCAGGGTCAGCAGGCTCTGGTCTTTCTCGACGGTATCGCCGACTTTGACCAGGATTTCGATGATGGGAACCGGCTTGCCACCGATATCGGGCACGCGGGCTTCTTTGACGTCGGCCATGGAACCTCCTCAAAAAACAACGATGAAGGGCGGACGAACCCTCCAACGGGGGAATGTCGGGCGCCGTGCTGCGGCGCAACCGGTCGATTGTAATCCCTCGGGAGGAGATTCCCACGATTCAAACGGTTGTTTGGGGTGATTTCTGTTGTGCGGGGCGGTAATCGCCCGCCCCGCACGGTCTATCACGCGGCTTCGGGGGCCTGGGGCGGCAGCAGCCGGATGTCCGTCGTGGACGAGGGGATGGTGATCCCGGCCTCGCCGAACTGGTCCTTGATGCTCAGCAGCAACTGGGTCTGGGCGCCGTACATGTCGGACACGGTGCACCAGCCGCGGATGACGAGGGTGACGTTGGAGGCGCCGAGGCTGTCGGTCCAGACGCCGGGGGCCGGGTCCTTCATGATCCGCGGGTCCGCCTCGAGCAGGCCGCGGATGATCTCCATCGCCTTGCCGATGTTGTCCTCGTAGGCGATGCCCACCTTGATCTCGAACCGGCGCGTGCCGCGACGGTTGAAGTTGATGATGGCATCGCCGCCGACCTTCGAGTTCGGCACCACGGCTTCGCGGTTATCCGGCGTCACCACGTAGGTGTGCATCAGGTTGATGCTTTCCACCGTGCCTTCCACGCCGCCCACCAGCACGTAGTCGCCGATGCGATACGGGCGGAACAGGATGAGCAGCACACCCCACGCGAGGTTGGACAGCGAGCTGTTCAGGGCCAGGCCGATCGCCAGGCCGGCGGCGCCGAGTGCAGCGATGAACGAGGCCGTGGGAATGCCCGCCATGCCCATCACCTGCACGATGACGAAGGCGATCAGGAGGCCGTAGATGGCGTTGCGGAGGAAGCCCGCGAGGGTGTCGTCGACGCGGGCGCGTTCGAGGGCGCGCTTGCCGAGATTGGCTACGCGCGCGGCAATCCAGAAACCGATGCCGAGCGCCACCAGCGAAAGACCGATGCGGATGGACCAGGCGATGATGATCAGGCGCGTGGCGTGATCAATGCCGAGGTGATCGAGGAAGTCGAGCATGCGAGGCCTGCCTTTGCGAGCGAAGAATCGCGGCGCAGGCTATCAGCGGCCCTGTGAAGGGCCGAAAAAAAAGGCCCCGCGAGGGGCCTTTTCATCACGTTACCGCGGGCTATCCGGTGCAGGCTTGGTCGCCTGTGCCGTCTGCGGCGGCGTGTCGATCTTGCGGCCGCCGTACGGGAGCACGGTGGACGCGACCTTCGCATCGCCCTTGATGAGGGTGACTTCGTCGCTGACGATGTGCGCGGCTTCCTCCAGCGGGGTGTCCTTGGCCTTCTTGGCTTCGGCTTCCTGCTTCAGGTCGCTCTTGATGCTGCGCTCGTTCGCGTTGAGGCCGTCATCACCGTTGTCCTGGTCGCCGGCATCGGCGCTGCCGTCACCACCGAAGATCGCCTTGCGGCGGTTACGGAAGTCGGCCTGCGTCAGGTCGAACTGCTTGCGCTCGGCCTGGCGGGCGGCGAAGTTCAGCGAGATGTCGGTCTTGTCGCGCAGCTTCTGGTACTGCGCGAGTTCGTCGAGCATCAGCTTCCACGCCGGCGACGTCGCGACGCGCGCCTGGTGCTTCTGGTTGAGCGGACCGACGATGGGCTTCAGGTCGGCGACCGGCTTGTAGTCGGCCGGATCGATGTGACGCCACGGCAGCGCGTTGTCGTAAGTGGACTCGCCGAATTCCTTGGCGTCGCCGTTCTGCGGGAACTGCACGTCCGGGGTGACGCCGTGCAGCTGCGTGCTGTCGCCGTTGATGCGGATGAACTCCGCGATCGTCATCTTCAGCTCGCCGTATTTGGCGTCTTCACCGGTCTGCGCCTTGCCGAAACGGTCCAGGTCCACCAGGTTCTGCACGGTGCCCTTGCCGAAGGTCGGCTCGCCGATGATCAGGCCGCGGCCGTAATCCTGGATGGCGGCGGCGAAGATCTCCGACGCCGAGGCCGAGCCACGGTTGACCATGACGGCCATCGGGCCATCCCACGACATACCCGCCTGGTCGTCGCCCTGCGCTTCCACCTGGCCGCGCGCATCGCGCACCTGGACCACGGGGCCGGTGTCGATGAACAGGCCGGTGAGTTCGGTGGCTTCGTTGAGCGAGCCGCCGCCGTTGTTGCGCAGGTCCATGATCACGCCTTCCACCTTCTGCGCCTTCAGCTCGGTGAGCAGCTTGGAGACGTCGCGGGTGGCGCTCTTGAAGTTGGCATCGCCGTTACGGCGCGCGCCAAAGTCCTGGTAGAACGTGGGCAGTTCGATCACACCGATCTTGCGGGTGATGTCGCCGTCCTTCACGTCGATGACCTTCGACTTGGCGGCCTGCTCTTCCATGGTCACCTTCTTGCGGACAAGGGTGACGATGTCGTGCTTGCCGTCCACGCCGGCGTCGGCCGGGAGGACTTCGATGCGTACGGTGGTGTCTTTCTTGCCGCGGATGAGCTTGACCACGTCGTCCTGGCGCCAGCCCACGACATCGACCATCGGGCCGGTTTCGCCCTGGCCGATGGCGACGATGCGGTCGCCCGGCTTGACCTTGCCGGACTTGGCGGCCGGGCCGCCCGGGACCAGCTCGCGGATGGTGGTGTAGTCGTCGCGCGCCTGCAGCACCGCGCCGATACCTTCCAGCGACAGGCGCATGGCGATATCAAACGCATCCGCGGCGCGGGGGCCGAGGTAATCGGTGTGCGGGTCCGTGGAATTGGCGTAGGCCGTCATGAAAGCCTGGGTGGCGTCTTCGTCATCCAGCTGGCGCACGCGGCTGATGTACGTGGCGTAGCGCTTGTCCAGCGTCTTGCGGATGTCGTCGTCGCTCTTGCCGGCCAGCTTCAGGCGCAGCCAGTCGTTCATGGTGCGCTTGCGCCACACGTCGTCCAGTTCGGCCTGGTTCTTCGGCACGGCCGCCTTCTTGCGATCGAAGTTGAAGCTTTCGTTCGTGTTGAAGTCGAAGCCCTTCTTGAGCAGGCCACGCGCGTAGTTCATCCGGTCCACCGCGCGGGTGATGTACAGGTTGAACACGGTGAACGGGCCGGTCAGGTCCTGGTTCCAGATGGCGTCGTCGAACTGCGTCTTAAGCGGTTCGAACTTGGCCATGTCTTCCTGGGTGAAGAACACCTTCTCGCTGTCGAGGTCGTCGAAGTAGGCCTTGAAGATCTTGGCCGACATGGCGTCGTCGAGCGGCTGGGCCTGGTAATGGAAACGGGTCAGGAAGCGCGCGGAAAGCTGCGCCGCCTGGGTTTCCGCCGAGGTGGGCTTCAGCGGCAGCGTCGATTCCTTGCGCTGCGGCTCGGGCGAGGTGGCGGCTTCGGAGGCGTCCTTGGGCTGCGGGGCCGATCCCTTCACCGGCGGTGTCGCGCCAGGCTGCTGGGGGGCGGCATTCTGGGCGTGCACACCCGCGGCGGAAAGGGCCAGCAGGAGGGCGAGCGACACGGGGCGAAGGGTCATGTAATGAAAGCCTCGGTAGTGCTTGGATCGTTTATTCGACGACGCCGGCGGCGTGGGCCATCAGGTCGGCATGGTAGGAGGATCGCACCAACGGGCCAGAAGCGACATGGGAGAAACCCATTTCTTCACCGGCGACGCGCAGCGCCTCGAATTCGTCCGGCGTCCAGTAACGAACCACCGGGTGGTGATGCGCCGTGGGCTGCAGGTACTGGCCGATGGTGATCATGTCGACGTCATGGGCGCGTAGATCGCGCATGGTTTCGAGCACCTGTTCGTAGGTTTCGCCCAGGCCCAGCATGATGCCGGACTTGGTCGGCACGTCCGGGTGCTGCGCCTTGAAGCGCTTGAGCAGGTCGAGCGACCACTGGTAATCGGCACCCGGGCGCACTTCACGGTAGAGGTGCGGCACGGTTTCGAGGTTGTGGTTGAAGACGTCCGGCGGGAAATCCTTGAGGACCTCCAGCGCGCGCTCCATGCGGCCCTTGCCGCGGAAATCCGGGGTGAGGATCTCGATGCGGATGTTCGGGCTGGCGTGGCGCACGGCGCGGATGCACGAGGCGAAGTGCTCGGCACCGCCGTCGCGCAGGTCGTCGCGGTCCACCGAGGTGATCACCACGTACTTCAGGCGCATGTCGCGGATGGTCTCGGCCAGGCGGGCCGGTTCCAGCGGATCCGGCGCCAGCGGGCGGCCGTGGGCCACGTCGCAGAACGAGCAGCGACGGGTGCATACCTCGCCCAGGATCATGAACGTGGCGGTGCCCTTGGAGAAGCACTCGTGGATGTTCGGGCAGGAGGCTTCCTCGCAGACCGTGACCAGCGAGTTCTCGCGCAGGCGCGATTTCAGCTGCTGCACGGCGTTGCCCTGGGGCAGGCGCACGCGGATCCAGCTGGGCTTGCGCAGCACGGGCACGTCGGTGTCGAAAGCCGCGCGGTTAAGCGCGATCTTGTCGTTGCCGAGCATCTTCTCGCCGGGCTTGTCGACGACGGCGATGGGGATGCTGCGGGAGGGGAAAGGGGCGGTTTGGCTCATAACGGCTACGACCTCAGACCGCAACGCGGGCGGGGAGTTCGGGGATGATGGGGGCGGATTCGACGGCGTGGAAGCCAAACTGCTTACAGAATTCCTGTACCAGGACGTCTTCCACGTCTGACAACCGCGACGGACCGCCCAAGTCTACCATCTGGGTGACCTCCAAGCCCTTGTAGCCGCAGGGGTTGATGCGGTGGAAGGGTTCGAGGTCCATGTTGATGTTGAAGGCCAGCCCGTGGAAGCTGCAGCCGCGGCGCACGCGCAGGCCCAGGGCGGCCACCTTGGCGTCCGCCGTATAGACCCCGGGGGCGCCCTCGCGGCGCGCCGCGCCGATGTTCCAGTCGCCCAGGGTGTCGATGATCGCCTGCTCGATCTTGCAGACCAGCTCGCGCACGCCCACGCCCACGCGGCGCAGGTTGATCATGGGGTAGGCCACGATCTGGCCCGGGCCGTGGTAGGTGACCTGGCCGCCGCGATCCACGCGGACCACCGGGATATCCCCGGCGAACAGCACGTGCTCCTCCAGCCCGGCCTGCCCCAGCGTGAACACCGGGTCGTGCTCCAGCAGCCACAGCTCGTCGACGGTGTCGTCGGTGCGGTTGTCGGTGAAGGCGCTCATGGCCTGCCAGGAGGTTTCGTAGGGCACGCGCCCCAGCCGGCGTACGTTGAGGGGGAGGGTCATTGGCGCAGGGGGGATTGAGGGGAATGGGGCCTAAATGCGGCTTCAGGCCCCACGATACAAGAACCCCTCAGAGAGTGAAGCGGATGTTCTCGTCCGCGCGCAGGGCCTCGTGGGCCTCCATGTACTTCTCACGGGTCGGTGCGACGAAGCTGATGGTCACCGACTCGTAGTTGCCGGCCGGGGTCAGCTTGGAGGTCACCGTCTCGTGGAGCACCTCCAGGCCGATGCCGTGGAGGATCTCCGGCACGCGGGCTGTGAGGCCGGCGTTGGCATTGCCAATCGCCGTCACCTCGAACTGGGCCGGGAACTGGAAGCCCTTGCCTTCGGCCTGGGCCTGGCTGAAGTCGATTTCTTTCATCGCTCGCCCTCCTTACTTCTTGCCGCTGTCGTCGCTATGGAACCACAGCATGATGGTGTCCCACAGGCGCGAGAAGAAGCCGCCTTCCGGGGCATCGTTGAGCGCCACCAGGGGGATGGTCTGCACCGGCTGGCCATCGAGGGTGACGCGCAGCGTGCCGACCTGCTGGCCCTTCTTGAACGGGGCGATCAGCGTGCCGGGCACGTCGAGGTTGGCCTTGAGCTTGTCGTAGTCGCCGCGCTTGACCGAGACCAGCACGTTTTCAGCGACGCCCAGCGGCAGCGTGTTTTCCGCGCCCTTCCACAGCTTCGGCGTGGCCAGCGGCTTGTTGGCGTCGTACAGCTTGTGGCTTTCGTAGAAGCGGAAGCCGTAGTTCATCAGCGCCAGCGCGGAATCCGCACGGCCCTTTTCGCTGCCGGCGCCCATCACGATGGCGATCATGCGGGCGTCGCCCTGCTTGGCCGAGGCGGCGAGGCAGTAGCCGGCGGCCGCGGTGTGGCCGGTCTTGATGCCGTCGACGGTGTTATCGCGCCACAGCAGCAGGTTGCGGTTGTGCTGCTTGATGCCGTTCCACTCGAACTCCTTCACGGCCGAGATCGCGTAATCCTCGGGGAAGTCGTGGATCAGCGCGCGCGACAGGATGGCGATGTCGTGGGCGGTGGTGAAGTGATTGGCCACCGGGTAACCCGAGGCGTTCTCGAAGTTCGAATGCACCATGCCGATCTGCTTGGCATAGGCGTTCATCAGGTTGGCGAACGCGGGCTCGGAGCCGGCGGTGTGCTCGGCCAGCGCGATGGCGGCATCGTTACCGGACTGGATGATCATGCCGTACAGCAGGTCCTTCAGCGGCACCTGGCTGTTGAGCTTGAGGAAGCTGGTGGAACCGTCGGTGCTCGCACCGCCGCCACGCCATGCGTTCTCGCTGATGGTGACCGGGTCGGTCATGTGGATCTTGCCGTTGGCCACTTCCGCGGAGACGACGTAGTCCGTCATCACCTTGGTGATGGAGGCCGGCTCCACCTGCATGTCCATGTCTTTCTGGGCAATGATCTGCCCGGTGTTGTAGTCCATCAGCACCCAGCTCTTGCCTTCCACATCCGGCGGCGGCGGCACGGGGGCCTCGGGCACGACGGGGCGCGGTACCGCGGGGCGCGGCGGCGTCTGCTGCGCCACGGTGACGCCAGCGACGAGCGCGGCGGCGGCGAAAGCGAACAGGGAACGGGGCAAGAGCTTCATCGTTTCAGCGGTCCAGTCAAAAACAAGCAGGAAAAAAGGGGCTCAGTCTACCGCGACCGAGGGCCTGGGCAGGCCCATGCCGGCAATCTGGTCGGTCACGCGGTCGGCGGTGTCCACATCGGCGAGGGGGCCCACCCGCACCCGGCGCACGCTGCGCCCGGCGATGCTGGTCTCCACCACACTGACCGGCCCAAGGCCGGCCCGGTTCAACTGGTCGGCCACGCGCTGGGCGTTGGCGGTGTCGGAAAAGGCGCCGACCTGGAGGTAAATCGTGGGTTTGCCGGCCACGCCGGAGGGGCTGGCGGCGTTGCCGACGGGCGCGGGAATCGCCGCGGACGGGCCACGTGCCGCGACCGGGCCGGATGGGGAGGCCACGGGACGTGCGCCCTGCCCTGCCATCGGCGGCAGCGCCTCGCTCGCCGAGGCATCCGTCATGCCCTGCACAGGGCCGGCATCCTCGGGATTACCGACCGCAACGGGCGTCGACGTGGTCGTGTTCGGTGCCGGACGCGGCGTGGAGGCCAGGACGGCACCCGCCACGACGGCCGACGGCGTCGGCGCGGTGCGTGCCGCGGGCGGCGCCGGGCTGCGCGCCGGACGGGCGGGCGGCGGCGGGGCCGTCACCGGCGAGGGTTTGGGTGCGGTGGAGGCGAGCGGCGGCGTGGCGGTGTAGACGGCGTCCGGGTCGCTCGGGTCGATCGCACGCACTTCGACCAGGCCGGTGCCGCTGGGCCACACGCCGATTTTCACGGCCGCGGCGAACGACAGGTCGATGATGCGGTTTTCGTGGAACGGGCCGCGATCGTTCACGCGCACGACCACGCTCTTGCCGTTCTCAAGGTTGGTGACACGCGCGTAGCTCGGCAGCGGCAGCGTCTTGTGCGCCGCGCTGAACTGGTACATGTCGTACTCCTCGAGGTTCGAGGTTTTGTAGCCGTGGAACTTGTTGCCGTAGAACGACGCGATGCCGCGCTCGACGTAACCGCGCGGGTTGGACATCACGTTGTAGGTCTGGCCGAGCACGGAATACGGCGACTTGTTGCCGTACAGCGAACGCGGCTCCACCTTCGGCACCGGCTCGGGAATCTTGCTGACGTCGGGGATGTCCGTGGGCACGCTGTCGCTGTTGGAGCGGTAGCGCGATGACTGCGATTTGCTGATGTCGTCGTGCCCGCCGCGGCTCGGCGAGCCACCCCGCGCGACCGGCCGGGTGTTATGCCCGCCGCCGCACGCGGCCAGCAACATCACCGTGAGAACGAGCGCCGTCCGCATCATGTTCACCGCCCCCACGGTGGCCGTTTTCATCGCGCGTTCGGTCCCTTCACGCGGGCACGGATCTCCTGCGCCAGCTGGTCGACCGCCAGCGCGTACATCGGGCTGCGGTTGTAGGTGGTGATCACGTAGAAATTCTGGAAGGTGAACCAGTATTCGTCACCCGACGGGCCGTCCAGGCGCAACAGCTGCGCGTCGCGGCCCGGATCCAGGTGCTGCAACGGCGCGAAGCCCGTGGCGACGAAGGATTCCACCGGCGCCACCGGGCGCCAGTCCTTCGGTACCGCCGGCGCTTTGGCCTTGCGATCCGGCTGGGCGCGCGCGGCGATCGGGCCGCCGGTCTGCCAGCCGTGTTCCTTGAAGTAGTTGGCGACGCTGGCGAAGATGTCGCCCATCGAGCCCTTCATGTCGATGCGGCCGTCGCCGTCGTAATCGACACCCCAGTCGCGGATGGACGAGGGCATGAACTGGCCCCAGCCCTGCGCGCCCGCGTACGAACCGGTGAGCGTGTCCAGCGGGCCACCCAGGTGGTTCGAGGGCAACTCAAGCAGGGTCTTCAGCTGCTCGCGGAAGAACGGCGCGCGCTTGGGGTAGTAGAAGGCCAGCGTGGTGAGCGCATCGAGCACCTTGTACTTGCCGGTATTGCGGCCGTAGAAGGTTTCCACGCCGACGATGGCGACGATGTATTCCGCGGGCACGCCGTACTTGCGGCTGATGCCGTCGAGCAGCGCCCGGTGCGTGCGGTAGAAATCGGCACCGGCGGCGATGCGATCCTCGGTGAGGAAGATCGGCCGGTACGCGCTCCACGGCTTGCCTTCGGCCGGCCGGTTCATCGCATCGATGATGCCCTGCTGCATTTTCGCGCCGTCGAGCAGCTTGTTCAGCGCCCAGGGGCTCTTGCCGGTGTCTTTCGCGACCTCGCGGACGAGCTCGGCCTGGCCCGGATGGGTCTCGGCCGCGCGCGCCGGGGCGGCGAAAAACAGGGGGAGCAAAAGCGTCGCGCCTAGCAGGCGCGGAAAGATTCGTGCGGGTCGTGCGCGATGCGCGGGCAGAACATCATCCATGCCCCGAAGCGTACCACGCAAAAGTGGCGCTTCCGGGGCCTTGCACGGCCTGCGTTCAGCCATTAATCGTGGAGTTTGCGATTGGCGTGGATGGACATGAGCACGCCGAAGCCTGTCAGCAGCGAGACGGCCGACGTGCCGCCGTAGCTCACCAGCGGCATCGGCACGCCGACCACGGGCAGGATGCCGGCGACCATGCCGCCGTTGACGGCCACGTATACGAAAAAGCTCATACCGATGGCGCCAGCCAGCAGGCGCGAGTAGGTGTCGCGCGCATTCATCGCGATCCACAGGCAGCGGCCGATGATGAAGGCGTACAGCAGCATGATGGCGATGACGCCGACCAGGCCAAATTCTTCGGAGAACACCGCGAAAATGAAGTCCGTGGTGTGCTCGGGCAGGAAGTCCAGGCGCGACTGCGTGCCGTGCTGCCAGCCCTTGCCGAACACGCCACCGGAGCCCACGGCGATCTTCGACTGGATGATGTGCCAGCCGTTGCCCAGCGGGTCCGATTCGGGATCGAGCAGGGTGCGGACGCGGTTGCGCTGGTATTCGTGGAGGAACTGCCAGGCCACCGGGATGGCCGCGCCCGCGCCGCCGACCAGCAGGCCGATGCGCCACCAGGCCATGCCCGACAGGAACAGCGCGAAGGCGCCCGCCCCCGCCACCAGCAATGCCGTGCCCAGGTCGGGCTGTTCGGCGATGAGCGCGGCCGGCACGGCGATCAGCAGGCCGACGACGATGATGTCTTTCCAGCCCGGCGGCAGCTGGCGGGGGTGCAGGTACCAGGCCACCATCATCGGCATGGTGAGCTTCAGCAGCTCGGAGGGCTGGAAGCGCATGAAGCCGAGATCGAGCCAGCGGTACGCCCCCCTGCCCTCGCCCAGCGCCGCCACCACGAACAGCAGCGCGGTGCTGCCTGCGTAGAGCCAGGGCGTCCACGAGCGCAGCACGGGCGGCGGGATCCGCGAGATCACCAGCAGCAGCACGCCGCCGAGGACGAAGCGCGCGGCCTGGCCGCCGACGAGGGAATAGTTGCCGCCGCCCGCGCTGTACAGCGTGGCCAGGCCCGCGCAGGCGAGCAGGAACAGGGCGAGCAGGAGCGGCAGGTCCAGGCGCGGCCGGGTAAGCAGGCGCAGCCCGAAACGCTTCATGCGGACGGTGAATTGCTGGAACACGTTACTGGTCCTCCCCGCTATCGTCGGGGGGTAGCTCGCTGCTTTCCGCCGGGGCGGGCTGGGCGCCCTGCACGCTGCTGTCGCTGGCCGGCGCGCTTTCCACCGGCGCATCCGCCGTGGCGATCGGCCCCGGGGGCAGCGGTTCCGGACGCGGGCCGCCTTCGTCGACCACCCACTGGTCGAGGATCTTGCGCACGATGGGGCCGGAATCCTGCGCGCCCCAGGCACCCGCTTCGAGCAGCACGGCGACGGCGATCTTCGGATCCTCGGCGGGCGTATAGGCGATGAACCAGGCGCGGTGGCGGGCGGCGAGGTAGGCGCTATTCTTGTTGTTGTCGTAGGCGTCGGTCTTGCGCGAGAAGCGCTCGGCCGTGCCGCTCTTGCCCGCCATCACGAACGGGAAGCCGATACCGACCTTCTTGCCGGTGCCCTTGCCCGAGTTGATCACGTCGACCATGCCCTGGTTCACCGCCTGCCAGTCGCTGTCGCGGCGGACCAGCGAGGGTCCTTCCGGCGGGAACGACTGCGCGACGCGCGGGCTGTCCACGCCATCCTGGGTATCCATGAGCAGGTGCGGCGCGTACGGGATACCGTGGCCAGCGAACGTGGCGATGGCATGCGCCAGCTGGATCGGGGTGACCGCCCAGTAACCCTGGCCGATGCCGGAGATGATGGTTTCACCCGGGAACCAGCCCGCCTTGGAACGCTTCGCCTTCCACTCGCGCGAGGGCAGCACGCCTTCCACCTCGCCGACCAGGTCGATCCCGGTCTTGCTGCCGAAGCTGAACTTCGACATCCAGCCCGACAGGCGGTCGATGCCCATGTCCAGCGCGAGCTTGTAGAAGTACGTGTTCGTCGAATGCTCGATGGCCTGCATCATGTTGACCGTGCCGTTGCCGCCGCGGTCGTCATCGCGATAGCAGCGGGTCTGGCCGGGAATGCAGAACTGGCCGTTCGAGAACACGGTGTCGCTCGGCCGGCGCAGGCCCAGGGTCAGGCCACCGAGGGCGAGCAGCGGTTTCACCGTCGAGCCGGGCGGATACACGCCGCGCAGGGCGCGGTTGTACAGCGGCTTGTCCGGGTCGTTGGTGAGCGCCTTGTAGTCCGCGCCACTGATGCCGTTGACGAACAGGTTGGCATCGAAGGTCGGGAAGCTGGCGAACGCGAGCACCTGGCCGTTGCGCGGATCGATGGCGATGGCCGCGCCCGCACGCCCGGCCAGGCCTTCCAGCGCGGCCTTCTGCAGGCGCACGTCGATCGAGAGGTAGATGTTCTTGCCCGGCGTGGGCGGCGTGGTGTCCAGCACGGCCTGGGTGCGGCCGTCGGCGTTCACTTCGACCAGCTCATAGCCCGGCGCGCCGTGCAGTAGCTTCTCGTAAGAACGTTCGATGCCGATCCGGCCGATATGCGTGGTGCCCTTGTAGCTGGCCTCTTCCTCGTCGTCCATGCGATCCAGGTCGTCCGCGTCGATGCGGCTGACGTAGCCGATGACGTGGGCGAATTCCGGCCCCATGGGATAGCGCCGCGTGAGGTACGGCACCACGTCCACGCCGGGAAAGCGCCAGCGGTTCACGGCGAAACGGCCGATTTCGTCTTCGGTGAGCTTGAGCTTCAGCGGCACGCCTTCGAACCGGCGCGCCTGCTTCACCTGCTTCTTGAACACGCTGATGTCGTCGTCGCTGAGCGGCACGACGGCGCCGAGGTTCGCCAGCATGGTGTCCATGTTGTCGACCTGCTCGGGCGTCACTTCCAGGCGGAAAGCCGGCACGTTGTCGGCGAGCAGCACGCCGTTGCGGTCGTAGATGAGGCCACGCGCCGGCGGGATCGCGCGCGGCTTGATCCGGTTCTGTTCCGAGCGCGCCGCGAATTCGTCGTGGTGGTACACCTGCAGGTACACGTAGCGCGTGCACACCGCGATGAGGCCAAGCAGGATCAGGCCAAAGCCGGCCAGCGCGCGGCGGCGAAACAACGCCACCTCACCGCGCGTTTCCTTGATGGAGGCGCGCCGGAGGCTCATGCCTCGTGGATGCGCAGGCGCGCACGCAGGTCGTCAAGGATCAGGAACAGGAACGGCCACAGGGCCGCACCCACGAAGGGCGAGATCCAGAAATCCGCGGGCGGCAGCGGATCACCGCCGAGCACGCGCACCAGCAGCAGGAGCACGCGGTCGTTGAGCAGGAAGCCGAGCACGGCCAGGGTCTGCTGCCACATGGGGAAGAAGCGCAGGCGCGAGCGGAAGCGCAGCGCGATGAACACCATGGCGGTGAGGCGCAGGGCCTGTTCGCCGAGCAGCATGCCGTCGAACAGGTCGGCACCGAGACCCAGGCAGAACGCCAGGCCAAGGCCCACGCGATCGCCGGACTGCAGGCACCAGTAGAGCAGCACCAGCGCGGGCCAGTACGGCTTGTACGGCGTGAGCGGGCCCGGCAGCGGAATCAGCATGAGCACGAGCGAGAGCAGCAGCGTGGCGGCGAACCAGAGCTGGCGGACGCGGGTCTTGTTCATGGCGTGGCTCCGTTCGCGCTGGTGGAAGCGCGTGCGGGCGCGCCGCTGGCGGTGGGTGCGGTGACCCGAGGCAGCGTCGGCGCGGGTGCCGGGGTGGCCGGCGGCGCGTTCGGATCCGGCGCCATGCCCGCCGGCGGGCCGGCGTTGGGCGCGAGGTCCGGCGGCCCGGCGTTCTCGGCCAGGTCGTGCAGCAGCAATACGTCTTCGCTGCGATCGAGGTCGGCGGCCGGCACCGCATTCGCGGCGAGGAAGGTGCCCGACGCGGTCTGGCCGACGTCGCGGATGGTGCCCACCGGGAAGCCAGTCGGGAAACGCCCGCCGAGGCCGGAGGTCACCAGCTTGTCACCCGCCTGCACGTCGGCCGAGACCGGGATGTTGGGCAGGGTCAGCATGTCGCCGGCACGCGAGCCGTACGCCACGGTGCGCAGGCCGGTGCGCTCGATGGTCACGGGAATGGCGTGGTTGGGGTCGGTGATGAGCATGGCCACGGACGTGGTCGGCATCACCTCGATGATCTGGCCCATGACGCCGCGCGCATCGATCACCACCTGCCCCGTCTTCACCTGGTCGCGGGCGCCCACGTTCAGCGTGATGCGATGGCGGAACGCGCCCAGGTCCACGCCGATGAGGCGGGCCAGCTGCACGTTGAGCGAGAGGCTGTGCTGGGTGTCGAGCAGTTCCTTCAGGCGCTGGTTCTGCTCGGCCACGGACGCCATGCGGTTGAGCTTGGCGTTGGCGAGCAGAAGGTCCTCACGCAGGCGCTGGTTGGCCTCGGTGAGGCGCTGGCGATCGGCGAACGCCACCGTGGCCGCCTGGAAACCCTGCGACGGCAGGCCAGCGATCCGGTAAACGGGTTCCACGATGATCGACAGTCCGTAACGGACATTGGCCAGCCACCCGCCGCGATGGTCCAGGACCATCAGCACGCAGGCCAGCGCGAGGTACACGATAAGCCGCAGCGTTCCCGCCACACCGGGCGAGAACAGCGGCGACTTATCGTCGCGATTAAGGGCCATGGATCAGCGCGCCCTGGCCGAGGCGGCGCGCGGGGGCATCATTCGAACGCGAAGAAATCGCTGCCGTGCTGGTCGATCATTTCCAGGGCCTTGCCGCCGCCGCGTGCCACGCAGGTGAGCGGGTCGTCAGCCACGGCCACATGCAGGCCGGTTTCCTCGGAAATGAGGCGATCCAGGTCGCGCAGCAGCGCACCACCGCCGGTGAGGACGATGCCACGCTCGGCCACGTCGGAGCAGAGCTCCGGCGGGGTCTGTTCCAGCGCTGCCTTCACCGCTGCCACGATGCCGGAGAGCGGCTCGTGCAGGGCTTCCAGCACTTCGTTGGAGTTGATGGTGAACATGCGCGGCACGCCCTCGGCCAGGTTACGGCCGGAGATCTCGATCTCGCGGACTTCGCTCTGCGGGAAGGCGCAGCCGATTTCCAGCTTGATCCGCTCGGCGGTGGATTCGCCGATGAGGGTGCCGTGGTTGCGGCGCACGTAGTTGATGATCGCTTCGTCGAAGCGGTCGCCACCCACGCGCACGGACTGCGAGTAGACGATGCCGTTGAGCGAAATGACCGCCACTTCGGAGGTACCGCCACCGATGTCCAGGACCATGGAGCCACGGGCCTCGTGCACCGGAATGCCGGCACCGATGGCGGCGGCCATGGGTTCTTCGATCAGGAACACGTCACGGGCACCGGCGCCTTCGGCCGATTCCTTGATGGCGCGGCGCTCCACCTGGGTGGAGCCGCAGGGCACGCAGACCAGCACGCGCGGGCTGGGACGCAGCATCCGCGAGCGGTGAACCTGCTTGATGAAATGCTGGAGCATCGCCTCGGTCATGGTGAAGTCGGCAATGACGCCGTCCTTCATCGGACGCACCGTGGCGATATTGCCCGGGGTACGGCCCAGCATGCGCTTGGCGTCGCCACCCACCGCGGCAACCGCGCGGGGGCCGCCCGGACCACGGTCCTGGCGAATGGCAACCACCGACGGCTCGTTCAGGACAATGCCCTGGCCGCGCACGTAGATGAGCGTATTGGCCGTGCCGAGATCGATGGAGATGTCGTTCGAAAAGAGTCCGCGGAACTTCTTAAACATGATGCGGCGGGCGCCCGTTAGCCGGAAAAAGTAAGCACGCGAGTCTAAGTTGCGCCCCCTTGCGGCGCAAGGGCGGAGAAGTTAAGAAAGCCTTGTAAGTCTGAATGATGCGATGGAATTCTGTACTGGATCCGTAATTCTGTACGTGATTGGGGAGTCGCCGCGGGGGGCATTTTTTAGTACGATCCGCCGGTTTACCGGAATGACGTCCGGCCCGGCTCCTGTACGCGTGCGCCCGCTGCGCCGCGACACCATTCATTTCTCAGGGTTGCTTACACGATGACTGCCGTAATCTGCGGATCGCTCGCCTATGACACCATCATGGTGTTCCAGGACCAGTTCAAGAACCACATCATTCCGGACCAGGTTCATATCCTGAATGTGTCGTTCCTGGTGCCGGCGATGCGCCGCGAGTTCGGCGGCTGCGCCGGCAACATTGCGTACAACCTGAAGCTGCTCGGTGGCGAGCCGATGCCGGTGGCGACCGTGGGCCAGGATTTCGCCCCGTACCGCGCGCACATGGAAAAGCACGGCATCCGCCTCGACGGCGTGCGCCAGTACGACGACATGTTCACCCCGCAGTGCTTCATCACCACCGACCTGGATAACAACCAGATCACGGCGTTCCACCCGGGTGCCATGTCCAACGCGCACGACAACCACGTGCGGGACATCCCCAACTACGAGTTCGGCATCGTCGCGCCGGATGGCCGCGAGGCCATGCTGCAGCACGTGGACGAGTTCGCTGCGCGCGGCGTGCCGTTTATCTTCGATCCGGGCCAGGCGATGCCGCTGTTCAACGGCGACGAGTTCCGCTCGATGATCGAGAAGGCCACGTACGTCATCGTCAACGACTACGAGTCGCAGCTGCTGCAGCAGCGCACAGGTTGGGACGCGGCGACCATCGCCTCGAAGGTCAAGGCCTACATCGTGACGCTCGGCCCGCGCGGTTCGCTCATCTACGCCGACGGCACCACCATCGAGATCCCGCCGGCACGCGAGCGCCAGGTGGTCGACCCGACCGGTTGCGGCGATGCGTACCGCGCCGGCCTGATCTTCGGCATCATGAAGAACCACGACTGGGCCACCGTCGGCCGCATGGCGTCGCTGATGGGCGCGCTGAAGGTCGAGCACCCGGGCACGCAGAACCAGTTCTTCACCTACGACCAGTTCGTCGCGGAGTTTGAAGAGCAGTTCGGTTACAAGCTGGCCTGATAAGGCTTGAATAAAGGGGCGGCGCAGCGATGCGTCGCCCCTTTTTCGTTGTGTGAGTCGTATTTTCTTGCGATGGCTGACCCTATAGGCGACCGCCAGAATCCGGCGCTAGACTCGCCGCGAGGAAGTCACCACCACACCAGGGGAAAAACGCACATGCTTCGACTGCCGCTGCTCATCGGCTTGCTCCTTGCCGCGCCCGCGATCTACGCCCAGAGCGCCGAGGCGCCTCACGTCAAGACCGATGATGCGTGGACGTACCGCGTCACCACGGAGAAGGGCGAGCACTTCGACCGCCGCGAGGTGGACAGCAAGGTGGAGCGTGTCAGCCACGACACCATCTACCTCGACGTGCAGCCCACCGGCGCCACGACGCCGCCGGTCGCCGAACTGTTTGGCACCGACTGGAGCAGCACGCGCCAGGCCTCGGGCAAACCCACCGTCATAGAACGGCCGTTCGTGTTTCCGTTGAGCGAAGGCAAGTCGTGGGACGTGAGCTACACCGCGATGAACCCCAACCCGATGTACTCGACGGAGACGTGGTCCTCGCACTACGTCGTGGTCGGCTGGGAAGACGTCGAAGTCCCCGCGGGAAAATTCCACGCCCTCAAGATTGAAGCGGAAGGCACGTGGAGCGGCATGACCACGGGTACGAGCGCATCCACCAACAGCTCGATCGGCACCACGGGTAATGGCGCCACCACGTCCACGACCGTCGCGGCGCCCCCGCATCCCGCGGAAGGTCGCACGTACCGCGCCTTCTGGTACGTGCCGTCGGTAAAGCGCGCCGTGAAATCGCTGATGGAGGAGTACAGCTCCAAGGGCGTGCGCGGTTATCGGCAGACGACGGAACTGGAATCGTCGAAGGTTAGTTAAACGGTACAGGGAGTCATGGATGTCCCCGCATCACCTTCGCTACATCGCAGGGTGGCTCGCCCTGTTCGGCATGGTCGCGTACCCAACGACCTCTCCCGCGTCGGGCGTGCCTGGCGGCTACGCTGCGGCCTGGCGCCAGTTGTGCCCGCTCATCGCCGATGCCCACGGGTTCGTTGATTCGGCGGCGTGGCGCGCCATGCTTCGCCTGCCTTCCGCGAACCAGCCGGGTCACGTCGATCATTGGACCTCGATCGAGACGGTTTCCTCCGATGAACCCTTTGGCTGGGGATCGCGCCTGCAAACCTCACGTTATGAGGCCGGCAGGACATCGGCGTGGATCGAGGACCCGCACCTCAACCTCAAAGAGGGGTATCGCTCCGAACTGAGCATCTCCGGGACATCGCCGGACGGACAGCTCGCTCTCGCAAGCGTCGAGAGTGCCATGGGCAAACTTGGCTTTCGGAAAATCGGCACGGTCGATCCTTATGGACGCGACGGTGAGTACGTTTTTGTCCGCGTGGCCGATCCGAACGAGCGGTTGAATGTACGGTTTGAGAAAGGGCCTGAAACCACGCCCGTGGTATCGGGCCTTACGTTGGTCGGTTATCGATGGGACAACCGCCGGGCTACTGCTCAAGTAAAAAACGCCTGCGAGCCTTAGCGTCTCGCAGGCGTTTCTTTACATCGACACGCGGATCAGTTGCGCGGCTTGAAACCCATCGTTGCGTTCACGGCCTGCTTCCAGCCGTCGTACAGGTCGTCGCGCGTTTCCTTGGTCATCGCGGGCTTGAACTCGCGATCCACCGCCCAGCGCTTGGCGATGTCTTCCTTGCTTGCCCAGAAGCCGACGGCGAGGCCGGCGAGGTAGGCGGCGCCCTGTGCCGTCGTTTCCTGCACCTTCGGGCGCAGCAGGGTCACGTCGAGGATGTCGGCCTGGAACTGGGCCATGAAGTCATTGGCGATGGCGCCGCCATCGGCGCGCAGTTCCTTCAGCTGGATGCCGGAGTCGCTCTGCATCGCTTCGAGGACGTCGCGGGTCTGGTAGGCCATGGATTCCAGCGCGGCGCGGATGAACTGCTCCTTGGTGGTGCCGCGGCTCAGGCCGAACACCGCACCGCGGACGTCGCTCTTCCAGTATGGCGCGCCGAGGCCCACGAACGCGGGCACGAAATACACGCCGTCGTTGTCCTTCGCGCGTTCCGCATACGACTGCGAATCCGAGGCCTTGCCGAGCATGCGCAGGCCATCGCGCAGCCACTGGATGACCGAGCCCGCGACGAAGATGCTGCCTTCGAGCGCGTATTCCACCTTGCCGTCCAGGCCCCACGCGATGGTGGTGAGCAGGCCATTCTTCGACGGCACCGCTTTCTCGCCGGTGTTCATCAGCATGAAGCAGCCGGTGCCGTAGGTGTTCTTCGCCAGGCCTTCCTCGAAACAGGCCTGGCCAAACAGCGCGGCCTGCTGGTCACCGGCGATACCGGCGATCGGCACCTCGCGGCCGAAGAAATGCTTGGCCAGCGTGTTGCCGTACACCTCGGACGACGACTTCACTTCCGGCAGCATCGCCTTCGGAATGTTGAGCATCTTCAGCAACTCATCGTCCCACTGGCGCTTGTAGATGTCGTAAATGAGCGTGCGCGAGGCGTTGGTGTAGTCGGTGACGTGCACCTTGCCGCCGGTGAGGTTCCAGATCACCCAGGTGTCGATGGTGCCGAACAGCAGCTCGCCCTTCTCGGCGCGCTCCTGTGCACCTTCCACGTGGTCGAGGATCCAGCGCACCTTGGTGCCGGCGAAGTAAGCGTCGATGAGCAGGCCGGTCTTCGCGCGGACCATCTCCTCGTGGCCTTCCTTCTTCAGGCGTTCGCAGATGTCAGCCGTCTGGCGCGATTGCCACACGATGGCGTTGTAGATCGGCTGGCCGGTGGCCTTGTCCCACACCACCGCGGTTTCGCGCTGGTTGGTGATGCCGATGCCTTCGATGCAGGCGGCGTCGATGCCGGAGCTGCTGATGACCTCGGTCATCGTCGAGAGCACGCTGGTCATGATCTCGCGCGGGTTGTGTTCTACCCAGCCCGGCTGCGGGAAGATCTGCGGGAACTCCCGCTGCGCGGTGCCGGCGATGTTGCCGTCGTGATCGAACAGGATGGTACGCGAGCTGGTGGTGCCCTGGTCGATGGCGAGGATGTATTTCTGCTTGCTCATCTGGGGCCTCTTAACGGGTGGGGTTGGACGAATTGCGGTTGGCGGCCTGGCGCGCTTCTTCCAGCGCACGCTGGCGTGCCGGCAGGAACGGATGGACCAGCAGCTGGTACGCGCCGCCACCCACCACGCCGCCGATCAACGGGCCGACGATGGGCACCCACCAGTAGTTGTCCGGTGAAGGCAGCGCCGACGACCCCCAGCCAGCGAAGAAGGCGAACAGGCGCGGGCCGAAGTCACGCGCCGGGTTGATCGCCCAGGCTTCGAGGTAGCCCATCGAGGCGCCGATGGTGGCCACCAGCAGGCCGATGATCAGCGCGCCGCTGTTGGCGCCCGGTGCGGTCTCGTTGTACTGCTCGGTGATGGCGAAGATGCCGAACAGCAAGAACGCGGTGAGGATGATCTGATCGGAGAGCGCATGCATCGGCGTGATCGCCAGGCCTGGGTGGGTGAAGAACACACCTGCCGCCCCGCCCGCTTCACGCGTGAGGTTGTGCGTTTCGTTGAAGTGGTCGATGACCGGCCCGAACAGCGCGTAGACGATGGCCGCGCCGAGGAAGGCGCCGATCACCTGCGCGATCCAGTACGGCACCACCTTCTTCCACGAGAAGTCGCGGAAGATCGCCAGGGCCAGGGTCACGGCCGGGTTGGCGTGGGTGCCCGAGACGGAGGCGGTCGCGTAGATGGCAATGGTGACCGCGAGGCCCCACGCGATACACACGCCCCAGTAGGCATTGAGGTAGGGACTCGGGTCGTAGAGCACGTACATACATGCCACGGAATCGCCGAAGGCGATGATGATGAACATCGCCAGGGCTTCGGATATCAGTTCGCCGATCTGTTGCCGCATGATCCGTCTCTCCATCGGTTTCATGGTTACGTAGCGCCGTGGCGTTACGGGTGGGTGGAGGTTCCCTTGGGGACCCGTTGATTGAGGTAGTCGGTAAGGCGCTGCACATCGTCCTTCGAGACGCGCAGGCCGATCTTGCTCCGCCGCCACAGCACGTCCTCGGCTTCCGTCACCCACTCATGGCGGACGAGGTAATCGACCTCCGCCTGGTAGAGATCGGACCCGAAATGCGTGCCGAGCGCCTCGAGGCCATTGGCTTCGCCGAGCAGGTCACGTGCGCGGGTGCCATACATGTGGGTAAGGCGCCAGGCAAAGGTTTCCGGCAGCCACGGGCGCGACGCACGGATATCGTCGGTGAGGGCATCGATGTCGCGTTCGCCGCCGCCGGGCAGCGGGCGCGCATCGGCGGTCCACGCGGGTTTGTCGTTGCCGAGCAGCGGGGCCAGCTTGTCGACGGCTTCCTCCGAGAGCTTGCGGAACGTGGTGAGCTTGCCACCGAAGACGTTCAGCAAGGGTGCGCCGCCGCTCTGGTCGATATCGAGGAGGTAGTCGCGGGTCACTTCGGAGGCGCTGCCCGCTTCGTCCTGCAGGAGCGGACGCACGCCGCTGTAGCTCCAGACCACGTCGGCGGGGGTGAGCTGCTTCTTGAAGTAGCGGTTCACCGCTTCGCACAGGTACTGGGTTTCCTCCGCATCGATGACCGGATGCGAGGGATCCGCCTTGTACTCGATATCGGTGGTGCCGATCAGGGTGAAGTCCCGCTCGTAGGGGATAGCGAAGACGATGCGCCGGTCAGGTTGCTGGAAGATGTACGCGTAGCGGTGGTCAAAGATCTTCGGCACGACGATGTGGCTGCCCTTGATCAGGCGCAGGGTGTGCGTGTGCTTCACGTGCGCCACGTCGTCGAGGAAGCTGGCGGCCCAGGGGCCGGCGGCGTTGACCAGGGCGCGGGCGCGGACGAAGTGACGCGAGCCGTCGCGTGCTTCCAGCTCGGCGATCCAGGTGTCGCCATCGCGGCGTGCGTTGACGCAGCGCGTGTGGGTTTCGATCTTGGCGCCGCGGTGCACGGCGTCCATGGCGTTGAGCACTACCAGGCGCGCGTCCTGCACCCAGGCGTCAGAGTAGACGAAGCCCTGGGTGAACTCGGCGCGCATCGGCTCGCCGGTGACGTGCTTGGCAAAGCGCACGCGGCGCGAGCCCGGCAAGGTGCGGCGGCCGCGGCCGAGGTGGTCGTAAAGAAACAGGCCGATGCGGATCATCCACGCCGGGCGCAGGTGCGGCTGGTGTGGGAGGACGAAGCGCAGCGGCCAGATGATGTGGGGTGCGGCACGCAGCAGCACCTCGCGCTCGGCGAGCGCCTTGCCCACCAGGGCGAACTCGAACTGCTCGAGATAGCGCAGGCCACCGTGGATGAGCTTCGTGGCGGCGCTGGACGTGTGCGAGGCCAGGTCGTCGCGCTCGCACAGCCAGACAGAGAGGCCACGCCCCACCGCGTCACGGGCAATGCCCACGCCGTTTACGCCACCGCCAATTACCAGGACATCGACCTGCTCAACCATTACATGCTCCGCTCGGCTAGGGGCGAAGGTGGCGTCGAAGGAGAAAACCCTACGTTCGGGTACGTTCGTTTTTTCGTTTTTACGCGGCATCCTTGCGCGATAACGAACATTTCACACGTCGATCCACGCTTCACTGGCGTCAAAGGAGCATATTCGAACACAAACGAACATCGCACGCTGCAATGCAGCGAAAACGGCCGATCGTTAGTCAGCAATGTGGAGCTGGGTGCCGGCGGCGGCGAGTACGGGGAGCAGCTCCTCAGGCGGCGCCTTGTCGGTGTACCAGGCGTGCACCCGGGAGAAATCGCCCAGGCGGACCATGGCGTTGCGGCCGATCTTGGTGTGGTCGGCGCCCAGGATGACCTGTCGCGAGTGGTCGATGATGGTCTGGGCGACGCGGACTTCGTGGAAGTCGAAGTCGAGCAGCGTGCCGTCGAGCTCGATGCCCGAGATGCCGATGATGCCGTAGTCCACCTTGAACTGGCGGATGAGCTCGATGGTGGCCTCGCCAGTGACACCGTGGTCACGGCCACGCACCACCCCGCCGGCGACGATCACCTCGAAGGTGGGGTTGTCGCTGAGCAGGATGGCGATATTGAGGTTGTTGGTGATGACACGCAGGTCGCGGTGCTCGAGCAGCGCGCGGCCGACATCCTCGTTGGTGGTACCGAGGTTGATGAAGAGCGACGAGCCATCGGGGATGTGCCGGGCAATGGCCTCGGCGATGCGGTGCTTTTCCGCCGCCTGCAGGGACTGGCGCGCGGCGTAGGCGACGTTCTCGACGCTGGAAGGGGCACTGACGCCGCCGTGGTAACGGCGGATGAGGCCGCCATCGGCGAGCAGGTTGAGGTCGCGACGAATGGTTTGCGGGGCCACGTCGAAGTGGGTGGCCAGCTCGTCGACGGCGACGAAACCTTCGCGCTGGACGATCGCGACGAGTTCTTCCTGGCGGCGATTAAGACGTAGATCCATAACCGTAGATTAGCCGATGCGAAAGATATTTGGTTTTGCCAAAACGCAGGCAAAAGAAAACCCGGTCTCAGATGAGACCGGGTTTCCGGGTGTAAGGCCCCTGGCGGTGACCTACTCTTGCATGGCTTGAGCCACACTACCATCGGCGCATGCGCGTTTCACTTCTGAGTTCGGGATGGGATCAGGTGGGACCACGCCGCTATAGCCGCCAGGGAAGGGGTGGGAGCAGCGCTTTTCGAGCGCCGGCTCCACAGAGGGTGTAAACGAGTGACAAGCGTCCGGGTTTTAGTCGAACAGCGAGTAAGAGATTAAGACGGTGAAGCGTCTTGGGGTTATATGGTCAAGCCTCACGGCTCATTAGTACACGTAAGCTCAATGCATTGCTGCACTTCCACACCGTGCCTATCAACCACCTAGTCTTGATGGTGCCTTAAGGAGAGTCTAGCTCTCGGGAGATCTCATCTTGAGGCGCGCTTCCCGCTTAGATGCTTTCAGCGGTTATCGCTTCCGTTCGTAGCTACCGGGCAATGCCATGGGCATGACAACCCGAACACCAGCGGAACGTCCACTCCGGTCCTCTCGTACTAGGAGCAGCCCCTCTCAAATCTCCAACGCCCACGACAGATAGGGACCGAACTGTCTCACGACGTTCTGAACCCAGCTCGCGTACCACTTTAAATGGCGAACAGCCATACCCTTGGGACCGGCTACAGCCCCAGGATGTGATGAGCCGACATCGAGGTGCCAAACACCGCCGTCGATATGAACTCTTGGGCGGTATCAGCCTGTTATCCCCGGAGTACCTTTTATCCGTTGAGCGATGGCCCTTCCATACAGAACCACCGGATCACTAAGACCTACTTTCGTACCTGCTTGATCCGTCGATCTCGCAGTCAAGCACGCTTATGCCTTTGCACACAGTGCGCGATGTCCGACCGCGCTGAGCGTACCTTCGTGCTCCTCCGTTACTCTTTGGGAGGAGACCGCCCCAGTCAAACTACCCACCATACACGGTCCCCGATCCGGATTACGGACCTAGGTTAGAACGTCAAGCACTTCAGGGTGGTATTTCAAGGATGGCTCCACCAGAACTAGCGTCCTGGTTTCATAGCCTCCCACCTATCCTACACAGAAGAACTCAACGTTCAGTGTAAAGCTATAGTAAAGGTTCACGGGGTCTTTCCGTCTTGCCGCGGGAACGCTGCATCTTC
>NZ_CP041046.1:4355000-4610696 GCF_006385595.1 Luteibacter pinisoli
ACACCGCGTACCGCTTCAAGAACGCCGACGGCAAGATCGGTTACTTCAGCGAGGAAGGCCGCCCGCTCGTCGGTTCGTTCCTGCGCATCCCGGTCGACTTCACCCGTATCTCGTCGCAGTTCAGCGCCGGCCGCATGCATCCCATCCTCGGCAAGATGCGCGCCCATAAGGGCGTCGACTACGCCGCCCCCACCGGTACGCCCATCCACGCCGCCGGCGATGGCGTGGTCAAGTTCCGCGGCTGGATGAATGGCTACGGCAACTTCGTGGTCATCCAGCACAACGGCACCATCAGCACCGCTTACGGCCACATGTCGCGCTTCGCCAACCTGCGCGTCGGCCAGCACGTGAGCCAGGGCGCCACCATCGGCTTCGTCGGCATGACCGGCCTGGCCACCGGCCCGCACCTGCATTACGAATTCCGCGTCAACAACGTACAGCGCGACCCGCAGTCGGTCACCCTGCCGAAGCCGGAGCCGCTTCCGGCCGCGCAGCTGGCAAAGTTCAAGAAGGAAGTGGTCGGCCCGCAGCTGGCTCGCCTGAACCAGCTGGATAGCAACTACAAGCTCGCCAGCGCCAAGGGCGCCACCGCCTCGAGCGACGACTGAGCGTGGCACACGCGTCGGATGGCCTGTACCTGGGCCTTATCTCGGGTACCAGCGCGGACGGCATCGACGCCGCGCTGGTCCGCTTCACCGATACCCGCCCCGCGCTTGTCGCGGGGCTGACGTATCCGTGGGACGAAACGCTGCGCGAACGCATCCTCGCCGTCGCCCAGGACGAGCAGCGCCTCGACCTCGACGGTTACGGCTACCTTGATGTCGCGGTCGGCCGCGCCTTCGCCGATGCCGCGCAGGCGGTGCTGGCCAAGGCAGGCGTGAACGCAGGCGATGTGCGCGCCATCGGTTCGCACGGCCAGACGATTCGCCATCGCCCGGATGGATCGCACCCGTTTACCCTGCAGATCGGCGATCCCTCGGTGATCGCGGAGCGCACGCGCATCGACACCGTCGCCGACTTCCGCCGTGCCGACGTGGCCGCCGGTGGCCAGGGCGCACCGCTGGTGCCGGCGTTCCATGCCACCGTATTGCGCCCGGCCACCGGCGCGCGCGTGGTGTTGAACCTGGGCGGCATCGCCAACGTCACACGGCTGACGACCGAGGGCGGCGTCATCGGCTTCGATACCGGCCCGGCCAACGGCCTGATGGATGCGTGGTGCCTGCGGCATCGCGGTGAGGCGTTTGACCGTGACGGCATGTTCGCTGCCTCCGGCACCGTCGATCCGGACCTGCTCGCCGAGCTGCTCGACGATGCGTACTTCATCCTGCCGCCACCCAAGAGCACCGGGCGCGAGCACTTTCATCTTGCGTGGCTTGATGCGCATCCGCGCGTGGCCGAGCTGCCGCCGGAAGACGTCCAGGCGACGCTGCTTGCACTGAGCGCGGTGTCGGTGACCGATGCCATCCGCCAGCATGCGGCCGATGCCACGGACGTGATCGCCTGCGGTGGCGGCGTGCACAACGCTGCGCTGATGCATGCGATCGAGAGCCGGCTCGAAGGCCGGCCGCTGCGTTCAAGCCGTGATTTCGGGATCGATCCGGACGTGATGGAAGCCATGGGCTTCGCGTGGCTGGCATTCCGCCGGTTGCGCGGCGAACCCGGCAACCTGCCCGCGGTCACGGGCGCTGCTGGCCCGCGATTGCTCGGCGCCCTGTACGCCGCACCGTAACGCTATCGCCGCTCTTCGGCGGTGCCTCGCTCGTAGGATTTCGCGGCTTCGGACAGCGACGCCGGCGAGGCCATCGTCAAGGCCGACAGCGCTTCCTGGAACGCGGCCTGCTCCTCGGCATCCCACGCACCGGTCAGGTGCGCGATGTCGCCGGGCTCAAGCAATAGCTCGCTGAACACGTCGCCCGGGCTCAAGCCGAGTCCGTACCGCAACGCGTGCAGTATGACTTCGTTGATCGACCAGCGGCGTTCCCGGGCGAGCTGCTTGATCCGCTCGGCCATCTGCTCGTCGATATGTCGTACCACGATATCCGGCACGTGCGTAACCTCCTTCGCGCATGCCCCCTGTGTGGCGAATCTTACACAGGTTGCCCGGGGGCGCGCATATACGCCTGTCGCACTATTCCTCCACGGCAGCCGGTGCCGGCAGGCCGCGCCAGAGGATGGCCAGGACGATCAGGGTGGGCACGATGGACACCGTGCTCACCACGAACAACGCGGTGTATCCCGCGTCCTTGACGAGGAAGCCGGAGAACCCGCCCAGCAGTTTGCCCGGCAGGTTGGCCAGCGCACTGAGCAACGCGTACTGGGTCGCGGTGAAGCGGCGGTTGACCAGGCCCGACATGAAGGCCACGAGCACGGGCCCGGCGAAACCCTGGGCGAAGTTGTCGCCCGACAGCGTGGCGACGAAGGCCCAGGTCTGCCCCGGGTTCTGCGCCATCAGCAGGTAAAGCATGTTGGACAGCGCCACGCCGATCGCGGACACCACCAGCAGGCGGCGCATCTCGAACCGGGTGACCGCCCAGCCGCCCAGCAGCGCACCGGCGATGCCGACGATGACGCCGTACACCTTCGATACCTCGGCAATCTGCGTCTTGCTGAAGCCCGCATCGAGATAGAACGGGTAGGCCATCACGCCGAGCATCTGGTCGGGCAGGCGGAACAGCGCCACGAACAGCAGCAGGCCCAGCGACAGCGCCACGCCGAAGCGCGCGAAGAAATCACGGAACGGCCCGATGAAACCTTCCTGCACGGCCACGGCGAAGGGCACGCGCTCACGCACGCGATGTTCCGGCTCGCGCGCGACCAGCACCGTGGCCAGCGGAATGAGCAGCAGGACGCATATGGCCATGTAGCCCTTCTGCCAGCCCAGCGCGTCCGCCACGATGAGGATGCCCGCGCCACCGGCGATCAGGCCCAGCCGATAGCCCAGCGTATACGTGGCGGCGAGCGCGCCCTGCGCTTCCGGCGGGGCGATCTCCACGCGGTAGGCGTCGACGGCGATGTCCACCGTGGCGCCGGCGAACGCGGCCAGCAGGGTCATCCCGAGGAACCGCGGCAGCGATTCCGACGGCGGGAACGCGGCCATGCCCATCAGGCCCGCCGCAAGCAGGAGCAAGGCGAACAGCAGCCAGCCGCGACGCTGGCCCAGCCGGCAGAACAGCGGAAGGTAGAGCTTGTCGACCGCCGGTGCCCAGACGAACTTGAAGTTGTAGGCGAAGGTAACGAAGGAGGCGACGCCGATGGCGCCGTAGTCCACGCCCGATTCCTTCAGCCACGCCGACAGCGTATTACCGACCAGCAGGAACGGCAGGCCCGAGGCCAGGCCGAGGAACAGCATGACCACCGCGCCCGGCTGGGCGAACGCGGCGAACAGCCCACGCCAGCCCTTGTAGCGGGCCTTCACCGCTGTTTCGGTCACTCGGCGTAGTCCACGGTGAACGGCGCATGGTCGGAGAAGCGCTCGTCGCGGTAGATCGAGCAATCACGCAGGCGATCGCGAAGCCCCGGCGTCACGATCTGGTAGTCGATGCGCCAACCCACGTTGTTCGCGCGGGCCTGGCCACGGTTGGACCACCACGTGTATTCCACGGCATCCGGCTTCAGCGCACGGAAGCTGTCGACCCAGCCGATCTCCTTGAACAGCAGGTCCAGCCAGGCACGCTCCTGCGGCAGGCAGCCGGAATTCTTCTGGTTCGAGGTCCAGTTCTTGATGTCGTCCTTGGTGTGCACGATGTTCCAGTCGCCGCACAGCACGTAGTCACGGCCGCTGGCGGCCCACTCGCGGAAGATCGGTGTCAGCCATTCCATGATGCGGAACTTGTACTGCTGGCGTTCGTCACCGGACGAACCGGAAGGGATGTAGAACGACACGACGCTGAGATTGCCGTAGCGCGCTTCGATGTAGCGCCCCTCGCAGTCGAAGTCCTCGCGGCCCAGCGACGTGCGGATTTCGTCCGGCTCGCGCTTCGAATAGATGGCGACGCCGCTGTAGCCCTTCTTGCTGCGGGCATCGTGATAGAAGCAATGATGGCCGTCCGGGCGGAACATCGGGTCGGTCAGCTGCGCTTCCTGCGCCTTGGTTTCCTGCAGGCAGACCACGTCGGCGTCCTGCTGGCGCAACCACTCGAAGACGCCCTTGGTGGCGGCCGAGCGGATGCCGTTGGCATTCAGGGAAATGATGCGCATGGGATCTCGTGTCGGGTAGCGATGCGCCCATGATAGCAACCGGGGCGTGCCCGGGCCCCTCGCGGTACCATGGCGCCTTGCTTTCACCGGACCCTATGCCGTGCACGATTATCAGCGCGAATTCATCGAGCTCACGCTCGCCCGAGACGTCCTTCGCTTCGGCGAGTTCACCCTGAAGTCCGGGCGCACCAGCCCCTACTTCTTCAATATGGGCCGGATTGATTCGGGCGCCGCGCTGGCCCGCCTCGGCCGCTCATACGCCGCGGCCGCCGTCCGTTCAGGCGTCGCCTTCGACATGCTGTTCGGCCCGGCCTACAAGGGCATCGCCCTCGCCGCCGCCACGGCTATCGCCCTGGCGGACACCCAGGACCGCGACGTGCCCTGGGCCTACAACCGCAAGGAAGCCAAGGACCACGGCGAAGGCGGCACCCTGGTAGGCGCCCCGCTCACCGGCCGGGTGCTGATCGTCGATGACGTGATGACCGCCGGCACCGCGGTGCGCGAATCGCTGGAACTGATCCGCGCGCAGGGCGCCGAGCCGGCCGGCGTGCTCATCGCGCTGGACCGCCAGGAACGCGGCCAGGGCGAGCTTTCCGCCGCCCAGGAAGTGGCCGCGCAGTTCGGCATCCCGGTCATCGCCATCGCCAGCCTGGCCGACGTGCTCACGTACGCCGGCGAACGGCCGGAACTGGCGGCTGAACATGAACGCCTCGTGGCCTATCGCGCGCAGTACGGCGTGAAGGCCTGACGAAACCCACGACCGCGTCACGCGGCCACAAGCGGTTGCAGCGGGCGCGTCGTTCACGGCGCGCGCCGCTGGCTATACTGCCCGCTCAGGAGGGGAAACCATGCGAGCAGTGCGTTACATCTGGGCGGGGACGGCGTTGATCGCTGCCATGTCCGCCACCGCCTTTCAGAACGACAAGAACAACAGCGCCTACCGCTATCGGTGGCGGGACGCGTCCGGGCAGTCGTACTTCAGCGACAGCCTGACGTCGGACGCCCTGAAGGTCGGGTACGACGTGGTGAATTCGCAGGGCATGGTCGTTCGCCATGTCGATCGCCAGCTCACCACGGACGAGCGCGCGGCCGCCAAGAAGGTGGCTGACCAGCAGGCTGCCGCGAAGGCCGTGGCCGACCAGCAGGCCCGCGACGATGCGCAGACCCTGAACGCCTACCCCACGGAAGAGGCGTACACCGCCGCCCGCCAGTCGCAGGTGGATAACTTCCACCAGGCCGTGAACACCACGCAGCTGAACCTGCAGGGCCAGGAGAAAACCCTCGCCGACCTGCTCAACCGCGCCGGCGACCTCGAGCGCGCCAAGCAGCCGGTGCCGCCGTACCTCACCGAGCGCATCGGCGAACAGCGCAATACGGTGGCCGGTCTGCGCGCCACCCTGCAGCGCCAGCAGGCCGCCGAAGCCTCGGCGAAGGCCGGCATGGCGGCGGATATCCAGCACTACCGCCAGCTCAAGGCCGCACGCGCCAACGGCGGCTAAGGCCGCCGTTCCCTCAGAAGGGCAGCTGCAGCTTCGCGTCCACGGCGTGAAGCTGCAGCCGGAAGGCCTGCTTCACCCGATCGAGCACCTTTGCGCTGTCGGCGTCGAAACGGAACACCAGGGCCGGCTGCGTGTGTGACGCACGGACGAGGCCCCAGCCATCCGGCCAGTCGGCACGAATGCCATCCAGCGTACTGAGCCGCGCATCGTCAAACGACGCCTTCGCACGGAAGGCCTCCATGAAGCGTGCCGGCGCACCCTCGGCCATCGGCAGGCGAATCTCCGGCGTGGACACGCTCTTCGGCAAGCCGTCGAAGATCTCCGCCGGCGTGCGCTCTTCCAGGTCCGCCGCAAGGATTTCCATCAGGCGCGCCGCGGCATAGATGCCGTCGTCGAAGCCGTACCAGCGATTGTTGTCGGCGAAGAAGAAGTGGCCGCTCATCTCGCCTGCCAGCGCCGCGCCGGTCTCGCGCATCTTCGCCTTGATCAGTGAATGCCCCGTGCGCCACATCAGCGGCACGCCGGCGGCATCCTGGATCACCTTGCGCAGGTGGCCCGTGCATTTCACGTCGTAGATGACCGTGGCACCCGGGTTACGCGCCAGCACGTCCTGCGCGTAGAGCATCAGCAGGCGGTCCGGGTAGATGATCTCGCCGGCCGGCGTCACCACGCCGAGGCGGTCGCCATCGCCGTCGAACGCGATGCCGATATCCGCGCCAATCGTGTGCACGGCGGCGATCAGGTCCGCCAGGTTGCGGGGGTCGGACGGGTCCGGATGATGGTTCGGGAAGCGTCCGTCCACATCGCAGTACAGCGGCACGACTTCGCAACCGATCTCTTCCAGGATGCGCGGGGCCACTTCGCTGGCGGCACCGTTACCGGCATCCACGACGATCTTCAGGCGGCGCTGGGTGGATACATCGTCGGCCACGCGCGTCACGTAGGCGTCGACCACGGACTGTTCGCGCCAGCTGCCGTGCCCGCCGGTCGGCAGGCCACCCGCGGCGATACGCCGATAAAGATCGGCCACCGCTTCTTCCGCCAGGGTCTCGCCGCCGATGACCACCTTGAAGCCGTTGTGATCGGCCGGGTTGTGGCTTCCCGTCACCGCCACGCCGCAGCCGGTCCCGAACTGGTAGCAGGCGAAATACACCAGGGGCGTGGGCACCACGCCCAGGTCGATGACGTCGATGCCCGCGTCGCGGAGGCCGTCGATCAGCGCGTTGGCCAGTTCAGGGCCGGATAGCCGGCCGTCACGACCGACGACGATCTCGCGCAATTCGCGTTCGTGCATCACCGCGCCCACAGCCTGGCCGATCAGCCGGGCCACGTCAGCGGTGAGCGTCGTGCCAACCACGCCACGAATGTCGTAGGCGCGGAAGATGGCCGGGTCCACCGTGACAGGGGCGGCCGCGGGAGCGGGTTTCGGCCGGGCCGGGGGTGCCGTGGACTCCTGGTGGCCATCGGCCATGCCCGGCGAGGGCGGAAGACGCGGCTTCCGCTGCACGTCGGCGACGAGCACTTCTTCCTCTTCGGGCTGCTGCATCACCACCACCGGCTCCGGACGGCTGCGCGCCCAGAGCAGGAAGGCACCGCCGCCCAGGCCGATCAGCGCCAGCAGCGCCGCCAGCACCTCGGAGTGCGGAATCACGATGAAGGCGTGCGGCATGGCGGCGAAGACATACAGCGCCGTGCCAGGGATGCGCTTGCCATTGGCCTCGATATCGCCGCTATTGCTGCCATCCACCAGCAGGATGAGGCTGTCCGGGCCGTCACCCTGGCGCAGCTCGAGGCGACCGCCATGCGGCGAGACGCTGGAAAAACGCGTCGCGATGCCATCGAACGGGTATTCCAGCCATGCCCATGCGCGCAGGGCGCCGCTCATCTGCACGGGCTCGACCACGCTCAGCTGGCGCTTGCCGTCGCGCGACTGCGTGCTGGCCGACGGCGGTTCCGCCGAGCCCAGCGCCGCCATGAGCTGGGCTGCCTTGGCATAGCCAAACTCGCGGTAGTTCGCGCGCACCACCTCGTCGAGGCCCGGGCTGAAGATCTCCACCGCCTGGGCCGCGGGTACAAGGGTACGCAGGCGGGCCGCCGCCGCGGGGCGATCATCAATCGTGGCCAGCAGCGTCGGATCCGCCACCGCGCCCTGGAACTGCTTGCGCAGGCCCGCGTACTCGGTGGTCAGCGCACTGACCACCTCGGTCTGCGCCGTCCGGACCTGGGCCGCCGCGTTTTCCTCATCGGCGATCAGCCACGCCTGCCAGGCGCAGAACGCGCCCGACACGATAAGCACGGTCGCTCCCACCAGCGTGAGCAGCTGCCGTGCATTGACGCGAGGCCCCCGCCCCACCCCTCCTGCTTTCCGAGCCATGTTGCCCCTTACCCTCTCGGAGGATCAGTTAACGCCGGTGGATCCAAAACCGCCCTCGCCCCGGCGCGACGGTGAAAACCCGTCGACGACGCGCAGGCGCGCCCGCCCGACCGGCACGAGCAATAATTGCGCAATACGGTCCCCGGGTGTGATGGTCAATTCGGCAGTTCCACGATTCCATGCCGAAATCATCAGCGGCCCCTGGTAGTCCGCGTCGATCACGCCCACCAGGTTACCCATGACCAGGCCCTGCTTATGGCCCAGCCCGGAACGCGGCACGATGAGCGCGCACCAGCCGGGGTCGCCGATATGAATGGCCATGCCCGTGGGCACCAGCACGCTTTCGCCCGGTTTCAGGGTGAGGGGCGCTTCCACGGCGGCGCGCAGGTCCATGCCCGCGCTGCCGTCCGTCGCCGGTTCCGGCAGGGGGATGCTGTCGCCCAGGCGGGGGTCCAGCACCTTCAGTTCAATGTCGATCAAGAGCGAAGTCCCTGGCTAGCAAGAAAGCGGTGCGCCACGTGCGTCAGCAGCTGGCGCGCCAGCTCGGTTTTCGCCACACGCGGCAGGGCCACGTCGCCGTCGGCCCAGAACAGGTGCAGGGCGTTGTCGGCCACTTCGAATCCCCGGCCCTCGCCCACCTCGTTGGCCGCGATCATGTCCAGGCCCTTCCGCGCGAGCTTGTCGCGGGCGTAGCCGGCCACGTCACGGGTTTCGGCGGCAAAGCCGACCAGGAACGGACGGCGGGGGAGCGCGGCCAGCGCGCCGATGATGTCGGGGTTTTCGGTCAGCTCAAGGCGCAGCGGCTCGCCGCCGGCCTTCTTCAGCTTGTGCCCGGCCGTTTCGCTGGGGCGGTAGTCGCCCACCGCCGCCGCACCGATATAGATGTCGGCGCCCTCGGTCGCGGCCAACACGGCATCGTGCATCTGCCGCGCGCTGCGGACGTCCACCCGGTTCACGCCGGGCGGC
Organism: Luteibacter pinisoli; assembly: GCF_006385595.1. Taxonomy (NCBI): domain Bacteria; kingdom Pseudomonadati; phylum Pseudomonadota; class Gammaproteobacteria; order Lysobacterales; family Rhodanobacteraceae; genus Luteibacter; species Luteibacter pinisoli. The sequence goes on from NZ_CP041046.1 coordinate 4,364,037, forward strand.
GTCGGCAGCGACACCGGGCCGGCGATCAGGGTCACGTCGGCGCCGGCATCGCGCGCGGCGGCGGCCACGGCGAAGCCCATCCGGCCGGAGCTGCGGTTGCCGATGAAGCGCACCGGGTCGATGTCTTCGTACGTCGGGCCCGCACTGACCACCACGCGACGGCCACGCAGCGGCTGCTCGCCGAACGACGCCACCATGATGTCGCGCAGTTCATGCGGCTCGAGCATGCGCCCGGAGCCGATGTCGCCGCAGGCCTGGTCGCCATCGGCCGGCCCCAGCACCTGCACCCCGCGCACGCGCAGCGTGCCGATGTTGGCCTGCACGGCCAGGTTCGCCCACATCTGCTGGTTCATGGCCGGGGCCACGTACACCGGGGCGGCGGTGGCGAGCACCACGGTGGAAAGAAGGTCGTTGGCGAAGCCATGCGCCAGCCGCGCGATGGTATCGGCGCTGGCCGGTGCGATCAGCACGCGCTCGGCCCATTTCGCCAGTTCGATATGACCCATGGCCGCTTCGCCCGCCTCGTCCCACAGGCTCACCCGCACCGGCTGGCCGGACAGCGCCTGGAAGGTGGTCGGGGTGACGAAATGGGTGGCGCCCTCGGTCATGACGATGCGCACGTCGGCGTCGAGGTCGCGCAAGCGGCGGACCAGCTCGCAGACCTTGTAGGCAGCGATGCCGCCGGTGACGCCAATCAGGATGCGACGCTCGCGGAGAGTCATGACAGGGCAAGGCATGGCGGCAGGACGCGTTAGCTTAACGGATTTCACCTACGCACCAGCGTGGGCACCGGTCAGGGCGCTTTTCGGAATCCTTCTATCGTCAGCGCCGGGCCGGCAACCTTAACGTGGGACCCCAGCCGCGAGACGGCCCCCGCAAAGGAAGCGCACGATGCCACGCCAACCGTCCACCGAACCCCGACCCAAGCCCCGGGCCCGCGATGCCGCCCCTTCCGAAGCGGCCTGGTCCAACCCCATCCCCGCGTGGCCGCTCCGCGAGCGCCCCCGCGAACGCCTGCTCGCGCAGGGGCCGGCCGCCCTGTCCGACGCCGAGCTCCTCGCGGTGTTGCTGGGCAACGGCAGCCGCGGCGTCGACGCCGTGGCCACCGGGCGGGCGCTGCTCAGCGGTGCGGGAAGCCTCAGCCGCCTGCTGGGTGGCGTGGCCGAGCTGCCGCCCGTCCCCGGCGTCGGCCCGGTCAAGCGCGCCCGGCTCGTTGCCGCGATCGAGCTGGCCCGCCGCTCCCTGGAGGAAGGCCTGGAGGCGCTGCCCTGCATCACCAGTGTCGAGGAGTGCTTCGCCTTCCTGAAGGCGAAGCTGTGCCACCTGGAACACGAGGTCGTCGGCTGCCTGTTCCTGGACGCCCGGCAACAGGTGACGGGCTTTGAGATCCTCGGCCACGGCACGATCAACGAGGCCACGCTGCATCCCCGCGAACTGATCCGCGGCTGCCTGCGCCACCATGCGGTCAATGTCATCCTGGTGCACAACCACCCGTCCGGGGATCCCAACCCCAGCCCGGACGACCAGTCGATGACGCTCACCATGAAGGACGCCCTGGAGCTGCTTAACGTGAAGTTGCTCGACCACATCGTGGTCGGCTCGGGCGTGCCCATGTCCATGGCCGCCCTACGGATGCTTGGCGACTGAGGCCAAAAAAAAGACGGCGCGAGTGCCGCTCGCGCCGTCCTGGGTCACCTACGTCGAGGGAGGGGCTTCGATAACCCGTGCGTGCCTTGGGCCGGGGAGACACCGGGCACAAAAAAAGTGTGACAGGGCGCGATGACAGGCCTGTGACGTGCCGGTTCCGGGTATGTGGCGCACTTGCAAATTCCGACTTATGCACATCGGACGTTTTTCGCAGTTGGCCGTCACAGCTGTTGTCCCGGCGCAGGTCAGCGTGCCAAGTGCATGATTCTTGGGGATTTGACTTGTTACGCATCGATGTCACGGCAGCGCGCGACCGGCGAAGGGTGGCGGCGTGGCGTATTGCCCACAGAGTTATCCACAGGCTGTGGGCTTCACCGGGGCGCCTCTGGCGGCAGGCCGCGTAGCCCCTTTCTGCTAGGATTACCGGTTCCATCTCCGTGTCGCGAAGCCCGTGAAACAAGAGCTCAAACAACTCGTCCTGCAGGCCATCGGCGCGCTGCGGGAGTCCGGCAAACTGCCGTCCGACTTCGTGGCCCCGACGTTCGTCATCGAGCGCACGCGCAGCCGTGAGCACGGCGATTTCGCGACCAACGCCGCCATGATGATGGCCAAGGCCGCCGGCCGGAAGCCGCTCGACATCGCCACCGACCTGGTCGAGGCCCTCACGGCCTCCCCGCTGGTGGGCAAGGTCGAGATCGCCGGCCCGGGCTTCATCAACTTCTTCCTGGCGCCCGCGGCGTTCCACGCCGAGATCGACCGCGCCCTGGCCGAAACCGACCGCTACGGCCATAACCGCGATGGCGGTGGCCGCACGGCGGGCGTCGAGTACGTGTCGGCCAACCCGACCGGCCCCCTGCACGTAGGCCACGGCCGCGCGGCGGCCATCGGCGACAGCATCGGCCGCCTGCTCCACGCCACCGGCTACAAGGTGTTCCGCGAGTTCTATTACAACGACGCGGGCGTGCAGATCGCCAACCTGGCCCTGTCCACCCAGTGCCGCGCCAAGGGCATCGCCCCGGACGAGGCTGGCTGGCCGGAATCCGGCTACCGCGGCGATTACATCGCCGAAGTCGCCCGCGCGTTCCTGGCGAAGGAATCCGTCGAGGCCGATGGCGAAACCGTCACCGCGTCCGGCAACGCCGACGACCTGGACGACGTGCGCCGCTTCGCCGTGGCCTACCTGCGCCGCGAGCAGGATCTCGACCTGAAGGCCTTCGGCGTCTCGTTCGACACCTACTACCTCGAGTCCTCGCTCTACAGCGAAGGCAAGGTGGAAGAGACGGTGCGCGAGCTGGTGGCCCATGGCCACACCTACGAGGAAGGCGGCGCACTGTGGCTGCGCTCCACGGATTTCGGTGACGACAAGGACCGCGTCATGCGCAAGTCCGACGGCACCTACACCTACTTCCTGCCGGACGTCGCCTACCACCGCACCAAGTGGCAGCGCGGCTACGAGCGCGCCATCACCGAGCTGGGCAGCGACCACCACGGCTCGCTGGCGCGCGTGAAGGCCGGCCTGCAGGCGCTCGACGCCGGCATCCCGAAGAACTGGCCCGAATACGTGCTGCACCAGATGGTGACGGTGATGCGCGGCGGCGAAGAGGTGAAGATCTCCAAGCGCGCCGGCTCCTACGTCACCCTGCGCGACCTGATCGACGAAGCCGGCCGTGACGCCACGCGCTACTTCCTCATCGCGCGCAAGGCCGACTCGCAGCTGGTGTTCGACATCGACCTGGCCCGCTCGCAGAGCAACGACAACCCGGTCTACTACATCCAGTACGCCCATGCCCGCGCCTGCCGCGTGTTCCGCGAACTGGCCGACCGTGGCCTGTCCACGGACCGCGGCAACGGCCTGGCGAAGCTGCCCCTGCTCGATACCGAGCACGAGCAGGCGCTGATGGTGGAACTGTCGCGCTACCCGGAAGTGGTCGAAGCCGCCGGCATCAATCTGGAACCGCACCTGATCGCGCAATACCTGCGCGAACTCGCGGGCGCCCTGCACAGCTACTATCACGAGCACAAATGGATCGTGGACGACGCCGACCTGCGCGACGCCCGCCTCACCCTGGTCGCGGCGACGCAACAGGTACTCAGGAACGGTCTGGATCTGCTGGGCATCAGCGCCCCGGAGAGCATGTAAATGGCAACACGCAAGAAGCCCAAGGGCCGCCAGGCCGTACGCAACAGCTCCGGCGGCATGCCGGGCTGGGGCTGGGCCCTGATCGGCATCATGGCCGGTGCGCTGCTGATGGCCTTCGCCATGCGCGGCAGCTTCATGCCGATGAAGAAGGACGGCCCCGAGCCGAACCCGCAGGCCACCGCGCAGAAGGCCAGCGAGCCGGGCGTGGCTGACACGGCCGAGCCGGAGAAGCCGCGCAAGCCGTCGTACGACTTCTATTCGGTGCTTTCCGAGAAGGAAGTGCGCATTCCGGATGCGGAGATCCACGCCCAGGCCAAGGCCGAGGCGCAGCAGACCCAGCAGCAGACCGCCGCGCAGCAACAGCAGGCCCAGGCCGCGCAGGCTGCCCAGCAGGCTGCCGCGGCCGCCGCCGCGACCCAGCAGCAGAAGGAACAGGTCAGCGCCGCCACGGCGAACCTGCCGAAGGCCACGACGCAGACGGTCACCGCCACGCCCGCGCAGGCCGCACCGGCCGCGCCTTCGGGCACGCCGGGTTACCTCTTGCAGGTCGGTGCGTTCCCCAGCGCGGCGGATGCCGAATCGCTGAAGGCGAAGCTCGCGCTGCAGGGTTTCATCGCCAACGTGCAGCCGGTGAAGGTCGGCGCGCAGACGTATAACCGCGTCCGCCTCGGGCCGTTCAAGTCGGCCACCGAGCTGGAAAGCACCCAGCAGCGGCTGCAGTCGGCCGGCATCAAGGCCATCGCGCTGAAAGAAGGCGGTTAAAAAAAGGCCCCGCGAGGGGCCTTTTTTTTCGTCAGCTCTTCCGCTTCAGGCGGATCAGCGCGGAGATGTCGTCGTCGCCGTAGCCTTCGGACATCAGCTGGGCGAAATCCGCCAGCGACTGTTCGATGATCGTCCGGTCCGTGCCGGCGTCCGTGGCGATGCCGCGGACGATGCCCAGGTCCTTATGCAGCAGCGCCAGCTTGAAGCCCACCGAGAACTCGTTGCGCAGCATGGTGGCGCCGCGCTTCTCGAGGAACCAGTTGCCGGCCGCGCCCGCGCCCAGCGTGGGAATCAGGCGATCCGCTTCCAGGCCCAGCGCTTCACCCAGCGCCAGCCCTTCGGTCACCGCATGGGCGATGCCGGCGACCAGCACCTGGTTCACCGCCTTCGTCGCCTGGCCGCTGCCGACCGGGCCCATGTGGGTGATGCGCACGCCATAGGCGTCGAGCACCGGACGGGCCTTCTCCAGCGTGGCCTCGTCACCGCCGACCATCACCGAGAGCTTGCCGTTCTTCGCGCCTTCGACACCACCGGACACCGGCGCGTCGAGGAACAGGCCGCCGGCGTCGCCGATGATGCGTGCCGCCTTCTTCGCCGTGTCCGGCGAGACGGTGGAGTGATCGACCACCACGGCGCCCTTCTTCAGCGAAGGCGCCAGCGCCTCGACCACGCCGATGACGTCGGCATCCGCGCTCACGCACAGGGCGATGACATCGCAGGTCGAGGCGATGGTGGCGAGGTCCGGCGCCTGCACGCCCAGTTCCTGCGCCAACGCATCGGCGCGCGACTGCGTGCGGTTGCCCACGGCAGCCAGCAGGCCCTTGGCATGGAGGTGCCCGGCCATGGGCGCACCCATCGCGCCCAGTCCGATAAACGCCGCTTTCAGAGTCATCGCGTGGTCTCCGCGAGATAGGTGTAGCCGGTGAGGCCCTTGTCGAGCGACGCGGCAAGTTCATCCGCCAGCGCGCCGCCGATGCCCGCGGCCTGGATGCGCTCGGCGTAGGTCTGGCGCAGCGCCTTCACGTCGTAGCCCACGTAGTCGAGCATCAGGTCCGTCGTGTCACCACGGCGGATGTGCGCGAACTCGTAGCCGGACGCGGTGGCGCGCACGTTCACGGCATCCGTGTCACCGAACAGGTTGTGAATGTCGCCCAGGGTCTCCTGGTACGCGCCGACCATGAAGATGCCCAGGCGGTACGACTCACCCTCGTTCAGCGAATGCAGCGGCAGGCTCACGTCCACGCCCTCCGCATCCACGTAATGGTCGATGCGCCCATCCGAATCGCAGGTGAGGTCCGCGATGACGCCGCGACGGGTGGGTTCTTCGTCGAGGCGATTGATCGGCACGATCGGGAAGATCTGGTCGATCGCCCAGATGTCCGGCACCGATTCAAAGACCGAGAAATTCACGAAGTACTTGTCGACCAGCTTCTCGTCCAGGTCGTCCAGCGCCTGGCGATGCGCGCGCTCGGCGGGCAGCAGGCGCGGGCGCACGGCGTTGGCGATGGCGTAGAACAGGTCGTCCAGCGTGGCGCGGTCGCGCAGGTCCAGCTGGCCCAGCGCGTACAGCGCCTGGCCTTCGGCGAAGTGATGCTGCGCCTCGTGGAACAGTTCCAGCGGCGGGCGATCGTCCAGCTCGGCGTGGGTTTCACGCAGGTGGCGCAGCACCGACGGCTCCTCCGCGCGCGGCGGGACGATGGCGCCGGTCGGCACCTCTTCCACTTCGCTCACGTTCACCACCATCACCGCGTGGTGCGCCGTCATGGCGCGGCCCGACTCGGTGAAGATGATCGGCGCCGGCATGCCGTGCTCGGCCACGGCCTCGGCCAGCGGCTGGACGATGCTGGCGGCGTACTGGCCCAGGCTGTAGTTGATCGAGTTGAAGCTGCGCGAACGGGTGCCTTCGTAATCCACGCCCAGGCCGCCACCGACGTCCACCACATCGATGGGCACGCCCAGGCGGTGCAGCTCGATGAAGTAACGCACGGCTTCGCGCATGCCCGCGGCGATGTCGCGCACGTTGGAGATCTGCGAGCCCATGTGGAAGTGCTGCAGGCGCAGGGTGTGCTTCAGGCCCGCGGCGTCCAGGCGGTCAATCAGCTCCAGCACCTGGCCGGGGCTGAGGCCGAACTTGCCCTTGTCGCCACCGGTGTTCTGCCACTTGCCGGCGCCGATGGAGGCCAGGCGCACGCGCACGCCGAGCAGCGGCTCCACGTCCAGCGCCTTCGCCTCGGCCAGCACGTGGTCCAGCTCGGAAAGCTTCTCCACCACGATGTGCACGCGCAGGCCGAGCTTGCGGCCGATCAGCGCCAGGCGCACGTATTCGCGGTCCTTGTAACCGTTGCAGACCACCATGCTGCCTGGGCGGGCATAGGCCAGCACGGCCATGAGCTCGGGCTTCGAGCCGGCTTCCAGGCCGAAGCCTTCCTCGCCGGCGGCGACCAGCTCGCTGACCACGCCGCGCTGCTGGTTCACCTTGATCGGATAGATGGCCGTGTACGAGCCGGCGTAGTCGGCATCGTCGATGGCCTTGGCGAACGCTTCGCGCAGGCGGCGCAGGCGGTCGGCCAGGATATCGGGGAAGCGGATGAGCAACGGCAGGCGCAGGCCTTCGGCCTTGGCCTGGTCGACGATGGCCGGCAGGTCGAGGGCCGGGCCCTCGTCGCCGCGCGGGCGCATCTGCAGGTGGCCGTCGGCGGCCACGTCGACGTAGCCGTTGCTCCAGTGGGGGATCGCGTAGGTCAGCTTGGCGCGATCGATGGTCCAGTTCGCCATGGGCAGGCGTTCTCCAGGTGATGTTGTCGTGTCCCCTTGAGGGGGCGCGGAACAGTCGCAGCGGCGAACCTTGACCTGAAACGGGCCTGGACGGCCGGGAGCCTCGCACGCCGCGGGGCCAGACCAGGCGGGGCCAGCCACCCGTCGGGGGTAGCGGCTGACCTTCTATTGTAGCGGCCCCACATGACATCCGGGTATCGGTAGGGATGGGCCTACACCGCAAGCCGGTCAGGGACTTGGCCGCTTTTTGCCCCGGAGCCGGTACAATCGTCGATTCAAACCCCCTACCCGTTTCCAGGATCACGCGTCATGTCGCAGCAGCAACTCAGCTGGTTTACCGAAGCCCACCAGGCTTCGGGCTCTTCCATCGGTTTCCGCGTCGAGCGCCTGCTGCACGCCGAGAAGACCGAGTTCCAGACGATCGAGATCTACCAGACCACCGATTGGGGCAACCTGATGGTGATCGACGGCTGCGTCATGCTCACCGGCCGTGACAACTTCCTGTACCACGAAATGATGACCCACCCGGCGCTGTTCACCCACGCCCGCGCCAAGCGCGTCGTGGTCATCGGCGGCGGCGATTGCGGCACGCTGCGCGAGGTGCTCAAGCACGAGGAAGTCGAGAAGGCCACCCAGGTGGAAATCGACGAGCGCGTCACCCGCCTGGCCGAGGAGTACTTCCCGGAGCTGTGCGATTCGAACAACGACCCGCGCGCCGAGCTGCTCTTCATCGACGGCATCAAGTACATGGCCGAAGCCGAGCCGGAATCGATCGACCTGGTCATCGTCGACTCGACCGACCCGGTGGGCCCGGCCGAAGGCCTGTTCAACGCCGCCTTCTACGCCAGCTGCTTCAAGGCCCTGCGCCACGGCGGCATCCTGGTCCAGCAGTCGGAATCGCCGATCGCCCACATCGAGCTGATCAAGTCGATGCGCTCGGCCATGCGTACCGCCGGCTTCAAGGCCGTGCGCACGCTGCCCTTCCCGCAGCCGTGCTACCCCACCGGCTGGTGGAGCTGCACCATGGCCCGCAAGGATGGCGACCTGTCCGGCTTCCGCGAGCGCGGCGCCATCAGCAAGGGCTTCCCGACCAAGTACTATAACGCTGACATCCACAAGGGCGCCCTCGCCCAGCCGGAATTCATGCGCGAGGCGTTGGGCGAATAAAGAACGTCGACGACGAACGAAAAAAGGGCGCCCTTGGGCGCCCTTTTTTTTATTTCCCGTTTTCGACGTGGGCAGGTGACCAGTCGGCGGGCGCCTCGGCCGGCATGCCGTAGGCTCGCAACGAGGCCAGCACCACGCTCATCTCGGTGCCGCCGCTGCGCGCCAGCATCAGCAGCTTCAGCGCCGTGGCGCGGTCGCCCTGGGCCTGGACGTTGAGCTGGGCGAAGCGCTGCATCTGCCACACGAGGTTGAGGCGCGCCGCCTTCGCGGACTGCTGGTCGGCGGCATCCGTCGACAGGGTCTCGCGCAGATGCAGGCCGAGGGAGCGGCCGAGCGGGCTGCTACCCCATTCCAGCACCTTGGCCAGCTTCAGGCAGTCGGCGACGATCGCGCCGTTTTCCTTGTTGGTCTCGCAGAAGCGCGCCGTGGACTGGAACGAAGGCAGCGGCTGCGCGCTGGCCAGGCCAAACACGATCACCATCTGCACGCCGGCGGCGCCGGAACCCTGCAGGGCGTTGAAGGTGTCCGGCGGCGGGGGCAGCTGGCTCACCGAGGTGGCCAGCGCCTTCAGGCTGGCGCCGAGGTAATCATCGTAAACCTTGGCGTTGGCGGCCTTGGCCAGGTCGGCGCGGGCGGCGGCGGCATCGCCCTTGTGGTCGTCGATACCCAGCTTGAGCATCCACACCGCGGCGTTATCCGGGGCCTGGGTCTGCAGCTGGGTGACGGCGTCCGCGTTGGGGCAGGCGCCATCGGTCTTCGCATTGCAATCGGCCAGGCTCGCCCAGGTCACCCGGGGGCCGGCGTCGGCATTGCGCGAGGCGCGCTCGAGCAGGGCGTGGTAGCTGAGCACCTCGGGCGGGCTGGGCAGCGGGCGGGCCAGCAAGGCGGCGCCCAGCAGCGGCTCGGCCTCGGTGCGCAGCGCCAGCACGCTGGCCAGGTCCTTCTGGAACTGGAGCAGGGCCTTGGTCTGGTCCTTCTGGGCCTTGGCGTCAGCCTTGGTCGGCCCCTTGGCGGCACCCGGCCAGGGGGTGGCGGCCAGCGCAGGCAGGGAAAGCAGCCCGGCAAGGGCCAGGGTTACGGCGCGGCGTCCCCGCATGCGACATCTCCGTGAAATAAAAGAACAAGGATACGGCCGCAGGATGAACGGAAGCTACGGCCCCTCGGTTTCACAAACGCTCGACGTTGTTACCATCGGGGGCGACGCTGGGTGGACATGCCTCCATCCTGCGATAGAACAGGAGCTTGCAATGGACCAATTCGCCATCTTCGCCAGTGAACGTGCTGGTTTCTTCGTCGGCTGGGGCACCCTCTCGCTGATCAACGCCGGCCTGGCCCAGGGCAAGAACCGCAGCGGCCTGGTCTGGTGGCTGCTCTCCCTCATCCTGGGCCCCATCGGCACCCTGATCTTGGTCGTTATGCCCAAGGTTCGTACGAAGCTGTTTTGATCCACTCACCCTGTGTAGGCTAGGCACCTCCCCATGGCAGGTGCTCGCGGATGCTTACGACGCTCGTGGCTAGCAGCAAGGGTGGTTGCGGCAAGACGACGCTGGTGACCCAGCTCGCGACCCATTGGGCACAGGCCGGCAAGCACACGGCCATCATCGATGCGGACCGGCAACACTCCAGCCTGCGCTGGGCCGGCCGCCGCCCTGAGAACGTCCCCGGCGTCACCGCCATCGAAGGTAGCCGCCGCGCCTTCGACCGTCTCTCCGACGATATCCAGCGGGTGATCGTCGATACCCCCGCCGGCGTCGACGAAAAGGACATGGAGCCTTACCTCGACAAGGCCGATGTCATCCTGGTCCCCGTTCTGCCGTCGTCCTTCGACCTCGACGCGACCATGGATTTCCTCAAGATCCTGCAAGGCATCCCCCGGGTAAAGCGTGGCAAGCTGCCCGTGGCCCTGGTCGGCAATCGCCTGAAGCCGTGGACGAACGCCAGCCAGCAAGCCATGGCCGATCTTGCCGGACAATCGCCCTTCCCGGTGGTGGCCGAGTTACGTGATTCGCAGGCTTACGTCTTGCTCACGGCGCTCGGTAAGGGCATCTTCGACTATCACTCGGAAAACGTGCGCGGACACCAGGACGACTGGGCGAAACTTCTTCGCTGGATAAAGCGAAGCACCTGAGCGTAAGGGCAACCGCGAGCAAGCATCACGCCACGATACGTGGCCTTAGCGGAGGGCTGTACCCATGCGCGAACTCATTCTCCTGCGTCATGCCGAGGCGGAAACCGCCACGGCAGGTAAAGACGACCGCGAGCGAAAACTCACCCAGCACGGCAAGAACGAAGCCCGCGCCGCCGGCGAGTGGCTCGCCAGCCACGACGTCCATTACGACCGCATCCTCTGCTCCCCATCCGAGCGCACCCGCGAAACCGCGGCGCTGGCGCTGGGCCAGGTCGAGCCCCAGTTCGAACCCGCCATCTACGACGCCACCGTGGGTGACCTGTACGACCTCCTCGATGAGCAGAGCGACGCCGAGCGTGTCGTCCTCGTCGGTCACAATCCCGGCATCGAGCAGCTGGTAGCCTTCCTCGTCGAAGGTCGCTCCGAGGATTACCGCGGCATGCCGCCCGGTGGCATGGCCCGCCTGTCCATCGGCGACAAGCTCGAGCCCGGCAAGGCCAAGCTCGAAACCTTCTGGTCTCCACCCAACTAGTCTTACCCGTCGAGCTTCCTGATGCGCCTCCTGCTGTCGGCGATCGCCCTGCTCCTCTCAGCGGCGCCTTTGTACGCCGCTGAACTGCGCATCGATCCGGTGCGCTCCAAGGCCGAGTTCAGCGTGCGCCTGCTCTGGGTCACTTCGGTCGCAGGCAGCTTCCAGGGCATCCGCGGGGATCTCACCACCGATCCGGCCACCGCCACGGCGGTGGTCCGGGCCGACATCGACACCGAGAACATCCAGATGGAATCCGCGCGCCTGCGCCGCTGGGTGCTGGCGCCGGAGTTCTTCGATGCGGAACACCACCCGCGCATCCACTTCGTTTCCCAGGCCACGCCGCTGGTCCTGCTCAGCCATGGTGGCGAAGTCACCGGCGAGCTGACCATCCGCGGCGTCACCCGTCCGGTCACCTTCCGGCTCCTGGCCAACCGCTGCCCGCCCGAGTCCATGGCCGGCTGCGTCCTGCAGCTGCAGGGCATCATCGACCGCACGGATTTCGGGATGCTTGGCCGCCGCGGCGCGTTGTCAGACCGCGTGAACCTCGGCATGGCCATAGTTATCGAGGCAATGTAAGCCCACGGCGCGCGCACGGCTCACGTTCCGTTGCTAAGCGTCCCCTATGATGCGCGGCATGCGCCGCCTCCTCTTGCTCCTGATCCTTGCCGCCACGCTGGCGACGGGCGGCTGTTCGCTCTCGGCGGCGCGCATCCAGAAAGCCGATGCGGTGGTGGCCCTCACCGTCGACCGGCAGTCCACCTGCGCCCAGCCGGACCATTGCGCCCTGCCCTCGGTGCTGGTCGATGCGGCGCTGGAAGCCAACGCCGCCTCCACCCCGGACAAGCCCGTGCACGTGGCCACGCTGCTGGAAGACGGCGAGACCGCGCTGGCCGCGCGCGTGAACCTGATCCGCGCCGCCCGCCAGACCATCGACGTGCAGACCTACATCTGGGAGCAGGACGACGCCGGCAAGCTGGTGCTCGATGAACTGATCGCCGCCGCCCGCCGTGGCGTCCGCGTGCGGATCCTCGCCGACCAGCTGTTCTCCTTCCGCGACCCGGGCCTGCTCGCGGTGCTGGCGCGCGCCAGCGACAACATCGAGATCCGCCTCTACAACCCCACCTTCTACAGCGCGCGCACGCCGCCGCTGGAATTCGCCGCCGGCATCGTCTGCTGCTTCTTCCACTTCAACCAGCGCATGCACAACAAGCTGATCGTCATCGACGACCTGATCGGCATCACCGGTGGGCGCAATTACGAAGACCGCTATTTCGACTGGGACCCGGCGTTCGATTACGTGGACCGCGACGTCATGGTCGGCGGCCCCGCCGCCAAGGCCATGGGCGCCAGCTTCGACCAGTTCTGGGTGCACAAGCGCGCGGTGCCGCTGACCCACCTGCGTGACGTCAACAGCGAGCTGGTGGCCGACACCGACGACCTCAAGCGATGGGCGCCACCCACCTACGACAACCCCGAACGCGTGACGGAACTGCTCGAGCACGCCGAGGACGCGGGTTGGGTCGACGAGCGACTGGTCCGCGCGACGCTACGACTCAACCGCGTGGAATACCTCTCCGACCTGCCCGGCAAGACGGACGACCCGAAACGCCGCGAGGCGCGCACGCTTACCCGGCACATCATGGGCCTGGTGCGTAACGCGAAAAGCGAGATCGTGCTGCAGACGCCGTACCTGGTGATGAGCAAGCCGGCGAAGAAGATCTTCAGCAACCTGCACAAGCAGCCGGATCCGCCGCGCGTCGTCGTCTCCACCAACTCGCTGGCGTCCACCGACGCCTTCGCGGTGTACGCCATGTCGTATAAGCACCGTAAGCGCTACCTCATCGATTACGGCTTCGAGATCTACGAACTGAAGCCGCACCCGGCCAACGCCGACCGCGACGCGCTGGAAGGGCCGACCACCGACATCATCACGCCGCCGATCAACCGGCCGGTGGGCTCGGGAGGCGGCGATCGCCGCCCGACCCGCGCGGAGCGTTCGCGTGCCGCCGGCACGTCGGGTCCGTCGGAAAGCGCCGGCTTCCTGTCCGCCGGCCGCCGCTACGGCCCCGGCGCACGCCATCGCCCCGCGCCGCTGCTTACCGAAGGCGTGCGCTTCGGCCTGCATGCCAAGTCCATCGTGGTGGACGACACCTTCGCCATGGTCGGCACGCACAACTTCGACCCGCGCTCGGACCACTACAACACCGAGTCCGGCGTGATCATCTACGACAAGCGTTTCTCGGATCGGCTGCGCGGCTCGATCATGCAGGACACCGAGCCCGGCAATGCGTGGGTGATCGGCCCGCGGCAGAAGACGATCCCGGTGCTGTCGGAGATCAACGAATTCATCGGTGACGTCTCCGAACGCCTGCCGTTCTTCGACCTGTGGCCGTTCCGCTACGCCACCAGCTACGACCTGAAACCCGGCTGCATCCCGATGCGCTGGACGGATCCGAAGTTCTTCGAATGCTACGAACCGGTCGGCGACTTCCCCGAAGTGGATGTGTCGCTGAAGATGATCTACACCCGCATGATCACCGCGTTCGGCTCAGCCTCTTCCGGCATCCTGTAGGAGCTCGCCCTGTCAGAGCGGATCGGTCAGCTCAAAGCGAATCGGCAAATCCGACGTATAGCGCGGCGCACGATCGGCCGCGGCGAAACGCCAGTTACGCACCGCCTCCTCCGCCGCATCATCCAGCGACGGATCGCCACTGGAACGGCCTACCGCCACGGCGGTGACATCACCCTGCGGGGTGACAGTAACGCTCAGCACCACCTGGCCTTCGCGATGCGCGCGCAGGGCTTCCATCGGGTAACGCGGCGACGGCATGTACACCGGCACCAGCGGCTCCGCTGCCGGCTCGGCCGCTGCGGCCGTGGCCGCGGCGCGATGGATCACCGGGTGCGCGGCCAGGTCGACGACGGCACGCGTGCGCAGGCGCTCCGGCGGCGTGGCCGCGGGGGTGCGCCGCGACGGCGGCTGGGACAGCAGGTCCTTCGCACTGCCTGGCATCACCACTTCGGCCAGGCGGCGCGTGGCCGGTGCGCGTTCGTAGGTAAGCGCCGTCAGGAAGCTCGTCCCGGCAATGCCGATGAGCAGACCGATGGCGCTAAGCGAGGTACTGGTACGAAGTGCGAGCATGCGAAACCGTGATCAGGGACGTTCGAGGATCGCCGTGACACCCATGCCACCGGCGGTGCAGATCGAGATCAGGCCACGGCCCGACCCTTTCTGCTCCAGCATTTTCGCCAGCGTGGCCACGATTCGCGCACCCGTGGCCGCGAACGGATGGCCCGCCGCGAGGCTGGAACCGTTGATGTTGAGCTTTGCCGGATCGATCGATCCCAGCGGGGCGTCGAGGCCCAGCCGGTTGCGGCAATAGTCTTCGGATTCCCATGCACGCAGCGTGCACAGCACCTGGGCGGCAAACGCTTCGTGGATTTCGTAGAAGTCGAAATCCTGCAGCGTGAGGCCGTGGCGCTTCAGCATGCGCGGCACCGCCACCGTCGGCGCCATCAGCAGGCCTTCGCCATGCACGAAGTCCACCGCCGACACTTCGGCATCGAGGAAGTACGCCTGGATGGCCAGGCCACGCGCGGCGGCCCAGTCTTCCGAGGCCAGCAGCACCGCCGCCGCGCCATCGGACAGGCCCGTGGAGTTACCCGCGGTGAGCGTGCCCTGGCCCGAGGTCTTGTCGAACGCCGGCTTCAGCGACGAGAGCTTCTCCAGCGTGGAATCCGCGCGCAGGAAACCATCGCGCTTGAGGCCACGGAACGGCACCACCAGGTCGTCGAAGAAACCGGCGTCGTAGGCGGCACCGAGCTTCTTGTGGCTGGCGAGCGCGAGCTCGTCCTGCTCCACGCGGCCGATGTGCCATTCCTTCGCCATGCTCTCGCAGTGGTCGCCCATCGACTTGCCCGTGCGCGGCTCGGCCACGCCCGGGAAGGAGGGCTTCAGTTCCTTCAGCGAGAAGCCGCGCGTGGCGACCTGGAATTTCTCTTTCAGGCTCTTCGCACGGTTCAGCGCCAGCAGGCGCTTGCGAAACTTCTGGCCGTAGACGATGGGCACGTCGCTGGTCGTGTCCGAGCCGCCGGCGATGCCCGCCTCGATCTGCCCGGTGGCGATCTTGTTGGCAATGATGATCGCGTTATCCAGCGAGGTGCCGCAGGCGCGCGCCGTGGTGATGCCCGGCGTCGTCGGGGCCAGGCCCGATGACAGGACGGCCTCGCGGGCCACGTTCCAGTCCGACGAGTGCTTGATCACCGCACCCATCGCCACTTCGCCCAGCTCCACGCCGTGCAGGCCGAACTTTTCAACCAGCGACCCGAGCACCTTGACCGACATGCCAAAGTTGCCGACATCCGCATACGCGGTGTTGTTGCGACAGAAGGGAATGCGGACACCACCGACCACACCCACGCGCTTTTGCGACTTTTCCATGCTCTAGGGACTGTCCGAAACCTGATAGGGATGCCCGACCGGCTAATGATCGAAGCCAAAGGGGACGCGGACGCCGACGTTCGCCGACGAACCGGGTATCGGCAAGGCTAACCCGCATCCCCTCACAACGAAAGGGCAAACACGGCCAATGGTAGAATTGCGTTCCTTTGCCGTTGTGGAAATGCGTCGTGTCCGAGCCGCTGATCGCCTGCCCCGCCATCCTGGCGCTGGAACTGGTCCCGGGCGAAGCCCCCGATCGGCTTGAGCTCACCCGCGACGAAGCGCAGGAGCTGGCCGCCCTGATGGCCCAGGACCTCAGCGCCCTGCTGCCCGGCGTGGAAGCCTCGCGCTTCGCCGTGGCCGGCGCCCTGTTCGATGGCGTGGAGCTGCTGCGCCCCGGTTTCCCGGTGTTCGCCACCCTGGAAGAGCTGGCCCGCCGCGTGCCGCGCGTCACCACCCAGGGCGGCGTGGTCGCCTTCGGCACCCACGAAGGCCACATGCCCGCCCAGCCCCTGGTGCCGGACCCGCGCTACGCCGGCGGCCCCATGCGCCTGGTGCCGTGGGTGCTGCTGGCCCCGGAAGAGCTGGCCGAAGAGCTCACCCAGGCCATGGAAGTCCAGCTGGTGGGCAAGGGCGAAGCGGGCTCGCTCACGGCGGATTTCCTCATGCGCACCCTGGGCATCCGCCTGGAGCACGCCCGCTACCTCAGCCGCGACGACCTGCTGGCCCTCACCTGCGTGCAGTACGAGCACGTGAACCTGGCCCCGCTGTGGACCATGCTCGAGACCGCCCTGCTCACCCCCTATAAGGAAGAGACGGCGATGGGTTCGCGCGGCCTGCCCCTGCATTACGCCGAGGGCCGGGTCAGCGTGCCGGGCATCGCCGGCTGGTTCGCCCGCGACGGCATCCAGCGCGACAACCCCACCCACGAGCTGGCCGGCACCCTGTTCGAGCTGCGCCAGTACGCCGCCCTGCTCGCCGCCCACCACGTGCCCCTGCACCTGGAAGGCGACCCCGCCTCCTCCGCCGGTTACCTGGTGGAAGCCCTGGCCGAGGCCGATCCGGCCCTGCCGGCGCCCCAGCTGTACGCGCATGAGGCCGCCGGCCTGGGCATGGCCGCCGTCACCGTGGCCCAGCCCGCGCCGGGCAAGGCCCGCGTCCTCGCCCACGGCTACCCGCTTGAGCCGAATGCCCTGGCGCCGATGCTCGACGCCCTGGCCACCCGCTTCGGGACGGACCGTGAGCTCCAGGCCCTGGGCCGGGTGATGCTGGATGCCAACGGGGCGCTGACAGCCCCGGCACCCGCCCTGCACTGACGCGGCTCTTCACAACCGCCGATATACGATGAACCCACCCGAGCATTAAAGTGGGTTCATTGCCCCGCTGGCCTCCCCATGCGCCTCCCCGCTTCACCCGACGAGCTCGCCCCGGCTGACTGGCCCGCCTTTATCCATGCACGCGCGCCCGCCATGGTGGCGTACGTCGGCACGGACCAGCGGTTCCGTTACGCCAGCCCGGCGTACTGCGCGTGGATGGGCCTGGGCGACGCGCCGGTGGAAGGCCGCACGCTGCGCGAACTGATTCCTGCCGCGCTGTACGAGCGCATCGAGCCAGGCGTCGTCGCCGCGCTCGCCGGCAGCACGATGATCACCGACCGCGAACTGCGCCGCGAAGACGTCGAGCGCTTCGCCCAGGCCAGCTTCTCGCCGGATGTCGACGACGAAGGCAACGTGCGCGGCGCCTTCGTGGTGCTCGCCGATATCTCCGACCGCCGCGCGCTCGAAGCGCGCCTGAAGGAAAGCGAGCGGCGTTTCTCGCAGGCCTTCCGCCACGCCGCCATCGGCATGGCGCTGGTGATGCCCGACGGCCGCTGGCTGCAGGTAAACGACGCCATCTGCGGCATGCTCGGTTACGCCGAAGACGAACTGCTCGCGCTCAGCTTCCAGGACATCACCCACCCGGATGACCTCGTCGCCGACCTCGGCCTGCTCCAGCAGGTGCTCGATGGCGAACGCGCCTCGTACCACATGGAAAAGCGCTACCTGCACCGCGAGGGGCACATCGTCCATGCGCTGCTCACCGTCTCGCTGGTGCGCGACGAGCGCAGCGAGCCGCTGTATTTCGTCTCGCAGGTGCAGGACATCAGCGAGCGCAAGGCCTTCGAAGACGCGCTGTTCCGCGAGCGCGAGCTGGCCGAAGTCACGCTGAAATCCATCGGCGACGCGGTGATCACCACCGATCCCGAGCTGATGGTCACCTCGCTCAACCCCATCGCCGAAGCGATGACCGGCTGGTCCACGCATGAAGCCGTGGGCCGGCCGATGGACGACATCTTCCAGCTACGCGATCCGCTGACCCGCCGCCCCATCGCCAACCCGCTGCGCACGGCGGTGCAGAAGAACACCATCATCGGCCTCACCACCGATGCCATCCTCGTCCACCGCAATGGCTTCGACAGCCCGATCGAGGATTCGGCCGCGCCGATCCACGACCACGCGGGCAACGTGGTTGGCGGCGTCGTGGTGTTCCATGACGTCAGCGAAACGCGCGCGCTCGCGCTGAAGATGGCGCACCTCGCGCACCACGACACGCTCACCGGCCTGCCCAACCGCGCGCTGCTGCAGTCGCGCATGGAGTTCGCGGTGACGGTCGCCACGCGCCGTCGCCAGCGTTGCGCCCTTCTGTTCGTGGACATCGATCACTTCAAGCAGATCAACGACAGCCTCGGCCACGCCGCCGGCGATGCGTTGCTGCAGGAAGTCGCGCGACGCATCCGCTCGGCCGTGCGCGCCGACGACACCGTCAGCCGGCTCGGTGGCGATGAGTTCGTGGTGCTGCTGCCGCACGTGGACGACGCCGTGGATGCCACCGACGTGGCCGAGAAGGTGCTACAGGCGTGCAACGAGGCGATCGGCCTGGAAGCCTCGGCGCTGGCGATCAGCTTCAGCATCGGCATCAGCCTGTTCCCGGACGACGCCTACGACGCCGAATCCATGCTGCGCAACGCCGACACCGCCATGTACGAAGCGAAGATGCAGGGCCGCAACGGCTACCGCTTCTTCAACCCGAGCATGAACGAGCGCAACACCGCGCGCGTGCGCATCGAAGTGGAGCTGCGCAAGGCGCTGGCCCGCAACGAACTCAGCCTGCACTACCAGCCCAAGGTCGACGTGGACCTCGGCACCATCGTCGGCGCCGAAGCCCTGCTGCGCTGGCAGGTGGATGGCGAGGATATCTACACGCCCGAGCAGTTCATTCCCGTGGCCGAGGATTGCGGCCTCATCGTGCCGATCGGCGAATGGGCCCTGCGCGAAGCCTGCCGGCAGACCAGGGAATGGTCGCAGACGTACCGCCCGCTGTCCGTCTCGGTGAACGTCTCCGCGCTGCAGTTCCAGCACACGCGTTTCTTCGAATCGATGCAGGCCATCCTCGTCGAAACCGGCCTGCATCCCACGCTGCTTGAGCTGGAAGTGACCGAGCGCACGGTGATGGAAGGCGGCGACCACATCGCCGACCTGCTGCACCGGATCAAGGCCGAAGGCGTCTCACTCAGCCTCGACGACTTCGGCACCGGCTATTGCAGCCTTGCGTACCTGAAACACTTCCCGGTGGATACGCTGAAGATCGATCGCGCCTTCATCCGCGACGTCGCCTGGGACAACGACAGCGCCGCCATCGTCAGCGCCATCATCGCCATGGGCAAAGGCATGAACAAGATGGTGCTCGCCGAAGGCGTGGAAAGCGTCGAACAAGCCAGCTTCCTCGGCAACGCCGGCTGCACGCAAATGCAAGGCTTCCTCTTCGGCCGCGCCGTCCCCGCCCGCGACTTCGAAGCGCGCATCGCGCAGGTCGACCAGGGCCTCCGGCTGGCCTAACGCTTCAATTCGGCTTCATACATGAAGTAGTGGCAGCGCTCCATGCCAAGGCCACCATACGTCGCCTGCGCCCGGCTGTTTTCCGTCTCCACGTATAGGCGCAACCCCACCGCCCCCGCCCCTTCCGCCATCGCCTTCACATGGTGATACATCCCGCGGAACACCCCGGCCCGGCGCGCCTCCTGTGCCACATACACACTCTGCACCCACCAGAAGTCCCCACAGCGCCAGTCACTCCACTCATACGTGACCAGCAGGCAGCCCACCGCGACACCGTCGAGTTCCGCAACGAGATAAAACCCGCGACGCGGCTCATCAAACACCGCGCGCACGCCACGGCCGATCGTCTCGGGATCCAGCCGCTTCTCTTCCGTCTCCCACGCCATCGCGATGTTCCAGCGGGCGATGTGGTCTGCGTCTTCCACCGACGCGCGGCGTACGTAAAGCGACATGGTCAGAGTTCCGTCGAGGGGCGCCGTTTGCGCGAGGCACCCAGTTTACGCGTCAACGTATTGCGGCCCACGCCCAGCGCGATCGCCGCCTGCTGGCGGTGGCCGTCGGTGGCGATGAGGGCGGCCTGCAGCAAGGTCTTGTCCATGGACTCGCGGGCGCGGGCGTGGATGTCCGCTTCGCCCTGGGCCAGCGCATCCTGCGCCCACAGGCGCAGCGCTTCGGTCCACTCGCCGCTGCGGGTTTCGCGGGCAGGCAGCGCGCCGAGGTCCGCGGTCTGGATTTCCACGCCGGGGGCGATCACCGCCAGGCGGCGGCAGAGGTTTTCCAGTTCGCGGACGTTGCCGGGGTAGTCGCGCTGTTCGATCAGCTTCAGGGCGCCGCGCGAGAAGCGCTTCGCGGGGAGATTCAGTTCCACCGAGGCCTGGGCAAGGAAGTGCCTGGCCAGCAGCGGGATATCACCGCGCCGCTCGCGCAGGGACGGCAGCGGAATGCGCACCACGTCCAGGCGATGCTTCAGGTCCGCACGGAACAGGCCCTGCAGCACCCGCGCTTCCAGGTCCTGGTGCGTGGCGGCGATGATGCGGACGTTTCCGTGCATCAGCTCACGCCCGCCCACGCGGTAGAACTCGCCGCCGGCCAGCACGCGCAGAAGGCGTGTCTGCAAACCGAGCGGCATGTCGCCGATTTCGTCGAGGAACAGCGTGCCGCCATCGGCCTGTTCGAAACGGCCCGCCACGCGACGCGTGGCACCGGTGAAGGCCCCCGCTTCGTGGCCGAACAGTTCGCTTTCGAGCAGCTCGGCGGGGATGGCGGCGGTGTTCAGGGCGACGTAGGGCTTGCCGGCGCGGGCGCTTTCTTCATGCAGCGCGCGGGCGACGAGTTCCTTGCCGGTGCCGGTTTCGCCGGTGATCAGCACGTTGAGGTCGCTGGCGGCGACGCGACCGATCAGACGGAACACTTCGCGCATCGCAGCGCTTTCGCCGATGAGGGCGTGGGCGTCGGCACGCTGCGCGGGGACGATCACTTCCTCGCGTGCGGCAGCCAGTGCGCGCTCCACGGTTTCCACGGCGTGGTCGAGGTCGAAGGGCTTGGCCAGATAATCGGCGGCGCCGGCGCGATACGCCGCGGCGGTGGTGGCCACGTCGGTGAAGGCGCTCATGACGATCACCGGGCCGATGTTGCGGCGGGTGAGGTCTTCGAGCAGGCGCAGGCCGTTTTCGCCGGGCATGCGCACGTCCGTCACCAGCAGGGCCGGACGGCTCTCTTCCAGCGCGGCACGTACCGCATCACCGGCGCTGAACTCACGCACGGCATGCCCAGCATCGCGCAGGGCTTCGGCCAGCACAAAGCGCACGCCGCGGTCATCGTCGGCGATCCAGATCTCACTCATGCGGACGCTCCATCGGGAGGTACAGGGAGAACACGGTGTCGCCCGGGTGGCTCACGTAGCGGAGGTCGCCGCCGTGCTCCAGCGCGATCTCGCGCGAGAGCGCCAGGCCCAGGCCCGTGCCGTCGGGACGGCCGCTCACCAGCGGATGGAACAGGATGTCGCGCAGTTCGTCGGCCACGCCGGGGCCGTCGTCGAGCACGTCCACGCGCAGGGCCGCGCGAACGGTGCGCTCGCCCAGCCGCGCGCCGTGCTCAATGCGGGTACGCAGGGTGATGGTGCGAGCCCCGGCTTCGGTGGCGTTGCGGGTGAGGTTGAGCAGCACCTGGAGCAGGCGGTCGTTGTCGCCGGAGACGTCCGGCAGGCTGGGGTCGTAGTCGTGGCGGACGCGCGGGGCGTCGGCTTCGGCGGTGACCAGGCCTTCGAGGCGTTCGAGCAGTTCGTGGATGTTGACCGGGCCGATCCGCGCCGCGCCGCCGTGGCGCAGCAAACCGTCGGCGAGGGCAGCGAGGCGGTCTGCCTCTGAGATCACCATGGCGGCCAGGCCGCGCAGGTCCGCATCGGCCAGCCGGCGCTCCAGCAGCTGCGCTGCACCACGCAGGCCAGCCAGCGGATTCTTCACCTCGTGGGCGAAGCCGCGGAGGGTGGCGGAGAGCGGGGTGTCACCCCCATGCAGGTCGGTCGCCAGGGGGTGGACCTCGACCAGCACCCGACCATCGCCGATGGGCTGGAGGGAGAGGTCTGCCGTGACATCGCGGCCCCGTGCCACCCCGAAGCTGACCCCACGAAGGTTGAAACCACGGCCTTCGGATAGGGTGCGCTCCAGCTGGCTGGCCAGGGCGGGCTCACGCATCAGCTGGGCCAGGGGCTGGCCGACGGCCGTTCGGGGGCCGACATCCAGCACCTCACCGAGGGCAGGGTTGATCCAGGCGACGCGCAGGTCCGGGCCGACAACGGCGATGCCGGTACCCAGCAGGGTCAGAAGCTCGGTGTGATCGGGTGCATCCATTGCACCAATTTAGGGAGCGTTTTGCTGCGGTGCAACTGGAGGGATTCCTAGGGAGTTGTAGCTTTTCGAGCCAGCCCTCTATCTCCTTGACACCGCACGGGCGGCCGATGGCCCGGACAGCCTCTAGGACCTGATCTCGCGGCGATCCAGATATGGGAGGCGCGCGTCCAGGCCTATCTCAACCAGCCCCTGTTCATCCAGTCTCCTGTGTTCGCGGAGGCCGCTACCAACGCCAACGATGCTCGTAGAGCAGCTTCAACCCGATAGGATCTTCGGGTCCGCGACAATAACCTCATGATCACCATCAATCGCGCCCGGGGTATCCGAGTAGTGCTCATGGTCACGCCCGGTTCCCGCTTCTTGTTTTTCGGCTTGGGAAAGGAAGAACTGGGCCAGCGAACGTAGTTGCTCCGGGCCAGCGAGAAACGTGACCTCGTCCATGGTCAACAGAGTGTCTGGAGCCATCTTCGAACGACCGAAAAGCTTCATTTGACCTTTCCTAAGTGAGCAAGGGTGATCAGGCGCGCGGAACGTTATCCCCCCGCGACATCTTAGTCAGATCCGAGCCATGGTCCAGTTGCCGATGCTGAGCGATGCACCCTCACTCATGCGAGCCTGCCCACATCGACCACCGCCTGCGCAAACGCCTTCGGAGCCTCCTGCGGCAGGTTGTGCCCGATGCCGCCATTGAGCGTGCGGTGCTCATGCATACCCGTGAATTTCGATGCGTACATCGAGGGTGCCGGGTGGGGCGCACCGTTGGCGTCGCCTTCCATGGTGATGGTTGGCACCGCGATCGAGGGGGCCTGTGCAAGCTTGGCCTCGAGGACATCGTATTTCGATTCGCCCTCCGCGAGACCCATGCGCCACCGGTAGTTATGGATCACGAGCGCAACGTGGTCCGGGTTATCAAACGCAGCGGCGCTGCGCTCGTAGGTGGCATCGTCGAAGGCCCACTTCGGGGAGGCGAGCTTCCAGATCAGCTTGTTGAAGTCGTGGCGGTTGGCCTCGTAACCTGCCCGGCCGCGCTCGGTGGCGAAGTAGAACTGGTACCACCACTGCAGCTCATCACCTGGAGCCAGTGGCTTCTTCCCCGCCTCCTGGCTGCCGATGAGGTAACCACTGACCGCGACCAGCGCCTTCACACGCTGCGGCCAAAGCGCCGCGACGATGTCCGCGGTACGCGCACCCCAGTCGAATCCGCCAAGGACCGCCTTGCGGATTTTCAGTGCATCCATCAGGTCGATGATGTCAGTGGCCAGCGCCGCGGGCTGGGCATTGCGCGGCGTGGTGGTATCGATGATCCGGGTGCTCCCGTAGCCACGAAGGTAGGGGATGACCACCCGGTACCCGCTGGCTACCAGGATCGGCGCGACATCGACGAAGCTGTGGATGTCGTAGGGCCAACCGTGGAGGAGGATGACCACGGGGCCGGTGGCTGGCCCCATGTCGACATAGCCGACGTCCAACGAACCGGCGCGGATCTGCTTCAGCGGTGGGAAGGCCGTGCCGCCCAAAGCGACTCCCGTGGCGCTGGCACTTCGCACGGCGGAAGCGGGTGACGCAGCGGCGATGCTTGCCATACCCAGCTGGCCAGCGGCCATGGCGAGGGCGCTCATGCCGAGGAAGCGACGCCGGGTGAAGATCTGATCGGATGACATGACGGATCCTTCTTTAGCGAAGCGACTTGAAGGCAGCGCGGATTTCTTCCACGAACAGCTGGGGCTGCTCCCATGCGGCGAAGTGGCCACCCTTATCGACCTCATGGAAGTAGTACATCGAGGGGTAGGCACGCTGCGCCCAGCTCTTCGGTGCCTGGTAGATTTCGCGCGGGAACACGGTGATAGCCACGGGCACCTTGATCTGCCGGGTCTTCTGCGCCTCGGCGCTGAAGTTGTTGTTGTTGTTCTCCCAGTAGAACCGCGAAGCCGAGGCACCCGTGTTGGTCAGCCAATACAAGCTGATATCGTTCAGTATCTCGTCACGGCTGAGCACGCCTTCGGGATGCCCACGGTTGTCGCTCCACTGGACGAACTTCTCGTACATCCACGCGGCCTCGCCGGCGGGAGAATCAGCAAGCGAATAGCCGATGGTCTGGGGTCGGGTGACCATCAATGCGCCGTAGGCGGCGTTGCGGCCGAAGAAGCTACTGAGGGAGTCGAAGGCGCGTTTCTCGTCGGGCGCCAGGCCGGCCGGCGCAGGCTCGCCACCGAAGATGGGCTTCACGAGCTCGGGCGGCACGGTGGCCGGCATGTTCAGGTGGATGCCCAGTAGCCCGGCAGGTGCCTGGCGTGCCAATGCATCGGAGATGACCGAGCCGTGGTCGCCGCCCTGCGAAACGTAGCGGTTGTATCCAAGGCGGTGCATCAACGTGTCCCATGCCTTCGCGACACGGTCCGGTCCCCATCCCGTGCCCTTGGGCTTGCTCGAAAAGCCATAGCCCGGAATCGCGGGGATCACGACATCGAAAGCATCCTCCGCCTTGCCACCATGTGCAGTGGGGTTCACGAGCGGGTCGATCGTCTTGAGGAATTCGGCTGGCGAGCCCGGCCAGCCATGGGTGAGGATGAGGGGCAAGGCGCCGGGCTGCTTCGAACGAACATGGATGAAGTAGATCTCCTCACCGTCGATCGTTGTGACGAACTGCGGTAACGCGTTGAGTTGTGCCTCGAACTTACGCCAGTCATAGCCCTTTCCCCAATACTCGACGAGGGCCTGTACCTTGGAGAGCTGGATGCCCTGGGCATCGTCGGCGACCGTCTCCTTGTCGGGCCACCGCGTATCGCCAATACGTCGGCGAAGGTCGGAAAGATCTTTGTCCGATACATGGACGTGGTAGGCACGAACCGTTGCATCGTCGCCGACCGTTGTAGCAGCGGCCGCAGCATGGGCGGACATGGGGATGGCGATCCCCGCCAGGGTCAACGCCAGGATCATTGCGCGCATCAGGATGACTCCACGATCGAAGGTAGGGGAATGGGGGGCACGCTCAGAGCGTGAAGCCGCCATCGATGGTCAGGCTTGCACCAGTGACGTAGGCCGCGTCGTCCCGCAGGAAATAGGCAACGGCGCCTGCGATTTCCGAAGGATCGGCGACACGCTTCTGTGGGCTACGCTCGATCAGGTACTCCAGGAACCCGGAGGTAATGTCGGTCTTGGTCGGGCCGGGCTGGACGTTGTTGACGGTGATCCGTCGCGGCGCCAGGTCCAGCGCAAGCCCCTTTACCATCGCGGCGACCGCCGCCTTCGTGAGCTGGTAGACGCTGGATCCAGGCGAACCAACACCGTTGACGACATTGCTACCGATGGTGACGACGCGACCACCATCCTTGAGCAGCGGAACGCTGGCCTGAATGGACAGGAAGACTCCTCGCACGTTCACCGCCAGCATCTGATCCAGGTCACTGATGCTCACCTCGCCTACCTGGCCGGCTTTGTAAATTCCTGCATTCACCACCACGGCATCGATCGCGCCGAAACGAGCGTGGGCGGCGGTGGCCGCATGCTCGATGGAGGATGCGTCCGTGGAGTCGGCAAGGATGGCCAGTGCATTCCCGCCTAGCGCGGCCACTTCGTCGACAAGCGCTCCGGCTGCGTCGGGCCGGGATACATACGTGAACGCGACGTCGTATCCATCTTCGGCGAGGCGCTTCACGATGGCGGCACCGATGCCGCGTGAGCCGCCATACACAAGTGCTGTCCTGCCTTGGTTCGTAAGGTTGTTCATAGCGATGCCTCCTGGTTCGCGACGACGCCCGCGACGGATACCTCGATGGACACGTCGATGTTTCCGCGGCTGGCCTTCGAGTAAGGGCAGGTGCGGTGGGCCGTATCGACGATGGCGCGAGCGGTGGTCTCGTCGACCCCGGGCAGGCTGACGGTGAGCCGCGCCTGGAGGAAGTAACCGCCGGTACCGGTGCCGAGGTCTACTTCAGCGTCCACGGCAGTGCCCTGCGGCAGGCGCAGCCTGCGCTCGGCGGCGGCGAGGCCCATGGCACCGATGAAGCAGGCCGACCAGCCGGCGGCGAAAAGCTGCTCGGGGTTCGTGCCTTGTCCCTGCCCGCCTGGCGGTGTCAGCATGATGTCGAGGGCGCCATCGGCGCTACGTGCCCGGCCGTCGCGACCGCCGGTCGTGTGGGTCTTGCCCGTATAGAGAACGGTGTCGATCTGGCTCATGGTCATGGGTCCGCAGTGAGGGCCGTTGCCGGCCGGTGGACACATGAGACGACGGTGGCGTATCCCCCATGTGTCGCCACGCATGCCAAAACGTATCGCAGTGTGTCGTGCGGCCGGGCCGGGTACGTTTCGATACAAAGCGGCGCCCGCACTAGGGCTCAGAGGACGGAGACGCCCTTGAAAAAGTCATTGGAGATGGGCTGTCCTGGTGCCGTGTTTGGATCGGTGCAGGACCCGAGGTCAACCCACCGGAACCGAAGTGTCCCGGAGTGGACGTTGACCGTGCAATGGTGGCCTCTCGCCGCGCCATACATGGACCGTAGGGTGGTGCCATCCTTGTCGAGCGCCCATGGGCCAAGATGAACCTTGGCGAAGCTCTGGCCGAGCCGGTGGCCGCGCCGGCCCCGGTAGCTTGACCGGCCCTCGCTGGAGGTCACGGTCGCTTCAAACGTGGCCGGGGGCGCACGGTCGTAACGGACATCGGTCAGCACGAGACCGCTGCCAATCCACAGGGTCGTCAGGGCAAGATAGACGAGCCAGCGGGTGCCGCTTTCCCGCTCATCAATGCGGGTCATTCGGTCAAGAACGCTGGCGATGGGGACGGCGCAGACCACGGCGATGAGCCACACCTGCCATGCGTCGAGCAAGGTCCAGTCGAGCGCGCGCCAGACGAGCATCAAGGGACTGAGCATGAGCCCGCCCACGGTCAACTGGCCTTGGCCGTTCCGGAATAGGAGGTCAACCGCCCCATAGGTGAACCAGCAGGCCATGGCCCCGATGGGCGGCAGCGCCGCGAGGACCATAAGCAGGGCCCAATAGCCCCGGCTGCCCATGGTGTCGGGGAGCCAGGCGACGAAGCAGAGGGCAGCAGCAAGCAGATTGAGGATGACGCACCATATCTCCCAGCGGCCAGCCTTCGCCCTTCGGGCCTTTGCATCCCTCCCCCAGCGCGGATCCTGCTCCCAGCCCTTTTTCTCCTCTGCTCGAGCTTCGGCCTGGAGGTCGGGGGTCTCTGCAAGCCAGGTTTCCCGTTCAACCCGTCGGCGCACGGCATCCGGCACCACCACGCGGTCCCCTGCCTTCGTCTCGATGACAAGGTCCGTCGTCCGGGTCGCCGCCGCAGTCTGGTGGCGGTAACCCTTGACGTCTTCCCGCCGCACGCGGGTCGTGCTGAAGGGGCGGTGGATGGTTATGCCGTCCCGGTCCACCTCGACCCGGAGAAACAAGGCCCGTCCAGCGAGGAAGGCCGTTGCCAGGGTGGTGAGCCCAACAAAGGAAACGCCTGCCCAATCCCTTGGAGGACGTGCCTGAACCTCCTTGAGTAAAAACGCGAGAAAGGCGAGGGCGGCAAGGAGCACGATGGCCCAGAGCACTCGCATCAGCGGGCTGGGAGAAATGGAGTCTACCGCGCGTCCCTTGGGTCGACGCGCCGATGTCATCGCCGCCCCTGGCGCACTAATTCCGCCCAATGACCCATTGCGCCCCTCCCTGGCTTTTAGTGTCGAGATTTTGGTACAGCCCGCGACGGGTCGCAAGTTCTTGCTACCGGAAAGCTGCCCTGGTCCGACCGAAACAACCATGGGCCTGCACCAACAACGGGAATCCGTCCAAGAGGGAGGCACTCCGGTGGGGTATCAATGACCTGCCAGGTAATCGCGACGTCGCCGCCTCCTCTGTAGCCTTTAGGGTGTCCACGCCACCCAAATGTGATCGAGCAAATAGCGGATGACCCAACAAGCGATTCCCCGCCATACCGCTGATACTCCGCGACGGTGACCGACGACTTAGCTATTCCTCCCTGGTGACAACGGTTGGGACGTCATGAAAATAGTCATTCTCGTCGTTGATGGCGTTTTCGATTCCGGTCTATCCGTGTTGCTGGACACGTTCGCCACCGCAAACGAACTGGCGTCCGGCCTGGGGATCACGACTCCGCCCTTCAGCGTGGAGATCGTGGGAGCAGGACAAAGCGTCCGCACGGCCCTCGGCTTC
Source organism: Luteibacter pinisoli (assembly GCF_006385595.1). Lineage (NCBI taxonomy): Bacteria > Pseudomonadati > Pseudomonadota > Gammaproteobacteria > Lysobacterales > Rhodanobacteraceae > Luteibacter > Luteibacter pinisoli. The sequence goes on from NZ_CP041046.1 coordinate 4,392,521, forward strand.
ACAGCCGCAGTCGAGCCAGCCAGCGGGGTTCAAAAGCCGGATTGGGTCGTCGTGCCGGCAGTCAACGTCAAGCAACCAGACGAGTTGATTGAGACGTTGGGCCGCGAGGACGTCCGTGAAGCCATCGCGCATCTGCGCGCGTGGCACGCTAACGGCATTAACGTGGCAGGAGCCTGCGTCGGAACCTTCCTCCTGGCCGAAGCAGGCTTGCTCGATGACCAGGAAGCGACAACCTCCTGGCCGATTGCCCCGGTGTTTCGCCAACGCTATCCCAAGGTCAGGCTAGACGAGACGCGAATCATCGTCGCTGCGGGCAGTGTCGTGACGGCGGGAGCCACCATGGGCCATCTCGATCTCGCCTTCTGGCTGGTACGCCAGGCGAGCCCCGACATCGCTGCGCTTGTCGCGGGCGTCATGCTCATCGACAAGCGGCCGACCCAATCGAAGTACATCAAGCCCGAGCTCCTCGCTCGTGCCGACCCACTGGTGGAACGTTTTGAGCGATGGGCTCGCGGACACCTTGCGACGGGATTCTCGCTCCAGGACGCGGCGAGTGCACTGGCCGTTACGCCTCGCACACTGCAGCGCCGAACCGGGGCGGTGCTCGGAAAGTCGCCGCTCGCCTTTTTCCAGGACTTGCGTGTGGCGCGTGCGCAGCACCTTGTGTCCATGGGCCAGGATATCGAGTCCATCGCCACCGAGGTCGGCTATGCAGAATCCGCGACCTTGAGGAGTTTGCTGCGACGTCGAACCGGACGGACCGTGCGCGAACTACGTGCCGAACTCCAATAGAACGCCCCTGGATGTCGGTCGAAAAAATTGTCGTAAATGATCCGACGAATGTCTTGAACGACGATAGTTCCGATGAGGCGTGCTGCGTACATTGTGCTTGTCGATTCCGACAGCAAACCCCTACGGAGACAGCACATGAAAGTTTTGGCCATCGGTACGTTGAAGCCTTTCACTGAAGAACAGGGCAAGCGGATCTTCCCGCACGAAGTGCCCGCCACCCTCCAGCTCTACCTGGACGGAAAGATCGAACAGCACTGGCTGCGTGACGAAATGAAGGGCGCGGTATTCCTTCTGAACGTCGAGTCCCTGGACGAAGCCAAGAAACTCATTGGTGATCTTCCCCTTACCAAGGAGAAGCTCCACTCGTTCGATTACCTGCCTGTCGGTCCGCTGCTTCCTCTCGGCATGCTCATCAGCTAAGTCAGCGATCTTCGATCTTTCCGCCCCGCAAACATTGAACCCACTTAAAGACATGAGGTGATTTATGAGTGCTTATGTGATCTTCGTCGTGCACAGCGCTCACGACAAGGCATTGCTCCAGAAGTATCGCGATGAAGCGATCCCGGTCGTCAAGAGCCAGGGCGTGAAGTTCTTTGCCGGCCCCGTGATCGTCGATGCGATGGAAAACGGTCCCGTGGACTCCAGCGTCGTGCTTGAGTTCCCGACCGTCGAAGAAGCGAAGGCCTGGTACAAGTCCGCTGAATACGGCCCCCTCAAGGCGATGCGCCAGGCCGCGGCCACGAGCACCGTGTTCATCGTGGAGTCGTGGCCCGAAGGGCTCTAACGTCAGGTGCGACCGACATGGCGGTCGTCATGTCCCAGCTCGGCTTTAGCTGATCGGCAGCATGGCTACGGCGCTCACCTGGGGCGCCGTAGCGCGCTACGAACCGCGCTTCCGGGAACGGGAACGCAGGCCAGAACCCAAAGGCGACTGACCGAAAGGTCCGCCCGATTCCCCTTTTTTGGGACGGCCGCGCATAACGAACGATGACCAAGCCCACCCCGACGATTCTCATCCTCGACCCTCACCGTGAGCTGGCCGAGATGGCGGGCGAGGTCCTCATTTCCCGGGGTTTCGAAGTAGCCGTTGCCGAGCACTTCGAGGCAGCCGTTTCTACACTCGAAGCGGCTCCCACCATTCGCGTGGCGGTCTGTCACGCGACGCTGCCATCTGACGCAAGGGGCAACGCTGTCCCCATCCTTCACACGCTGGCTGAGAGGGAAGACATTGCCTTGGTGGTCATATCCTCACGTCCTTTCGAGGAAGTGCCCGGGATTCCCTCCAGGGCGGTCTTGCTTGCCAAGCCGTTCGGTGCGCGCGAGCTGCTTGATGCGATCACTGAAGCAAGCCATCGTGGATAGGGTGAACTAGACAGCTCTACCGGGACGTCACCATCACTTTTTACGGTTCCTGCGCCACTCGAGGCGAACGTCTCGGGAGTCTTCGCCCACCAGCGTGACATCCCGCATCAGATCCCGATCGGTGACGCCCCAGACCCTCGTCCAGTAGTTAATGCTCGTTGGCTGGTGATATCGACTCGCAGATGGCAATCAGGAGCTGGTGGTCCGTGCCTTTTGAACATCAGACGCTCCCAGGATTCAATTGCCTTTTGGGCCACGGCCGACGGCAGATTTCGGATTTCATGGACGTGGGAGCTATGCCAATCCATCCTGACCAAGCCAGACTTTCCGGGACATAACCGCGGCTATACATCGCCGGATTTCAGGGCATGGTCAAAGATCTACCGAGGCATACCGCTCGACCATCAAATCGATCAGCACTCGCACTTTTCTTGGCGTGTGCTGACTTTGTGGTCGCACCACGAAAATGCCAACGTCGGGAAGCGTGTAGCGGGTCATGATCGGTAGCAGCCTGCCGTCCTGGACGTAGGGATCGGCGATCATCGCTCCCATCGCCACAATGCCCAAACCCGCTGCCGCAGCTTCCGTAAGTACGTATGCATTGTCTGCCATGAAGCGTCCCTGCGGGTTTACCGTGAAGCTCTGGGTTCCGTCACTGAAAACCCAGCTATTCGTGCCGGCCGTGATCGCCGCGTGCTTGAGTATGTCACCCGGATACTCAGGCGCGCCGTTTTCCGCAATGTATTCGGGACTTGCATAGAGGCGCATAGGGAGCGACCCGATCTTCCGGGCAACGAGGTTCGAATCAGGCATATAGCCGACGCGGATGGCGCAGTCAAAACCCTCGGCGACGAGATCGACATACTGATCCGAAAACCTTGTGTGAATACTTAGAGCCGGATGCCGCCGGGCAAATTCCGCAAGCGCAGATGCGAAGTACGTGCCGACAGAAGCTGGACCGGCGATCCGGAGCAATCCTCGGATATCGCCGTTAGGAGACATTTCATCGCGTGCCGCGTCGATCCGTGCGCAGATGTCTGCCGCCTGGTCCCGGAATGACATGCCCGCTTCAGTCAGGACTGCGCCGCGGGTGGTCCGCGAAATCAACTCTGCACCCAGCTCCTCTTCGAGTCTCAGGAGGCGCCGACTGACGATCGACTTTGCAAGGCCCAGGCGCCGGGCCGCGGAGTTTATTCCGCCTGCATCGGCCACCTCGACGAATATCCGAAGATCCTCGATTTCCATGGTCCCCCTCGTCTCCGTGACGGCCTCCCAAGGCCGGACGGCGTTCTGGTTTCAGGAACACAGGGTAGCATTTCACTGGCGGGTGGTAGGACGAGATGACGGATCGCCATCATTCGGCAGTTTTGGGCGGCGCCGCCAAGGTGTTCCTGAAAGCGCACCCCCGCAGAACGGTCTCGCTATCTAGTGGCGGGCCTTCAACTGCGTCACATTGACTTCGCCGACAACGAGATTGCTCCGGGCAATCTTCCCCAAATGAGCGAAGGAAAATCTGATGTCAACCGCCGCCGCCAAACCTAAGATCGCCCTCATTATCGGATCAACGCGCGCCGCACGCTTTGCCGACGTTCCTGCGCAATGGATGCTCAAGCAGGCCCAGGCCCGCGAGGATATGGATGTCCAGCTGCTCGACCTCCGTGATTTCAGCCTGCCCTTCTTCGATGAGGTCGCATCGAGCGCGTGGGTGCCGAGTCAGAGCCCGGAAGCCGTGCGCTGGCAGCAAACGCTCGCCGGATTCGACGGCTTCATTTTCGTCGTCGCTGAGTACAACCATTCCCTGACCGCTTCTCTGAAGAATGCGCTAGATCATGCTTACACGGAGTGGAGCCACAAGCCCTTCACCGCCATTGGCTATGGCGGCGTCGGTGCGGCCCGCGCCATCGAACACCTGCGCTTGATTGGGATCGAGATGCACATGGTTTCGACCCACGCCGCCGTGCACATCGGTGGCAGCGACTTCTTCACGATCTTTCCCGCTGTCGGGAACCAGCCCATTGAGACGATCGAACAGAATCTGCTCCCCGCGGCGACCACGGCGCTTGATGAGCTGGTTTGGTGGGCCAAGGCCACCATGGCCGCCCGTGCCGGGACAGCAGCCCGTACCGAAGCGGCCTGACTCACACCGATCGGTCTTAATCGCAACACCATGCGTGGCGGCAGCGGAACGCTGCCCCAAAGGAGAACGTTTGTGTCCACAGTTGCCGTTACCCGCGATGTCATCTATCGAACGCGCGGTCGGGGGCACGGGGAGGTGTTCCGACTCGTAAGCCCCAGCGGTCTGGGCGAACAGCTCAAGCCCTTTGTGTTTCTTGACAGCTTCGGCGGCGTCATGAGCGAATTCGCCGCCGCTGGTGGGATGCATCCCCATTCCGGCATAGGGACCGTCACCGTGTTCACCCGTGGCGACGTCCACTTCGACGATCCCGACGCGGGATCGGGCTATATCGGCTACGGTGGCGTTGAATGGATGCGCGCTGGTGCCGGCGTCTGGCACGGCAAGGAGCTGTCTTCCGGCAGGTCTGAGCGGATCCACGGCTTCCAGCTCTGGCTGGCTCTGCCGGCCGAGCTGGAGCTCGCACCGGTCGACAGCCAGTACATCGAGGCCTCCGACATGCACCAGGTCGGCCCGGCCCACGTGATCGTCGGGACGCATGGCGGCGTCACGAGCCCGATCAGGGCTCCGGATGGGGTGAACTATCTCCTCGTGACACTCGCGCCCGGTCAGCTCTGGAATTACACGCCCCCCGCCGGACACACCATCGGTTGGCTAGCCCTCTCCAGGGGCAGCCTGTCCGGCTCTGCCAAGGCCTCAAATGGTGAGTTGCTCGTCTTTTCGGAAGACGACGGCGTGATCGCGCTGCAAGGTGGCTCCGAAGGAGCGACCTTCGTTCTGGGCTCGGCCATACCGCACCCACACGATCTGCACCTGGGCTACTACTCGGTGCACGCGACTGCCGAAGGACTGGTGACCGGCGAACGCAACATCGCAGAGCTCAAAGAACAGCTTTTTTCGCTTGGAAACCGCCAGCGCGTGTCTGGGTCCACCCCGATCTACCGCGGCTGAATGAATCCGGAGAGATGCATGCTTTCGATAGGAATTATGGGTGCCGGCATGATTGGCGGTGCCATTGCGCAGCGCCTTGGCGCCAAAGGCATTGCTGCGACGATCGCCAATAGCCGCGGCCCCGAAACCCTCAAAGATCTTGTTACCAAAGCCGGGCCGTCGATCACCGCAGGCACCCGTGAGCAAGCGGCTGCCAAGGATATTGTCTTCGTGTCAGTGAAATGGCCCGCGCTCCAGGGGGCACTCGCCGGGCTCGATTGGAACGGTCGCATCTTGATCGACACCAACAACAACATGCAAAAGCCTCCACTACCGCCGATCGATATTGGGGGACGTGCATCCACTTCGATCGTCCAGGAGTGGGCGCCTGGGGCGCGCGTGGTGAAGGCGTTCAACCATCACTTTTTCATGAATCTCGAAAAATCCCCCGACGCTGATGGCGGGCGGCGCGTCCTGTTCTACGCGGGCGACGACGAGGGTGCGAAGGCCGAGGTCGCAAGCCTTATCGACCAACTCGGTTTCTTCGGACTGGACCTGGGCGATGTGGAGCATGGCAGCCGCCTGTTCCAGTCCCCCGGCGGGCCGCTCATCGCCCATGACTTCGTCAAGGTCGCCAGCCCGCTCCCGTAACGACGTGACCATTGCTGCGCCACCGCGCGCCTGGCGTTTCCCGTTGCGGAAAGCAAACGCCGGCCTTTCTTGAACACTAGAAGATGGTAATACGAATGACCGACATCCATTCGCCCTTCACGCTTGGAACGATCACGCTTCAAAACCGCTTCGTCATGGCGCCAATGACACGGGCCCGCGCTAACGAGGACGGCACGCCGGGGGCTCTGGCGGCTGAATACTATAGGCAGCGCGCGAGCGTAGGCCTGACGGTCACGGAAGGAACGCAGCCTTCGGACGACGGGCAGGGCTATCCTTTGACGCCGGGCATCTACACCGATGCCCATGTGGCTGGTTGGCGCGAAGTCAACGAGGCAATCCACGCGCACGGCGGCCACGTGTTTTATCAGCTCATGCATGCGGGGCGCATGTCACACCCTGACAACACGCCGCATCACCGGCAGGCCGTCGCCCCTTCAGCGATTCCGCCAGGAGAGCAGATCTACACGTTGGGGGGGATGAAAGACATTCCGGTTCCCCGTGCTTTGACTACCGACGAGGTGGCGGCGACGGTGGAGGACTACGCCTACGCTGCACGGCGGGCAATCGAGTCCGGCGCCGATGGCGTCGAGATTCACGGCATCGCTTACCTTGTTCATCAGTTTCTCGCGACGAGCTCAAACCAACGCACGGATCGCTACGGCGGTTCGATAGTGAACCGGGCGCGATTCGCCATCGAGGTGGCGCAGGCCGTTGTCGCCGAGATCGGCGCTGATCGGACCGGCATCCGACTCTCGCCGGGCTTTACTGGCTTCGGCCTGGACGTCGGTCCGGAAGGACCTGACCTGTTCCGCTACCTTGTGGGCGAGCTGGACAAGCTCAGCCTCGCCTATGTCCACATCGTCCATTATGGCGAGGACGACATCCTGCACGACTTCCGCAGGATCTGGCACCGGGCAATCATCCTCAATCGTCCTGGGCGCGCTCGCGAGGATATCGGTAAGGACGTCGCGTCAGGTCTCGCGGACCTGGAATCCTACGGGACGCACGTGCTGGCAAATCCGGACTTCCTCGATCGCCTTGCCGCGAATGCACCACTGAATACGGCTGACCATCGTGTCTTCTTCGGGCACCAGCCCGAGGGCCCTGCCGCCGGGTACACCGATTTCCCGGCCCTTGAATCCGAGCAGGCCGGGGTGCGGGCGTGAACCGGTTTCAGGCGGTAGTCCGCTTTGAGATTCACGCTGGCAAGGAGGAGGAGTTCAGACGCATTGCCGCTAACATGATTCGCCTAACACGCGAGAAGGATACGGGCACGCTCCGACTCGACATCTTCGTCAACGATGACGGCTCTGAAGCAGTCTTCTATGAGGAGTTCGTTAGCCCCGAAGCACGGCTCGATCACCTTGCCAACATGGGAACTCATGTCGCCGACATGCTCGCGATTGGGAATATGAGGGCGGAAGTGTGGACGCATGGCGATCACGCGCTACGAGCCTCTGTCCAAGGCTTTGACGTTCGCTTCTACACACCGTTTCTCCGTCTCAAGGCGTGAGGCCCTTCACTCTTGCCGTGCTCAAGCCCCTGGCTCCATACCCAGATGGCGTGTGCTTGCCTCACCTGCTCAGCACCCGCCTGAGTCATCGCTGCGATAGCCTCGAGCGACAAACTAAGCTGCTTGTAGTCTAGGTCCTCAGCCTCATGCACGAGATCGGCCAGTGTTGCAGTCGTCCCACGCGAACACTGCAACCACATGAGTGCCTCGTTCAGCAACTCATGGACAGAAGGCTCAACCGGTTCAACGTGTTCATTTGATTCACTCATCTCAGCATGTCCCTATTGCCGCCACCGCGCTTCTAACGTGGCACGACAGACAAACGCCTGCCATGCCACGGACCATAGGATCGCGGTTTCACCGGCTGCCCTATCCGGGCGCCGGGCGGTTTGATTGACGAAGTGGATTGCGGCGACAACCGTCCGTGAGGCTCGCCAGGCGTCACGCCTGCCTCATTCGATCAAGAATTGTCTCAAGTCCAGACGTCGCTGCGGTTCTTCAACCGTGCCTGCGGCTTATGCAGGCGGCCCGTGAACCGTTGAGGTGTCGCCGGGGGGATCCGGCGGGCGAGCGAAAGCCGTATGATCAAGGGTAGCCATAATCAACTCTTCTACAGTTGGTTTGGTTAGCGGGCCAGGTGTGTTGAAGCACACCTGGCTCGCGACTCTCACCGCCGAAGCGGTGGTTGCCTGCGTGGCGGGGGTGAGACGCGCGCAGGCAACGAGATCAACGTAGCAAAACGACTTCGTCTTGTCTTTACGACAAATCGTGTTTGATCGGAGCAGGCCGATGCAGTTGCGGCCATGCCGCCTGGATCACCCGCACGCCGGTTTGGAAAAACAAGGCAGCTAGTCCGGCACCGACCACGAGATCCAACCACCACCACCCGGTAAGCGCCACGAGTCCGGCGGTCACGAGCACGGCGGCATTGCCGATGACGTCGTTTCGCGAGCACTGCCAGACCGAACGCATGTTGATGTCATCCGCCCGGAATGGCGTCAGTAACGCCAGGCATGTCGCATTGAGTACGAGAGCCGCGCCTGCTGCGATCGCCATCACGACCGTATTGGGTGGCACGCGGTGCGACAGCCGATACACGACCTCGGCCATGACCGTCAGCCCGAAGACGACTTGCACGGTACCCTTGACCAGCGCCGACCCTGCGCGGGCGCGCAGCGAGCGTCCCACCACCATCAGGCTGAGGCCATAAACCAGCGCGTCGCCAAGACTGTCGAGCGAATCACCCTGCACGGCACTGGAGCTGGCCAGCCAGCCGGCGATGTACTCCCCGGCAAAAATGACGACGTTGATTACCAGGACAATCCACAGCACCCGGCGATGCCGGACACCCTCGGCAATTGGGCGGGAATCGCATGAATCGTGGTCGCAGCAGCTCATGGCACGGTCCGCAGGTTAATTGCGCTAGGCTAGACTCCGTAGTGACTACGGAGTCAACCTATGCGCATCAGCGACCTGTCGGCGGCGACGGGCTGTCACGTCGAGACCATCCGGTACTACGAGAAGATCGGGTTGATCCCCGTGCCGCCCCGGAAGAACAGCTACCGCAACTACGACGACGGTGACGTGGCGCATCTCGCCTTCGTCATGCGCTGCCGGGGCCTCGGCTTCAGCCTTGATGAAACACGAAGCCTCATGGACCTGAGCGTCGCTCGCGATAGGTCGTGCCGCGACGTCGATGCGGTGGTCCGAAATCATCTGGCGCAGGTAGAGGCAAAGCAGAAGGAGCTTGCTGCGATGGCCGAGGATCTACGCGCCATGCTCGATGACTGCGCGCACGAGACCATCGCGAACTGCAACGTGGTGCGGACGTTGTCCGGTTGATGTGATCCCAGGCGGCGCGCTACCGATCACGTTTCCTGGAGCGGGACCGCAGGGCGAGGATCAACGCGGTCGCGATGCAGATCACAAACCCGATAACACCTGCGATGGTCGCAATTTGTTGGTTCATGGCGTTCTCCGGTGGTTTGCATACTCTAAGCCCCGCCTCAGTAGCAACGCTTGCGGAGACGATCCTTGTCCGGCGAACTTTACTCCCCCAGTGCCGGATCTTCACAACTCTCTGGCAGGTCGACCCCGGGTGTCGGCTTCAGCGGCTTGTCGCCTTTGTGCACCGGAAAGGCGTAGCACCACTCCGCAGAGACTTCGATGATGCGCCCGGTACGTCGACTGATGGCGATGAACCCTAATACGTCGGATTCGCCTGCCTTCGCATTGCGCCTGAAAAGCTGGAAGACGTAGAAGTTCGGCTCGCCGCTATCCCTTGGCACCTCTTCGTAGGCGCCGCCTTTGTAATAGCCCTCTGAGACGACGCGATGCATGATGCGTCGCGCGTCGGCTGGGCTCACTGGCGATGGTGTTGATGACGGGGGAAGCCCGTCGGCCTTGACGGGGCGAGTGAGAGAGATCCCCAGCATAAGAACGAGGGTGATCGCCCTTAAGGAGCTCGCGACGAATGCAGCTTGTGCCTCATAACGTCCCACCAACGCATCCCCCCGTATTCCACGATGTAGTCAGGCACCGAGAGGCCGATCGGGGCCAAGGCGTCCTCAGAGACCGAGGTCCACCAGCCTCTCGTCGGCCAACTCGTCTCCCCACGCCCTGGCCACCTTGAGCCAGTAGGTTCCCCAGCGCGCGTTACCCCGGTTCAGATAGCTGATTCCGAGGTTGTACGCCGCATCGGGACTACCGCGCGCTATGGCCCGCCGATACCAGTACCTGGCCTTGTCGAAACTCGCACGCACCCCGTCACCATCGTCATAGATGTTGCCAAGGTTTGTCTGGGCTTCGAGATTGCCCATGCGGGCAGCACGTTGAAAGAGTCTGATCGACCTGGAACGGTCGCCAGACTCAAACAACTCGCAGGCTTCCTCCAGAAGGAGGCGGTCCTTTGTCACGGCTTCGCGTCGATGAACTGCCGAATCGCCTTCACCGTCACAGCCGGCGCTTCTTCCATCAGCCAATGTCCCGCACCCGGCACCACCAGCTCGGTGACGTTGGTCGCGGCATTGCGCATCACGATCGCTTCGTTCGGACCAAACGACTTCTCACCACCGATGGCGAGCACCGGCATCGTCAGCTTGTGGCTCGGCGCATCCTTGTTATCCACGGCATCCGTGCGAATCGCATGGAACTGGGCAAACGCCGAGTGCATCGCACCAGGACGTGCATAGATCGCCGCGTAATGAGCGCGCGTGCCCTCATCGATCTTCGACGGTGTGCCGGCGAACTCGTTCCAGAAACGATCGAGGTAGATGCGCTCACGGCCAGCGACCAGACGCTCCATGTCCGGGCCACCAAAGTCGAAGTGCCAGAGCAGCGGATTGCGAACGATCGTGTCCCACGGCGGGATGCCCGGCACTGGCGCATCCATCACCACCAGCTTCACCGTCTTGTCCGGATAGCGGGCCGCATACGCATAGGCCACCATCGTGCCGATGTCGTGGCCGACGACGACCGACGTATCGATACCCAGCTTCGTCAGCACGGCGCGCATATCCGCCGCCTGGGTCTTCTTGTCGTAGCCACCCTCGGGATGCGAGGAAAGGCCCATGCCGCGAAGGTCCGGAATCACCACGGTGTGGTCTCGGGCCAGGTCGATGGCCAGCGGGGCCCACATGTCCCCGGTGTCGCCGAAACCGTGCAGCAACAGCACGCCCGGGCCCTTGCCGCCGACGCGAACGTGGAGCGTCGCGCCATCGGTCGCAATTTCCTGCGCATGGAAGGAAGTCGGCAGCGGAGTGACATCCGCCAGGGCGGGGGAACTCGCCGCCACCAGAAGCGCGCCGGCCAGAAGCAGCCTCGATACACAATCCAGAACGTTCATACGTGCCATGCCGACAACTCCCAGAATGAGGCGGCGAGATACCGCCCGTAAATACAGGTTGCGACTTCAGACAACGAAAGACGTACGCGCACCCGCATCGAGACGTTCGAAGGTGTCGAAGGTCTTATGGGCAGGCTGTCCCCCAACCCGGGCAATGCTCCGAACCGGTCCGAATCGTCGGGCGGCATGGAGGCAACGCGGGTGGGGCGAGGATAGCCGCCGAACCGCGGTGTTGCCTACCCGGCACCTGTATCGAACCCGGGAAAGCGCGACAGGTTCGCAGGACAGCCCATTCACGACCGCGATGCGCCCCGTGGACGCAGCTTCGTTAACTCTGGCGGCGTCCCCGCACCGGAGCCACCCGCATGGCGCTCACCGCCCTCGGCCTGAACTGCACTCTCTCCGCTTCTCCCCATCCCTCCTCAAGCCAAAAGCTGCTTGATCAGCTGCTCGAAGGTTTGGGCAAACACGGTGTCACTGGCGACAGCGCACGCGTCGTCGATCTCAACATCAAACCCGGTGTTCGCCACGATGAAGGCGAAGGCGATGACTGGCCGGCGCTGCGCAAGCGCATGATGGCCGCGGACATCCTGGTGATGGTGACGCCCATCTGGATGGGCCAGCCGTCGAGCGTGGCCAAACGCGTCGTAGAACGGATGGACGCGATCCTCGGCGACATCGGGGATGACGGTCGCTACCCCACGTTTGGCAAGGTGGCCATTGTCGGCGTGGTGGGTAACGAGGATGGCGCCCACCATGTGACGGCCGAGATGTATCAGGCACTCGCGGATGTTGGCTTCACCATTCCCGCCGGCAGTTCGGCCTATTGGGTGGGCGAAGCCATGAGCGACAAGAACTATATCGACCTCAAGAAGACCCCTGAGGCCGTACTGAAAACCATCGCGACGCTAACGACCAATGCCGCGCACCTGGCGAAGCTGCTCAAGGCGTCGAACTATCCCGCGCCCTGAACCAGGGGCTTAGCCCTTGGCGCCATCCTTCGCACTCATCGGAATCACCGAACGGTCGGCCTCGGCTCGACGAGCCGGCGCTGGCCGCGGTGACGAAGGCGCCGTGCGCCCCAACGTGATGTTCTTCGACGCCCGCACTTCCCGGTTCGAGAACGTCCAGATCTCGCCGGTGTCGGTGATGAACACCGTCCAGTAGAGATCGGACTCCGGGCCGTAGTCGATCAGGAAATGGGCGAAGCCCTCCCCCTTGGGGGTGTTCAGGGGCAGTGGCGGGTTGAGTTGCAGCATGCGGGGCGCCCTCGGTAGTTGGCGCTAGATTCCCTGCGGGATCTTCAAGGCCGGGTGCTTTGGGCGTGATGGTCGCGTTGATGAAGGTCGGCCAGCCGCATGTCCGCCGGGAGGTGGCGCACTTACTTGGCGTGCCCCAGCCGCTGCGCGTGGTAAATCCCCGCATGGCCGGAGAACATGTAGCTCGCTACGCAGGCGATCGCCGCGAACGGCGCGATGGCCGGGCCAAACAGTTCGATGGCCATCACCGTGCAGGCCAGCGGCACGTTGGCGGCTCCCGCGAAGACGGCCACGAACCCCAACCCCGCCAACATCGGCACGGGAAGACTAAGCAGCGGCGCCAAGGCATTACCCAACGTCGCGCCGATGAAGAACAACGGCGTCACCTCACCCCCCTTGAAGCCCGACCCAAGCGACGCGACGGTGTATGCGAACTTCCCCGCGAAGTCCCACGGCGCCAGCGGATGCTGGAACGCGGCGACGATGGTAGGAATGCCGAGGCCGATGTAGCGCTCGGTAGACAGCAACATCACGGAAACCGCGATAACCGAACCGCCCACCACCGGCCGCAGCGGCGCATAGGTGATCCAGCGCTTCATCAACCCGCCGACGGCGTGGGTGGCTTTCGCGAACAGCAGCCCGACCAGGCCGAAGGCGAAGCCCGCCACGATCACCGTAAGCACGGTACGAAACGTCACCGCAGTGACAAACGGCACCACGTAAAGCGTGTGATGAATCCCCCACGCGATGCACACCCGATCCGCCACGATGCCCGCGATGACACACGGAAACAGCGCGTCATAGCGCATGCGCCCGATCGCCAGCACCTCAAGCCCGAACAACGCACCCGCCAGCGGCGTCCCGAACACCGCGGCAAAGCCCGCACTCATCCCCACCATCAGCACGATGCGCCGGTCGGCGTGCTTCAACCGAAAAACCCCGGTGAGCTGATCGGCGAGCGCCGCACCCATCTGCACCGCCGTCCCTTCGCGCCCCACCGAGGCGCCGAACAGGTGGGACATCACGGTACCAATAAACACCAGCGGCACCATGCGCCGCGGGATCACCTTCTTCGGGTCGTGGATCTCGTCGATGATGAGGTTGTTGCCGGCTTCCACCGGCTTGCCCACGCTGTCGTACGCCCAGCCCACCACGAAGCCGGCCACGGGCAGCAGCCAGATCATCCAGGGCTGTGCTTCACGCGTCGCCGTCGCCCACTCAAGGGCCGCAAGGAAGAAGGCGGAGGCGGAGCCGGCCAGAACGGCAGCGGCAGAACTGATAACCAGCCATTTGCCCATATAGGCCAATAGCTCGGTCTGTTCGAGGGTACGAAGGCGACGCATGGGGGTTCCAGTAGAGGTGGTTCACCACCTGGAATCCGGAAGGCTAAAACACAAATGCCTACGCCCCCGGAACCCAGGATACGTAGGCATCATCAGCCCGAAGGCGGTTCGCGGAGGCATGCCATCTCCGTGGGGCTGAGTGTAATCGGAGGTCGCGCGAGGCGTCAAAGCAGCCTCAGGGTGAGCGGTGGCGTCCCTTGCCTGGTGACGCATGCGACACACGCGCATCACGTAGCAGGCTCGTAGTCTCGGCGAGGTAGCACCCACCTTCCCCAGAAGGAGCCACCCCGATGCCCGACAAAAAAACCACCGCCCGCGCCGCCCGCGACAAACGCGAAGGCAAGTCCGCCTCCACCCAGGCCGGTGAATTCGTCCGCGAAGAGATCGACCACATCCGCGAAGGCAAGCACGGCGCCCGCTCCGCGAAGCAGGCAATCGCGATTGGCCTCTCGAAAGCGCGCCGCGCCGGCGTAAAGGCTCCCGTCGCCAAGACGGCAAGCAAGGCCACGAAGAAGAAAGCCGCACAGGACACGGCGGCGTCGAAGAAGCGGACGGCAGGAACTGCAACGAAGAAATCGGCGACGCGCAAACGCGCTTCGACCAAGGCCCTGAAGCGCGAGGGCACGGCCGCCGCTTCCAAGAAGGCCTTGTCGACCCAGGCCCGCAAGAGCGCCGCGAAGCGGACGTCGGCCAGCAAGTCAGCCGCGGCGAAGAAGGCAGCGCACACCAAGGGTGCCGCAGGCCGCAAGACGGCGGCGAAGAAGGCCGCCCGTACACGGGCTCGCAAGGCCTCCTAGAACGCACCTGCCCTCAGGTATGCCACGAACGCAAAGGGCCGGGGTCGCAGTGACCCCGGCCCTTCGTTTTTCCAGGCGCGACGCGACTTACCAGGAGTTGTCGTCGAACGAACCGCTATCGTCGGACGACGAGTTGCTGTCATCCCACGAGCTGTCGTTGTTGCCCATGTCGATGGGGTCGTTGCGCAGGTCGTTGTACGCATCGCCGGACGGGTCGCGCTGATCGGCGCCACCGCTACCGCCACCGCCATTGAGGAAGTTGCTGTCGCGGTTCACGTCGTTCTGGTTGTGCGAGCGCAGGGCTTCATCGAGCAGCACACCGGCGGCCAGGCCACCGACGCCGGCGGCGATGGTCGAGCCCATGCCCGAGGACGGCGGCGGGGCGTAGCCCGGGTAGCCGCTGGGGCCGCCGTACGGCGCGCCCGGTGCCGGCGGCGGTACCGAGCCATAGCCGGGGAAGGCGTTGTTCTGGGCGGCGCGGCGGCGCGACCAGATAAACGCAATGACGCCGACGACCACGACGATCAATAACAGGCTGCCGAAGCCGAAGCCGCCGCGTTCGCGCTCGCCTTCACGCACGCCGGCGGCCGGCGCGCCCACCACGGGCGCGTCCACCGAGCGCAGCGGCGTGCTGGACGAGCGGCTCACCGGGGCCGGCGCGAGCGCCTGGTTCAGCTTCTGCTGGAAGGACTGGAACTTGGCCGGGTCCGTGAAGTGGGTGGCCGGATCCAGCGTGGCCGCCTTGTTGGCTTCGGCCTTGGCTTCACCGATGTTGCCTTCGTGCGCGAGCACTTCGGCCAGGATGTAGTGGGCCTTGGCACTTTGCGGGTGCTCGGACACGGCCTGGCGCAGGGCGGCCTCCGCGGCGGGGTAATTCCCCTGGGCGATAAGCGCCTGCACATCCTTCGGCGAATCGGCGGCGCTGGCCACCGAGGCGGCAACCAGCAGGATCAGGGCGAGCAGCAGCTTTTGCATGACGTTCTTCCGGGGTACCAGTGGGGTGTGACTTTGGGGCGACGCGGCCCCGGCTTCAAGGGACATGTGTCACCCGTCAGGGTGGCAAGAACTTGCGGTTCAGCCTGTGAGCCCTGTCGCCCTTTCACTCGACGTCGTGCTCACGTGTTCGCAAACCCTCACGAGCCGCACACCCCCGTCACTGGATCACTGAAAGGCTAGCGTCTCCCAGCCGCCGCCAGGAACCACCCATGGATGCCATCGCGCTTCTCAAGCAAGACCATAAACTCGTGAAAGATCTTCTCGAGCAACTCGCCGAATCCACCACCCGCGCCGTCAAGAAACGTGGCGATCTTCTCCGTCAGATCCACGCCAACCTCAAGGCCCACACCACCATTGAGGAAGAGATCTTCTATCCGGCGTTCAAGGCCGCGGGGAAGAAGGAAGAAGAGAAGATGTATTTCGAGGCGCTGGAGGAGCATCGCGCCGCGGAGGATCTCGTCCTGCCCGACCTCATGAAAACCAACCCGGCGACCGAGCAGTTCTCGGGCCGCGCCAAGGTGCTGAAGGAACTCATCGAGCACCACATCGAGGAAGAAGAGCAGGAGATGTTCAAGGACGCGAAAAAGCTGCTGAGCAGGGCAGAGCTCAATGAGCTTGGCGCGCAGATGGAAGCCCGCAAGGCTCAGCTACTGACGAAACTGAAGGCTGCCGCCTGACACCGCGCCTTCACCAGCGGTAAGACACACCGCCATACACCTGGCGATCCGGCGTCCCGTTGTTCAAGCCGATGTTTGCTCCAAGATCCACCTGCAAGCTCGGGCTGATGAGGTAGGTGAAGGCGATATCCGCCGACTCCTGCTTCACCCGCCCCGCCGGGTCGTGGTTGTCCTGGCACCAGAACTCCACGGCCACCGAAAGCTTGCTCGTGAGCGGGTGGGCGACGTTGACGAGGTTGGTCAGCGCGAAGTGCCGGCCGTTGCCGTCGGCATCCGCCAGCGCATCGAACTCCGGGCCGACCGTGACGGTGAAGCCGCCGCCCACCGCCGCGCTCATGGGTACCGCCACGCCACCCTCCCACAGGCCGTTGCCGATGTCGTGCGACGCCGTGGGCGCCTTGACGAAGGGAATCAGCGAGGCACTGAACACGTCGCCTGCGTACAGCACCGTTTTAAGGCGGAGGTAGACGTCGCCACTGCCTCGCGTCGTGTCGCGCTCACCATCGGCTTTGATGCGAATACGGACGGTCGGCGCCCAGTTCACCTCGATATCGGTGTGCGCGGTGAGGCCGTATTTCAGATACGGGTTCAGGACGTACAGCGTGTCGGTGCTGCTGCCCGGATGGGCATCGTGCGTGGCGTTACCGATATCGGTTTCCAGCTGCCACGCACCCTCGGGGACGGTGCACGTGGCGTTGGCTTTGGTGGGGCGGTCGGTGCAGATGGCCGGCGCGTCGTCGGCATGCGCATGGAAGGCCGGGGGAGCGGCAAGGAGGGCGAGCGGAAGCAGGATAAAGCGGCGGGTCATGGTCATGCCTGAGGATCAAGGATGACCACCCATGCTATGCATGGGCGCCTATAGGCGGTGACGTATTTGCAGGCTTTGTATCAAGGCGATATCAAGATCGCGCTCAGGCCAGGCCTGCCAGCCGGTAGCCCACCTGCAGTTCCGTCACCAGGTGGCGCGGGCGTGCGGGCTCGCGCTCCAGCTTCTGTCGCAGGTTGGCCATGTACACGCGCACGTAGTGCGGTCGCGTGGCATAGCCCGGCCCCCAAACATCAAGCAACAGCTGCTTGTGGGTGAGCACCCTGCCCTGCCCGCGCACCAGCGAGGCGAGCAGGCGAAATTCGATCGGCGTGATGTGCACGGCGCCGCCCGCTCGTGACACCTCGTGCGTGGCGAGATTGACCTCGACGTCGCCGAAGCTCACCCGCGCACTGGCCGTGCCCTTGTCACCGGCCAGGCTCGCGCGGCGCAGCTGGGCACGCACGCGGGCGACGAGTTCGGGCACCCCGAAGGGCTTGGCGAGGTAGTCGTCTGCGCCAGCTTCCAGCGCGGCCACCTTCTCCGCTTCGCTGTCGCACGCCGAGAGCACGATGATCGGGCACGACGACCAGCCGCGCACATCACGAATCACCGCCTTGCCGTCGTCATCAGGCAAGCCGAGATCAAGCACGATGAGCTCGGGCTGGCGGGTGGCCGCTTCGATCCGAGCGCGCTGCGCGTCGTCCGCTTCGAACACCGCCATGCCCTTGCGCTCCAGGGCGAGGCGGAGGAAGCGGCGGATATCGGATTCGTCTTCCACGACGAGGATGCGAGGGACGTTCATGGCATCGGTTCCCGTTCGATGGCGGGCGGTTGGCCCCGCGGCAGGGTGAGGGTAAAGACGGCGCCCGAGGGGTAGCGCCGTGATGCGCTGATGGCGCCGCCATGTGCCTGCATGATGCGGCGCGCGAGCGACAACCCGAGGCCGACACCGGGCACCGTGGACTCCCGTTCGCCGCGCTCGAAGGCGGTGAACATCGTGGCCGGGTCGACGCCCGCGGGAAACCCCGGGCCGTCGTCTTCCACGTGCAGCCGGATGTGCGTGCCGTCGTACGCGCCGCGGATGCAGAGGGTCGCGTCCGATGGCGTGTACTTGCCCGCGTTGTCCAGCAGGTTGGCCAGCACGCGATCGAACATCACGGCATCGACATCGACCAGCGGCAAGTCCGGCGACAGCGCCAGCACGACATGCCGCTCACCCAGGCGCGCCTCCGCCAGCGCCACGCCGACCAGCTCATCCAGCGCATGCCATTGGCGGTCGAGCCGTGCGCCGCCGTCCTGCATGCGGGCGGTATCGAGCAGGTTGGCGATCTGCCGCTGCATGCTGTCTGCCTGCGCGGCGATGGCGCGGGGGAGCTCGCCATCACCCATCACACCAGCCATCCCGCGGATGGCGGCCAGCGGCGTGCGCAGGTCGTGGGAGACGGAGGCCAGCAGGGCGTTGCGCAGTTTCTCGCCTTCGATACGCACGGCGGCACGCCGGGTCCGCTCGCGCAGCTCGGCCATGAGGTGGCCGGTGACCAGCGCCACGGCCAGCATCAACACGAAGGTGAAGAGGTACTGCGTGTCCGAGACGTGGAACGACCACACCGGCGGCACGAAGAAGAAATCGAGACACCCCACGCTGAGCAGCGCCGAGAGCGCACCCGCACCACGCCCCCAGTACAGTGCGGCGATGACGACGTTCATCAGAAACACCATCACCACGTTGGTCACGTCGAACACGCGCAAGAGCTGTGAGGCGACCAGCGTAGTGATCACGCAGCCGGCGAGGACGTAGAGCGCTATCCGGGTGGTCTGCATGCGCGGTACGGCAAGGGTGCGACTCAGGCGGCCATGCGCCGCTGCTGGGCGATGTAGCGCAGCCCCACCGAGAGCGCCATGCCGTAGCCGGCGTTGCGATCGCCCGGGACGGTGATGCTCACCACCGAGGCGTGGCCGGGCGCGATACGTGCCAGGTCACCTTCGCGGCTGTCGTCGTGCACTTCGATGACGGGCACCTTGCACGCGTTCAGCGCGTGGCGCAGCGGCTCGATATCCGGGGCGGCGATGGCGTCGGCATCGATGTCCAGCAGGATGAGGTCCGCCGCGGCGTCACCCTGGCAGCTGAGGCAGCGGATGACGTCGCCCATATCGTCGCAAGGGCGCCACAGGAGGTCTTCGCCTTCGGCCTGCGCGCGGTCCCACAAGGTCATCATCGTGCTGTTGGCCACCGGCGGAAGGGGGTTGGCGAGCATCGGGGCGACGACAAGGAGGATGGACATGGACGGACCTGGGTAATGGCGACATGCAAAGGATCGGCCGACGGCCGTAAAAAGGGTTATGCGCGACGAGCCACGGGCGTAAAGAACGCATAAAGGCGTGCGGCACGAGGCCGGTATGCGATGATCGCCGGCGCCCTCTTCCTTGCCTGAGACCTTCAGCCATGTCCCGTGCCGACCAGCCTCCGCCGGGTCGCAATCTCTATATCGACATGATGCGCGGGGTCGCCATCGTGTTGGTGATGCTGCTGCATTACTGCCTGTCGTACCGGCTGCAGACCAGCCCGCTGCGGGACTGGTTCTCGGTGGATACGCTGCGGACCGTTTTCTACAACGGCAATTACGGCGTCTCCATCTTCTTCGTGATCTCGGGCTTCCTGATCACGAACAATATAGTTGCGCGGTATGGCTCGCTGGGCGGCGTGGACGTCGGGCATTTCTACAAGCTGCGTTTCTTCCGCCTTTACCCGCTGGTGGTGCTGGCCCTCGTGGTCATTACAATCCTCGGGCTGGCGGGCATGTCGCACTTCTCCAACCACGCCGATGGCGTGGATTTCGGTAACGGTTATTTCTTCATCGCGAACCTTTCGGTGCTGACGTTCTGGCACAACCTCCTCATGGAGGCGAAGGGCTACTTCAACTACGCGATGAACATCTACTGGTCGCTGTCGGTGGAGGAGGTGTTCTATCTGCTGTACCCGCTGGTGCTTCTGTTCGTGCGGCGGCGTTGGCAGCTGATCGGCCTTGCCGTAGTGAGCGTGGTGGTGGCGCCGGTCTATCGCTTTATCCATAACGATGACGAGCTGTTCTATCTCTACGGGAATCTCGCCTGCGTCGATATGCTGACGTTTGGTTGCGTGGCGGCCATGGTGGCGCGCGACCTTCGGCTGTCGAACATGGCCCGGCGGGTGCTGGGCGTGTTCGCCTGCATCGGCATCGCCTGCATCTACATGCAGGGCATCGGTGGCAACGAGGCGCTCGGCGCCACCTTCCTCGGCCTCTCGACGGCGCTGTTCCTCATCGCAGTAGCGGGACTCGAAGCCGGCGCCATCGCCCGCACGCTGGGCCGCCCGCTGGCATGGCTCGGGTCGCACAGCTACGAGCTGTATCTGTTCCACATCGTGGTGCTCGGCATCACGGTCGACCTGATCCCGCGCGCCGATATGCCCGTTGAAAGCAAGCTGCCCATGCTGGCCGTGTTCTTCGGGCTCTCCGCCCTGCTCGCCTGGGCTATCGCCCGGTGGATCGGCGATCCGTTGAACCGCGCGCTGCGGCGCCGCTATGCCTCTACGCGAGCGAGCCACTCGGGTGCAGTCGCGACGCCCGGCGCCGCCGACGGAATAGGATAAGTTTCGACAATCCGACCCCATCCGGCGCAAGTATTGGCTTAACCGCCGTGCCGAGAATGCGGCACTCTTCTCCGCATGGCGGTGTTTCGAGAATGCGTGACGTGAAGCTCGCGGCCGGCTTGTTCGTGGTGACGTGCCTTGTTGCCGGGGCTGTCTCGGGCTCGGCGCCGCCCACGCCGGATGACGGCTTCCATGCGCTCACCGACCGGGCCATGGAAACCATGATGACCGGCATGGACGTGAAGGCCACGGGTAACGTGGACCACGACTTCGTCGCGATGATGGTGGCGCACCACCAGGGGGCCATCGACATGGCCGTGGCGGAACTCAAGTACGGCCACGATGAACACCTGAAGCGCATCGCCCAGGAAATCATCGTCGACCAGCAGCAGGAAATCGCGGCGATGCGCCTGGCCCTCGGCCAGCCCTTGCCGCCTTCCGCGCCCGCACCCACGACCGCCACCGCGCCGCGCGCACACGCCGGCAAGGAATCCCCGTGAACATCGTCACCCGACTCGCCCTGGCTCTTGTCCTGCTGCCCGCTACCGCCATGGCGCAACAGGCACCCTGGGGCAAACCGGATCAGCCGATCACCCACGCTGACCGCGTCTATGCGGCCGAGCAGTTCTCCAACACGGTGTCGGTCACGGACCCGGTCGACAACAAGCTGCTTGGGGTCATCCGGCTGGGCGAACCGCAGCCGATGAACTTTGCCCCGCTCTACAAAGGCCAGGTGCTTACCCACGGCATGGGCTTCTCGCCGGATGGCAAAACTCTCGCCATCGTGTCGATCGGCTCCAATGGCGTGAGCTTCGTCGATACCGCGACCAATACGGTGAAGCACACCACGTATGTCGGACGCTCCCCACACGAAGCCTTCTTCACACCCGACGGCACGGCGGTGTGGGTGACGGTGCGCGGCGAGGACTATGTCTCGGTGCTGGATACGAAGACGTATGAGGAAGTCGCGCGGGTAAAGACTCCCGGCGGCCCGGGCATGACGATCTTCTCCCCCGACGGCAAGTACGCGTACATCTGCTCCTCGTTCAATCCGATCACGGTGGTCATTGAAGTCGCCAGCCGCACCCAGGTCGGTGAGGTGAAGCAGCCAAGCCCGTTCTGCCCGAACATTGCGGTGACGCCCGATGGCAAGCAGGTGTGGTTCACGCAGAAGGACACCGGCAAGCTCGTGGCTTTTTCCGCGTTGCCGCCCTTCACCGTCCTGAAGACGATGGACATGGGCCCGATTGCGAATCACGTGAACTTCGCCAACGTAAAGGGCAAGACATATGCCTACGTCACGATTGGTGGCCTGAGCCAGGTAAAGGTGCTGCGCGTCGCTGACTACAGCACCGTGGCCACCATCCCTGTCGGCGCGATGCCGCACGGCGTGTGGCCTTCCTCCGATGGGTCGCGCGTCTACGTGGGCCTGGAGAACGACGACAAGCTCGCCGTGATCGATACGGGCACGAACAAGGTCATCGCCACCATCCCCATCGGCCAGGCACCGCAGGCACTGGCGTTTGTATCCGGCGCCGCGGCCAGTCCGGACGCCGACGCGAAGCTCGCCCAGCTGGGTATCGCCGGTAACACCTATTCACTGGTGCTCCGCGATGGCACGGGTGAGCGCACGCACGTCACCCTGTTCGACCAGGGCCTGGTGCAGGTGCTGCAGGCGGCCGTGACGGGGCTGGAACCGAAGAAGCCTTACTTCGTGGCGCTGGCGGATGCCCCGACCGGCGGCAACCTCCAGCCGCTGGCCCGCTTCATGAGCAATCCGGCGGGCGCGGCTATCGTCAATGCGTCCGGCCCGATCCGCCAGCTGGTCGATACGCCCGCTTCAACGGCGCGGCGTTACCTGGTCATCACCGACTCGGCCGGCGACGCGCCGGGCAAGGTGCTGCAGCACCAGCCCTAGCACCAGCGCTTACGACCTCAAGCGCGCCAGCCGCGCGCGGGCGCCGTCGAGCAGCAGTTGCATGCCGTCTTCGAAGGCGTTGTCGTGGCCATGCGCGTGATAGTGGCACACGGCCTCCGCGGTGAGCGGGAACGGTGCGGCGGCTTCGACGAGTGCGCTGTCGTCCACGCGCTGCGCTTCCGCCTGTTCCTCCAGCACGCAACCGACCGTGTAGCGGCTGCAGGCCACCAGCACGTCGAGCGCCGTGCCCGCGCTGAAGCCGGCACCCACCAGCAAGGCGAGTTGTCGCTCCACTACCGCGACGTCACCCGGGTCGGCATGTGTGCCGGCGTGGACGCGCGCACCGTCGCGGCGGCTGAGCAGCGCGGCACGGAAGCTGCGCGTGTTGCGCAGGAGGAACGCATCCCAGGCTTCACCCGCACGAGGCTCACGCTCGACACGGCTTCGCATCAGCCCGTTGTTCATCGCATCGAGCAAGGCCTGGCGATTGGTGAAGTGCCAGTACAACGCCGGCTGCTTCACCCCCATGCGCTCCGCGATCAGCCGGGTGGATAGCCCGTCGAGGCCCACCTCGTCGAGCAAATCAAGGGCCGTCTCGACGATCTGGGCCGGGTCCAGCCGGGTGCCTGCCTTGCGCGCCACTATTTATCACCTATAAACTATGCCTTATCATCGATAAATTACCACGATTCACCCGCGCATGAAGCCCGTCCTCGCCGCCGTCCTCTGCACCGCCGCCCTTGATGCCATGGGCGTGGCGCTTACGCTGCCCGTCATGCCGGCCCTGCTGGGCGACGTCGGGCTGGGCGTCGACCTTGGCTGGCGGTTCGGCGTGTTCATCGGCATCTATGCCCTGATGCAGTTCCTGCTGGCACCGGCCGTGGGGGCGCTGTCGGATCGCCTCGGGCGCCGGCCGGTGCTCTTGGTGTCGTTGCTGGGCCAGGCGCTCGCGTACGCGGCGCTGGCCGTGGCCCCGTCGTACGGCTGGCTGCTAGCCGCCCGTGCGCTGGCGGGTGTGTTCGGGTCGAGCACGCCGGTGGTCTCCGCGTTTATCGCCGACACGACGCCGGCGGAGGAGCGCTCGCGGCGCTTCGGCCAGCTCGGTGCGTGCATGGGCGTTGGCTTCATCGTCGGGCCGCTGCTGGGCGGCGTGCTTGGTGGCATGGATGTGCGCATGCCGTTCGTCGCCGCGGGCGTTCTTGCCGCGGTAAATGCGGCGTGGATCGCGCTCACCCTGCCGAAGGATGACGTGCGTGCGCCGGCGGAGAACGCGCCCCTGCTCGTCAATCCACTGTCTGCGCTCCTGTGGGCACGCCAGCTGCCGGGCACGGCGCCGTGCCTCGTGGCCTTCGCCATCGTGTGCCTGGTCGGCGAAGTCGGCGGCACGGTGTGGGTGCTTTACGGCGAGGACCGCTTTGCGTGGACGCCGGCGATGGTCGGCATATCGCTGGCCTGCTTCGGCTTCTTCCATGCGTTGATGCAGGGCTTTGTCGCGGGGCCTCTGGCCGCGTGGCTCGGCGAACGGCGTGCGGCCATCGTCAGCATGCTCAGCGACGCCACCGCGTATGTGCTGATCGCCATGGCCTTCCAGGGCTGGATGGCCTTCGCGCTGATGCCCCTGTTCTGCGTCGGTGGCATCGCCTCGCCGTTGCTGCAATCGATGATGAGCGCATCCACCAACGAAGCGCACCAGGGTCGCCTGCAAGGCTTGCTCGCCAGCGTCACCGGATTGGTCACCGTCGTCGGCCCGGTCGTCATCAGCGCGGCGTACTTCGCCTTCCGCGCCAGCTGCCCGGGTTTCGTCTGGTATGCCGGTGCGGTGTGCTACGCCGTGGCGCTTGCCGCGATGTCACGGTGGCAACGCCAGGTCGCCAGCGCCTCGGTCTAGGGGGCTGCTTGCTTCGCGGCGCACACACCGGCAGGTGTCCAGTCGTTGACCCGTGTCGTCGCGGGCAGCGTCGAGTCGTGCAGCACCAGCGCGAACGCGCGGCGCGGTACCTTGCCGATAGCCATCAGCAACATCGGCTCGCCTCCCGGCATGACGACGGTGTTGCCCGGGCCACGGCCGGTTTGGGCACCGCCGGGCATCTCAAGGCACGTATCGCCATCGATGGCGTAGAACGCTTCGGGACCGGAATGCTTGTGTATCGGTGCACTCGTGCCCGGTGCGAAGAAGGAGTGCACGTACTCGGCGCTGAAGTCCTCCGCCTTTGCCACGGGAAGCGGGCCGATGGTGGCGACGTGCGTGCCGGCTTTGGCCGTCCAGTCTTTCGGCGCGATGGTGAACAGCCAGACCTTCCCGAAATCCATGACCACCGTGCCGCTGGCTTCCTTCGCCAGCAGCGCACTGGCTTCGTCGGGAAACGTCTCGATGTGCCAATACACCGGCCCGTTGGGTAGTGCGCCGATATCCTGGCGCGCCAGCAGGCAGGCGGGCCCGGGCGCGAGTGGCGCATTACCGAAGTCGCAGGGCCGGGATGTCACCACCAGCCCCGGACCCTGCACGGCGGGCGGTGGGCTCGCCATGGCGGCTAACACCCATCCGCCCAGCGCGCATGCGCCGCAGGCAACTCGTCTCGCGCTGAATATCCGATCTGCCATCCAGGCCCCTCCCGACGTGGTCGCAACAACCTACGCCTCGGGGCCGGCTACCGCCATTCACCAGAAGTGACATGCCTGCTTACGCGGTGACGGCGAAATCCATGTGGCGCAGGTCGTCCAGCAACGACGGGCCGGTGGGCGTCCAGCCGAGGCGCGCACGGGTGACCTTGCTCGATGCCACGAGGTCGAGCCCCGCGAACATGCCCAGCCAGCCGAAATGCGCCGGTGCTTCCTCGGCCGACAGCGACTTCAACGGCAGGTTGAGGCCTTCCGCGACGACGGCTGCGATATCGCGTACCGCCACGCCTTCCTCGTCCACCGCGTGATAGCGCGCACCCGGCTCGGCCTGCGCGATGGCCAGGCGATACAGGCGCGCCACGTCGTCCACGTGCGCCGCCGGCCAACGGTTGCCGCCATCACCGACATAGCCGACCACGCCCTTCTCGCGGGAGATGTCGATGAACGGGCTGATCAGGCCCTGCCGCTTCGTGTCGTGCACCTGCGGCAGGCGCACGACGGCGACGTTCACGCCTGCATCGAGCAGCGCATTGCCCTGCTTCTCCGAGGCGATGCGCGGGTTCGGGTGGGCGAAGTTGGTGACGTCCTCGGTGGCCGGCAGGTGCGGGCCGGCCTGGCCGATGCCCGTGCCCGAGGTGATCAGCAGCGGCCGCGACGAACCCTTCAGCACGGCACCCAGCGCAGCGATGACACGCGCGTCTTTCTCGCAGTTGGCGACGAAGTTGGCGAAATCGTGGTCGAAGGCGGTGTGGATCACGGCATCCACGTTGGCGGCGCCGGCGCGGATACTGTCGAGGTCTTCCAGCGTCGCGCGATGGACCTCGGCGCCCTGGCGGGTGAGCCACGCGGCACCCGCATCGGAACGGGTCATCCCGAGCACCTGGTGGCCGGCGGCAAGCAGCTCGGGGACGATGCGCGAACCGATGAAGCCGGTGGCGCCAGTAAGGAAGATACGCATGGGAACTCACCTGTGGGAGGAGTGAGGCCCAGTCTGCGCAGGCACGTCAGCATGGTAAAGTAGTGACATTATCCTGTTATAAGCATCACCCGCCTCCCCATGCCTACCGATACCGGCAATCCCCTCGGAAGCTTCCTGCGCGACCGTCGTGCGCGCCTCGACCCGGCGACGTTTGGCTTCGCGGCCGGCCGCCGACGAACGCCGGGCCTGCGTCGTGAGGAAGTGGCGCAACGCGCCCACATCAGCCCGACCTGGTACACGTGGCTGGAACAGGGCCGCGGCGGCGCGCCCTCGGCGGAGGTACTCAACCGGCTCGCGTCCGGGTTGATGCTCACCGAGCCCGAGCGCGAACACATGTTCATCCTGGCGCTGGGCCACCCGCCGGAGCTGCGCTACCGCGAGCCGGAAAGCATCAGCCCGCGCCTGCAGCGCGTGCTCGACGCGATGCCCACCAGCCCGGCGATCCTGCGCACGGCGACGTGGGACGTGGTGGCATGGAACCGCCCGGCCGCGGCGTTGCTCACCGACTACTCGAAGCTGCCGCGCGAGAAGCGGAACATCCTGCGCATGATGTTTTCCGACCAGCGCGTGCGCGCGGCGCAAGACGACTGGCTGCGCGTGGCGCAGTTCGTCGTCGCGTCGTTCCGTGCGGATGCCGCGCGTGCGGGCGCCACGGCCGAGATCACCCAGCTGGTGGACGAACTCTCTCTGAGCAGCCCGGAATTCGCGGCACTGTGGCGCAACAACGACATCGCCAGCCACGGCGATGGCCTGAAGAAACTGCATCACCCCGTGCTCGGCCCGATCGAGCTGGAGTTCTCGACCTTCGCGGTGGAAGGCCGCCCGGACCTCACCCTGATGGTCTACAACCCGAGCACGCCGGAAACGACGGAAGCCGTGCGCGTCCTGGTCGCCAGCCGCGAGGGCTAGCTCAGTCCTCGAGCGTGAAGCCGACCGACAGCGTCACCTGCCAGTGCGCCACCTTGCCGTCTTCCACGTACCCACGCGTTTCCAGCACCTTGAACCAGCGGATGTCGCGGATGGTTTTCGAGGCGCGGCTGATGGCGCAGCGAATCGCCGCGTCGATGCCGTCGGGGGAGGTACCGGTGAGTTCCACGGACTTGTACACATGGTCGGTCATGGCAGTGTCCTCAGCAGGGAGTACCCACGATGGGCCACGCCACGTTGTGAGGATGTGAGGCACCGCCTTGCACGCGCCCGTAACCCGCCCAGCACTAACTTTGGGGAATGCCCGCCACCGGGGGCTGGCGGAAGGACGGCCACGAGTCCATGCTGCACGACGTTTTACGGGGTGGGGGATCGAGATGGGTGAGGGAACTATCGAAGCGGGTTCGAGCGATACCCAGTTTCGCCTTCTCGTCGACGGCGTGGCCGACTACGCCATTTACATGATCAGCCCCGAGGGCGTCGTCTCCAGCTGGAATTCCGGTGCCCAGCGCATCAAGGGCTACACGCCCGCCGAAATCATCGGCCAGCACTACCGCGCCTTCTACACCGAGGAAGACCGCGCCGCCCACGAGCCGGAGCGCAACCTGCGCCTGGCCGCGACGGAAGGCCGGGTCGAGGCCGAGGGCTGGCGCCTGCGCAAGGACGGCACCCGCTTCTGGGCGCACGTGATCATCGACCGCATCCTGGGCGACGACGGCCAGATCATCGGTTTTGCCAAGGTCACGCGGGATGTCACCGAGCAGCGCCTCGCCGCCGCCCAGCTGGAAGAAGCCCGCGAGGCCCTGTTCCAGTCGCAGAAGATGGAAGCCATCGGCCAGCTCACCGGCGGCATGGCCCACGACTTCAACAACCTCCTCATGGCCATCCAGAGTTCGCTGGATCTGCTGGGCCGCTACCTGCCCACCGACGAGCGCGTGCAGAACCTGATGGGTGCGGCACTGGCTGGCGTGGCCCGCGGCAAGAACCTCTCGCAGCGCATGCTGGCCTTCGCCCGCAAACAGGAGCTCAAGCCGCAGGCCGTGGATTTGGTGGACCTCGTCTACGGCATGTCCGAACTGATCGACGGGACGCTGGGGGCGCGCTTCCAGCTGGCCACGCGTTTCGCCTTCCGGCTGGACCGCGTGCTGGTGGATCCGCACCAGCTCGAACTGGCCCTGCTCAACCTCGTGGTCAACGCGCGTGACGCCTACGGCGACGAAGGCGGCCGCATCGCCATCGAGGCGGATGTGATGGAAGCCCCGCACGCCGACGTGCCGGGCCTGCCGGAGGGCCGCTACGTCCGCCTCGCGGTGATCGACCAGGGCCCGGGCATGGATGAGCGCACGCTGGCCCGCGCGACGGACCCGTTCTTCACCACCAAGGGCGTGGGCAAGGGCACCGGCCTGGGCCTCTCCATGGTGCACGGCCTGGCCGCGCAGTCGCGTGGCCGTCTGGTGTTGCGCAGCCAGCCGGCAGTCGGCACGCGTGCGGACATCTGGCTGCCCATCGTGGGCCCGGTCCTTGCCGATGCGCCGCAACCGCTGATCGCCGTGTCGCCGATGACCGCACCCGTCGAAGCGCTGCACGTGCTCGCCGTCGACGACGACGTGCTGGTGCTGTCGACCCTGAAAGCTCTGCTTGAAGACATGGGCCACGTAGTGACGGCCGCCTCCTCCGGCGACCGCGCCATCGACCTGCTACGCGGCACGGACCGCTACGACGTGCTGCTCACCGACTACGCCATGCCGAAGATCACCGGCGCCGACGTGGCCCTGGTCGCCCGCGGGGCACGTCCCGGCCTGCCGATCGTGCTGGCCACGGGCTACGCGGACCTGGCCATGGACGCGTTCCCCGGCATGCTGCGGCTGGACAAGCCGTTCGACCGGGCCAAGCTCGCGCACGCCATCGACCTCGCGATCGCCGGTTGACCATGTAGGGATATTCCCGAAGCCCAGGCGCATACTAGGCCTCAGGGAAATCCATACATCGACGACAAGGTGGCATGGCCATGTCCATACAAGACGCCGAGTGGCGGGAGGCCCTGGACGAAGCGGGCCCGCGCTACCTGAAGATCGTCCGCTTCATGGAGAAGGCCATCGCCGAGGGCCGGCTGCGCTCGGGCGATCGCCTGCCACCGCAGCGCGAACTGGCCCGCACCCTGGGCGTCGACCTCACGACCATTACCCGTGCCTACGCGGAAGCCCGGGAGCGCAACCTCCTGCACGCCCGTGGCGCCATGGGCTCGTTTGTCTCGGCCCCGCGCTTCGAGACGTCGGAGATGCTCGACCTGGGCATGAACCTGCCGCCGCCACCCCTGGGCGTGGACCTGCGCGAACTGCTCCAGCATGGCTTCGAGCAGGTGCTTACCCATACCGATACCCACGCGCTGATGAGCTACCACCCCGGCGGCGGTACCCAGGCGGATCGCAAGGCCGGCGCCGCGTGGCTCGCCACGCCACTGGGCAAGGTGGACCCGGAGCGCATCGTCATCTCACCCGGCGCGCAGGTGGCCTTGTCCGCGTTGCTGCTCACGCTGACGGAACCGGGCGACGCCATCGCCTGCGAGCCGCTCGTTTACCCCGGCGTGCTGGCGGCGACGCAACAGCTGGGCCGTCGCGTATGGCCCATCGCCGCCGATGCGAAGGGCATGCTGCCCGAAGCGCTCGAAGAGGCCGCGGCCCTCGGCGTGCGCGTGGTGTATCTCAATCCGACGCTGCGCAATCCCACGGCAACCACGATGGGCGAGGTGCGTCGCGACGCGCTCGTCACCGTGATGCGCCGGCTGGGCCTGACGCTGATCGAGGACGACCCGTACTGGTTGCTTGCCGCACGCGCGCCTGCCCCGCTCGCTGCGCGCCTGCCCGAGCGCGCGTACTACGTCTCCACGCTGTCGAAGGCCCTGACACCCGGATTGCGCACGGCGTACGTCGTGGCCCCCGACCGCGAGACGCGCGCGCGTTTCCTTGCCTGCCTGCGCTCGCTGGCGCTGATGTCCACGCCGGTGATGACCTCGCTGGCCACGCAATGGATCCACGACGGCACGGCCGCGCGCATCGTCGAGGGCGTGCGCGGCGAAGCGGCGGAGCGGCGGCGCATCGCGGTGAACACGTTGCCGCTCGACCCGACGCAGCCGGGCGAGGGCATCCACGTGTGGCTGCCGCTGCCCGCGCGCTGGACAGCGCAGGCGCTGGCCACGTCGGCACGCATGGAAGGCCTGGCGGTGACGCCCTCGACGGCCTTTGCCGCGAATACGCCGGCGGTGGAGGCGATCCGCATTTCACTGGGTGGCGTGCGTGATCGCGCGCGACTGAAGGCGAGCCTGGTGCGCCTGGCCGCGCTGCTTGACGATGACGCGCCGCGTGACGACGGGCCGCTCGTGTAGGAACTAGGGGCGCAGGACGATCTTCCCGACGCTCTCGTTGCTCTCCATCCGCCGGTGCGCGTCGGCGGCCTGCGCCAGCGGAAACACGCTATCCACCACCGGCAGCAGCAGGCCACTGCTGAAGTGATCCAGCCAGGTGTCGCGGAAGCGCTTGGTCATGGCCTGCTTCTCCGCCTGCGGACGCGACTTCATCACCGTGCCGAAGATATGCAGGTGGCGATACAACAGCCGCTGCAGGTCGATCACGGGCATGTCGCCGCCGCCCAGCATCCCGACCTGGACGAGCCGCCCGCCGAAATCCAGTGAGGCCAGGTTGCGCTCGAAATACGTGCCGCCGACGAAGTCCACGATCAGGTCCACGCCGTGGCCGTCGGTGGCTTCCTGGATCGCCTGGGCGAAATCCGTGGAGGTGTAATCGATGCCGACATCCGCACCGAGTTCGCGCACGCGATCCAGCTTGCTGCCGCGTGCCGTGGCGAACACGCGCGCACCACAGGCCTTGGCCAGCTGCACGGCCGCCGAGCCCACCCCGCTCGCGGCTGCGTGGATCAGCACCGTCTCGCCCGCGCCCAGCCGGCCCAGGTGCACCAGCGCCTCGTGCGCGGTAACAAACACCTCGGGGATCGCGGCGGCCTCCACGTACTCCACGCCGGAGGGGATCGGCAGCGCCATGCGGTAATCGATGCGTGCCAGCTCGGCATAACCGCCACCACCGACAATGCCCATCACGCGGTCACCGAGGTTCCAGGTGCGGACGTCGCTGCCCATCGCCACCACCACGCCGGCGATCTCCAGGCCCATCAGGGTGGAATCGCCGAAGTCCGAGCGGCCGTAGTGGCCCACGCGGTGCAGCACATCGGCACGGTTCACGCCGGCGGCATGCACGCGCACCAGCAGGTCGTGGGGCCGGACCACGGGGTCGGGCAGTTCCGCCAGCTGCAGCACCGAAGGCTCGCCGAAGTCACTGAAGTCGATGGCGCGCATGGGAGTCGTCCGTGGGGAGGAAGTCCCAAGGATGCGCCTTTTGCTGCATGCCCGTCGTCATGTTCGACGCCATCGAACATTCCCGGCGCGTGGCGTGGAACGTCATCCGCCCCCGCCCGGCGCAACCTGTGCGCATCCCAAAACCACCCGGAGTGCCACCATGTCCCGTCTTGCCCACAAGGTCGCCATCGTCACCGGTGCCAGCTCAGGTATCGGCCGCGCCACCGCGAAGCTCTTTGCCGCCGAAGGTGCGCAGGTGGTCGTCGGCGCTCGCCGCGACGCCGAACTGCAGTCGCTGGTTGCCGAAATTGAAGCCGCGGGCGGTCACGCCGTCGCCCTTGCCGGTGATGTCCGCGACGAGGCGTATGCGAAAGCGCTGGTCGACCTCGCCGTCGCCCGTTACGGCCGCCTCGATATCGCCTTCAACAACGCCGGTACCCTCGGCCAGACCGGCCCGAGCACGGAGGTCAGCGAAGAAGGCTGGGCCCAGGCGATCGATATCAACCTGACCGGCTCGTTCCTCGGCGCCAAGCACCAGGTGGCGCAGATGCTGAAGAACGGCGGCGGCTCGGTGATTTTCACCTCCACCTTCGTCGGCTATTCGTTTGCCTTCCCGGGCACGGCGGCCTACGCCGCGAGCAAGGCCGGCGTGGTCGGCCTCACCCAGGCACTCGCTGCTGAATACGGCCCGGACAACATCCGCGTGAACGCGGTGCTCCCGGGCGCAGTGGAGACCGACATGTACCTGGAGATGAACAGCACGCCCGAGTCGCAGGAATATATGTACAAGCTGCATGCCCTGCGTCGCGTGGCCTCGCCCGATGAACTGGCCCGCGCCGTGCTGTTCCTGGCCTCGGACGATGCGTCGTTCGTCACCGGCACCGCCTCGCTCGTGGACGGTGGCGCCTCGATCAGCCGCGCCTGATCGCCCGGTTCAGGTGGGCGCGCTAGAATGCGCCCACCTGCCCTCCTGCAAAGGTATGCGTCCGATGCGCCAGTAATGCCACCGTCCTTTTGACGGTCCGCCCTCCTCCCGCCCCGTTTTCGCGGGGAGTGCCCGGCATGCCAGGTGACATCCATGACTGCATCTTTACTGACGCTGGAAAGCGTCTCGTTCGTCCTGCCCGATGGCAGGGTTCTCTTCCGCGATCTTTTTGAAACCCTCGACGACAGACCCACCGGGCTTGCCGGCGGTAACGGCGTGGGCAAGTCCGTGCTTGGCCAGTTGCTTGCCGGTGCGTTGCTTCCGTCGTCCGGGCGCTGCCAGCGCAGCGTGAACGTGCACTACCTTGCGCAGCAGGTGGGTGCCGGCGACGGTACGGTCGCTTCGCTGGCGGGCGTGGATCATGTACTGGCGGCGCTGTCCCGGATTGAACAGGGTAGCGTCGATGCGGCTGATTTCGATGCCGTCGGCACACGCTGGGACATGCGCGCCCGGCTTACCGATGCGCTTACCGATGCCGGCCTGGCCCATCTCACGGCGGATATACCAGCGACACGCCTCAGCGGCGGTGAAGCCATGCGCGTGGCCCTCCTTGGCGCACGCCTGGCAGATGCGGGCTACCTGATCCTCGACGAGCCCACCAACCATCTCGATGCCGACAACCGCGCGGCACTGATGGCGTGGCTGGCCACATGGCGCGGCGGCCTGCTGGTCATCAGCCACGATCGCGCCTTGCTCGATACGATGACGCGGACGCTGGAACTGAGTGAGCGTGGCCTGCGTTCGTACGGTGGCGGATACGCTTTTTACGCCGAACAGAAGGCGCATGAGCGCGAGGCCACGCAACGCGAACTCGACAGCGCGCGGGCCGAGCGCCGACGTGGGGAACAGGCGCTACGCGAGCAGAACGAAAACCACGCACGACGCAGTGCCCGCGGTGATCGTGCAGGAAAAACAGCGAACTTGCCGCCCATTCTTCTCGGCCGACGCAAGGAACGCAGTGAAGTCACCAGCGGCAAGCTTCGCGAGCAGCAGGCGAGTACGCGGGCGCAGCTCAACGAACGGGTGGGTGAAGCGGCGTCGGCCGTCATGCGGGATACCACGGTCGTCCTGCGCGCGCCCGACGGCCCGGCATCACAAGGCCGCGTCGCACGGCTGGGCCAGGTCACCCTTCCGTGGGGGCCGGAAGCACTTCGCGCGGTCGACCTTACGGTTTACGGCGCCCAGCGCATCGGCATCACCGGCCCGAACGGAAGCGGCAAGTCGACCCTGCTTAAAGTCCTCGCCGGCGAAATAGCACCGGCAGCAGGCAACGTCGAGGTGTTCGTCCCGTTCGCCCGCCTCGACCAGCGCCTCGACCAGCTCAACCCGACGCAAACCGTACTCGAACAACTCGCCAACGCCGCACCCGGCCTGCGCGAAGGCGAACTGCGCACCCGACTCGCCCTGCTCGGCCTGGATACCGCGACGGTCACCACCCCATCCGCCCACCTCAGTGGCGGCGAACGCCTCAAAGCCGCCCTCGCCCTGGCCATCCTCGCCACGCCACCTGCCCGACTACTCTTGCTCGACGAGCCCACCAATCACCTGGACCTGCCGTCTGTGCAAGCTGTGGAAGCGATGCTTCGGGAATACACCGGTGCGTTGATCGTCGTGTCGCACGACGTCGCATTTCTCGATGCGCTGGGGCTCACGCACCGCTACTGGGCCAGTGCCGAGGGCTGGCGTACTGAACCGTGGTGACGGATGAGGTCAGATTTCGCCTACGCATCCAGTCGAAGTCCGCTGATTGTCGAAGCTCGCAAGCCAGGCCAAAATACCCCCACTACGATCCCCTTGTGCGCGCAGCATTGCGACCGGGCTTGGGGCGAAAACACCGGCTTCGGCCGGTGTTTTCATTTGTGCGGAGCCTACGGACGAGCCGGCGCCGACGGAGGTCAGATATAGCCTACGTAGCGCGTCGACATTGACCGATTGCTGCGCCACTGCCGAGACGGCAGAATCGCCTTACGACGATCCCCTTGTGCGCGCAGCATTGCGATCAAGCTTGGGGCGGAAACACCGGCTCAGGCCGGTGTTTTCTTTTTCATGGACGAGAAATCATGCGCACGATTGCCTACGTGGATGGACACAACCTCTATTTCAACTGCCTGAAGAAGACGCAGTACAAGTGGCTCGACCTTGAGGCCTTGCTCACCACAATGATCGCGGGCGCCGCGCCGGGGAGCGAACTGCTCCGAGTCAAGTACTTCACGTCACCTATCAAAGGATCATTGTCCCGGCGAGGCCAGGCATCCACTAATGCACAGGCCGAGTACATCCGGGCTTTGCGGGAAAATCCCCGCATCGCAATCACGGAAGGCCGATTTTCAGTTGAGTCCGCTCAGGCACTACGCCACGTGACCCCGCCAAACATCGGTGACCGGGTGAAGATCTGGCGCATCGAGGAGAAGGAGACTGACGTCTCGTTGGCCGTCACGATGTACAGGGACGCGAGGGCGGCCTTGGTGGATCAAGTCGTCCTCGTCTCTAACGATAGCGACATGGTCCCGGCGTTACGGACCATAAGGGACGACACCGACGTACGGGTCGGGGTGATCCTACCCCTTGGCGGTCCGCTAGGCGGAACAAAGAGCGGTCGCCGCCCGAGTGCGACCTTGGCCGCGCATGCCGACTGGGTGCGCGAATCCATTTCCCAAGAGGAACTCGCAGCAGCGCAATTGCCGTCCCGCGTTCAGACGGCGCGACGGCCAGCGTGCCGCCCATCTCACTGGTGAGGATGTCGGCTCATTGTAAAGCTTACCTTTGATCGTAAAGCCGCGTATAAGCAGGTAATACTTACCGCGAACGCAACGATGAATATCACCCTCGACGAAATCCAGAACTTCATCGCCGTGGTCGATGCGGGCTCGATCACCAGTGCGGCGCAGCAACTGGACCAGACGGTGTCGGCGGCGAGCCGGACGCTGGGGCGGCTGGAGCAGAAGCTGCAGACGACGTTGATCCGGCGGACGACGCGGCGGATTGAGCTGACCGACGAGGGTGAGGCGTTCCTTGAACGGGCGCGGGACATCATCGCTGCCGTGGAAGGGGCCGAGGAAGCGATGGCGACGCGGCGATCGCGGCCGGCGGGCCGGCTGCGGGTGGATGCGGCGACGCCGTTCATGCTGCACGTCGTGGCACCGCTGGTGGCGGGCTATCGCGAGCGCTTTCCGGATGTGGAACTCGAATTGCATACCAGCGAGGGCTATATCGACCTGCTGGAACGGCGCACTGATGTCGCATTGCGCATCGGTCGGTTGAAGGATTCGACGCTGCATGCCAAGGCCATCGGTAGTAGCCGCATCCGGCTGCTTGCCAGCCCGGCGTATCTGGAAAAGCACGGTACGCCGCGCAAGGTCGCGGACCTCGACGCCCATGCGTTGCTCGGTTTCACTGAACCCGATGCACTGAACGAGTGGCCGCTGCTCGATGCGAAGCGCCAGCCGGTGCATATCAAGCCCACGATATCCACGTCGAGCGGCGAGACGTTGCGCCATCTGGCACTCGGTGGCAACGGTATCGTTTGCCTGTCGGATTTCATGACCTGGGAAGATCGACGCGCAGGTACATTGGTCGAAGTATTGCCCAAGCAGAACGTCGAACATCGTCAGCCGATCAACGCAGTGTATTACCGCAACACGGCGATCTCCGCGCGCATCGCGTCATTCGTGAATTACCTGGCCGAAGCGATAGGCGAAAACGGCTTCAATCGCTGAACGAACGATTGATAAGCGCAAAAGCGTGAACGTGGTCGCATTTACCGGCGACATCGTGCACCGCAGGTGTCACGCAACATGGCAAGAATGACCGGGCTCGCGAACAGGGGACTTCCGTGTCATTTCTTTGGGGAACACCAACCATGTTCAAACGCCATGCGCGCGCCTTCTGCGCCGTTGCTGTCTTTGTGCTTGCCGGTGCGGCACACGCCTCGGAATCGTCCTGCCCGCAGCTGTTCCAGGGGTCCGAGGCACCGGACCTGGTCGACAGCTCGCTCGCTGAGCGCACCACGACCCTCTGCTTCAACGCGTATTCGCTGATCGCATCGGGCGTGACCAAGGGCCCGTTGTGGTCCGCGGAACACCTGACGGCCCAGCAGATCGAAGATGCGCAGGACACGCCGCGCAAGGACGCCTTCCACGCGGAAACCGGCATTCCCGCCGAAGATCGTTCCGCCCTCGCCGATTACAAAGGCAGCGGCTACGACCGTGGCCACATGACGCCGAGCGGCGACGAGCCCAATGCCACGGCGCAGCGCGACAGTTTCTCGCTCGCGAACATGGTCCCGCAGAACCACACCCTGAATACGGGCAAGTGGGAGCGCATCGAAACCAGCCTGCGCACCATGGTGCTGGACGATGGCGAGATCTTCGTCGTCACCAGCCCGGGGTTTGACGGGCCGACGCCGGACACCATCGGCGCGAATGCGGTGATCGTGCCGAACTACACCTGGAAGGCGATTTACGATCCGGCCGAGGGTGGCGCGGCGGCGTGGCGTTGCACGAACGTGGATGCGCCGGTGTGCACGGTGGTGTCGATTGATGCGATTACGGATGAGACGGGGGTGGATCCGTTTCCTGGGTTGAGTGCGAGCATCAAGGCCAATCCGATGTCGTTGCCTTTGCCGAATTGAGGCGAAAGATGTCGCTCACAGGGTGAGCTCCTACGGGGCATGCTCTGGCGGGTTGGAGTCGATGACCTGGAGCTTCGGGCCGGTGGTTGACGGGAGGATGCGTTCGTCGGTGGCGAGGAGGACATCGCCGGGCTTCAGCTCGGGGAGGATCTTCTCCATGAACTCGCGCGGTACCGCCACGCGATCGACGAGCGCTTCGTCGACGACCTTCCCGGCTTCGTCGCCGTGGCCGGGGATGCCGATGGTGATCCAGTTCGGCATGCGCAGGCCTTCGCGTGTCGCCGAGGCCATGTAGCCGGCGGAGACGATGTAGGCGTGGGTGCCGACGAGGGGATTGGTGACTTCGACCTTCGCGCGGCCGATCTCGATGCCGTTGCGGAGCACGATGACGCGCTGGTCGGGCACGCTCAGCACCATGGAGATGGGGCCGGTGGGCGAGGCGTCCGGGTTCCAGCTGTACATCGAGCCGTTCATCAGTGGCGCCACCGTCAGGTCGCGACCGTTGCGCGGATCAATCGGGATCACCGCGCTGGGATGCACGACGGTCACCGGCGCAGTGCCTTCCTCGGCCACGACCACGGTCATGCCCATGTTGGTGGCGGCGAACAGCAGTTTCGCGAACTCCGTGGGCATGTGCACGCAGCCGTGGGATTCCGGGTATCCCGGCAGGCCGCCCGCGTGCAGTGCCACGCCGTCCCAGGTCAGCCGCTGCTGATAGGGCATGGGCGCTGCGTTGTAGACGTTTGACTTGTGGTCCTTGTCCTTCTGCAGGATCGTGAACACGCCGGTCGGCGTCTCGTGGCCCTTCTTACCGGTGCTCACCGTGGTCACGCCAACGAGGATCCCGTTGCGGTACGCGTAGGCCTTCTGCTCGGTGAGGCTGACGATCACCGCCATCGGGCCCGGCGCCATCGGCGCACCACCCCAGATCCATTCGCCCGGCTTCAGCGCGGAGGGCGGTGTATCCGCCGGGCTGGATTGCTTCGCGCCCCAGGAGGGGACGGCGGCGCCGGCTGTCGTGACCAGCGCGAGGAACAGGGCCAGGCCGGCGAGGAGACGGGTCATACGGAAATTCCCTGGGTGCGTTTGGCGTCGAGGGTAATGCCATCGGCCGGTGCCTCGCCCTCAACCAAAGGTATGGTCGGCCGGTGCCCCGCTTCCCCGGTGAGGATGCTGAGCATCGCGCCGCGCGCACCGGGGGCGCGGCCGAGCGGACCAAACACGGCATCGCGGCACCAGCCCAGCGCCGTGTAGTCCGACTGGAACAGCGGCGTCAGCCAGCGACTCATGCGCTGGTAGATGCGCACGTGCGCGTGGCGTTGCCGACGGTAGGCCTCCAGCGCGGTGTCGAGCGTGGCGTGGGCGGCCAGTGTGTCGGCCAGTGCCGCGGCGTCGAGCAGGGCCATGTTCACGCCCTGCCCCAGCTGCGGGCTCATGGCGTGCGCGGCGTCGCCGATCACCACCAGGCGGCCGCGGTGCGGGGCTTTCAGGACCACGTCTCGGTAGCGCGCGCGGTTGAGCTGGCCGGCCTGCTGGAGGTGGGCGAGATGCGGCGAGATCTCTGGCCAGATGCCATGCACC
This sequence comes from Luteibacter pinisoli, assembly GCF_006385595.1. Taxonomy (NCBI): domain Bacteria; kingdom Pseudomonadati; phylum Pseudomonadota; class Gammaproteobacteria; order Lysobacterales; family Rhodanobacteraceae; genus Luteibacter; species Luteibacter pinisoli. Next base: position 4,431,281 of record NZ_CP041046.1, read on the forward strand.
GTCGCCTTCATGGCCGCGACGCCGGCGTCGTCGAAGGCGTCGACCTGGTGGCCGGGCAGGCTCCAGTAGAAGGTGACCCAGCGTCCGTCGTGGCCGGGGCGCGTGCCTACGGGCAGCATGCCGATCATGGCCCGGGTGCCGGCGTAGCGCTGGCGAAGCACGTTGGGCGTGGCCCAGTCGTCGATCCGAAGCAGGCACCACACCGCGCCCCACCGATACAGCGACGCGCGACGGACATTGCCCGTGCAATGCGGACGAAGCGCGGAATGCGCACCGTCGGCGGCGACCACGAGGTCGAAGGGGCCATGGCTGCCGCCCGCGTCGTCGTGCAGCACGTGGGTCTCCGCATCGTACGAGACGATGTGCACGCCGGTGCGCACCTGGTCCGCGCCGGCGTGTGCGCCTCGCAGCAGTTCAAACAGGGCGCCACGGGTCATGCCCAGGCCAAAGCAGCCTTCGCGGCGGTCGCCGTAGCGCATGGCCATGACGGCGCGGCCGCGCGGCGTATGCCCGAGCAGCTCGTCGATCCGCTGGCCGGTGGCGAGGGCCTGTTCGCCCAGTCCCAGCCGGTCCAGCACCGCCAGCCCCGTGGGCTGGAGCAGGAAACCCGCACCCACCGGACCCAGCGACGGGCTCTTCTCGAACACGGTAACCTCGTGCCCCTGGGCACCGAGCAGGATGGCGCTGGCCTGCCCCGCCGTTCCATAGCCCACGATCGCTATTTTCATGGCCTCTCCTTGTCGTGCCGAGCATACCAAGGCGGTTAGTCGAAAACGCCCGGCCCCGTTCGACGAGGAGTAGAAGCCGCCGTTGAAGCGAGGAACCGCCCGTGACGCTGAAGCTCTACGCCCACCCGTTCTCGTCGTACTGCCAGAAGGCGCTGATCGCCCTGTACGAAAACGGCATCGCGTTCGACTGGCAGATGCTCTCGCCGGACCATCCGGAGATTTACGCGGAGTTCGCCGATCTTTGGCCGCTAAAGCGGTTCCCGGTGCTGGTCGACGGCGAGCGGGTGGTCACCGAGGCCAGCATCATCATCGAGTACCTGCATCTGTACCACCCCGGGCCGGTGCGCATGCTGCCGGACGCGCCAAAGGCGGCCCTGGAGGTGCGCCACCTCGACCGCTTCTTCGACAACTACATCTCCGCACCCCTGCAGGCCATCGTCGGCAACGCCCTGCGCCCGGCCCACCAGCACGACCCCTACGGCGTGGCACAGGCCCGTTGCCTGCTCGAGAACGCCTACGCCTGGCTGGACCGCTACATGGACGGCCGCACCTGGGCGGTGGACGACACCTTCAGCCTGGCTGACTGTGGTGCGGCGCCCTCCCTGTTCTATGCGGACTGGACCCACCCCATCGATCCCGCCCTCACCCGTGTCCACGCGTACCGGCGGCGTTTGCTCGAGCGCCCGTCATTTGCGCGCGCCGTCGATGAAGCCCGCACCTATCGCGCCCTCTTCCCCCTCGGCGCACCCGACCGCGACTAATCCGGAGACCCTGACCATGAGTGCACAACCGCTTGTTTCCGCCGCCGAACTCGCCGCGCGCAGCCCCATGCGCATGCCCAACGAAAGCGCCGAATACCGCACCGCACGCACCGCCCTGCTCGCCGAGGAAATCGAACTGCGCCGGCAGATCGAACGCGTAGCCGAACAGCGCCGCGCCCTGCCACCCGGTGGCCTCGTCACAGGCGATTACCGCTTCATCGGCGCCGACGGCCCGCTCGACTTCAACGGCCTGTTCGGCGACAAGCAGACGCTGGTGACCTACAGCTGGATGTTTGGCCCGCAACGCGAACGGCCCTGCCCCATGTGCACGTCGCTGCTGGCGTCGTGGGATGGCGAAGCGCGGGATATCGAACAGAACGTGGCGCTCGCCGTCATCTCGCGATCGCCCGTGGAGCGCATGCAGGCCTTCGCGCGCGAACGCGGATGGCAGCACCTGCGCTTCTTCACCGACACCAACGGCAACTTCAGCCGTGACTACTACGCGCTGGACCAGGACAACGATATCCCGGCGTTCAATGTGTTCACGCGCCGCGACGGCAGCACGCGGCACTTCTGGGCGGGCGAGATGAACTTCGATACCTCCGACCCCGGCCAGGACCCGCGCGGCGCACCCGACCTGATGCCCTTGTGGACGGTGCTCGATTCCACGCCGGAAGGCCGCCGGCCGGACTGGTATCCCAAGCTGGACTACTGAGCCGGACGCCGCCCATAAAAAAACCCGCGCTGGCGCGCGGGTCATGGGGAGATTCAGCGAATGGGATAGTGATGTTTCGCCGCCGGAAGTGGCGGTGTTCTAGGCGCTCCACTCTTCCTTCCGGACTTGTGGGCGGCCAGCCATCCATGGCCGGCCGACCGGTGTCACCGGCTGACCTTAGAAGTCGTAGGTCATGCCGAAGCGAACATAACGCGGCGTGGTGCGGTACGTCGCGCTGTCGTAACGCGACAGCGGGGCGGCCGAGCTGCCGTAGTACGGGTAGGCCGTGGTCACGGCGCGCTGGTTGAACACGTTGTAGACCATGACGTTGAAGGCCAGCTTGTGATCCGCGAACGACGGACGGTATTCCGCGTTCAGGCTGACGTTCTTCTGCCACGGGTAACGGTACGTGCCCGGAGGCGACGGCTGGCCGCCGCACCAGTGGTAGTACGGGCCCGGGTAAGCCGGTGCGGTCTCGCCTTCACCGTAGTAGCCGAGGCAGGTGCGCGGCTTGCCCGAGGCAAGGCTGATCACCGCACCGACCATCCACTCCGGGTTGAACTGGTACGAGCCGTACAGCTTCAGCACGTGCTTCTGGTCGTTCGACTGCGCGCCGTTGGCGTAGCTCATCAGCGAGGCGAAGTCCCAGTCCTGCGTGGCCGAGATGTCCTCCTGGCCGATGTCCGACTTCACCTGGCCTTCGGAGTTACCGTAGCTGCGGCTGAAGGTGTAGATGGCCTTCGCCTGCCACTTGCCATCGAACGGATGCTCGAGGGTCAGGTCGATGCCGTAGTACTTGCGCTTGAGCTTCTGGAAGCCGAAGTCGGCGTTGGACACCGGGACGTCGTAGTAACCCCCGTTGCCGTCCGAGATCTTGAACGTGTTCGAGCGACCCGGGTTGAACAGGTAGCCGCCCTGCACGTTGGCCGGATCCACGTCGTAGCCGAGCGACTCGGCCTTGGCGAGGATGGTGCCCGCGTCGGCGACGTCGTCGATGGCGTTACGCAGCTTGCGCCAGGTGAGCTTCGCACCGGCATTCCACTCCGGGGTCAGCTCGGTCTGGAAGCCGAGGATAGCCTCGTCCTGGAACTCCGACTTCAGGTTCGACGACGCGGCGGTCTTCGGATCGCGCGGCTGGCCATATTCGGCGTTGCCCGAGACCGGACCACCCGTGGAGCTGTCGATATGGGTCAGGCCCTGCGGGACGCCCTGGCTGTCAATGCCCGAGTACGTGAAGTAGTCGGTTGTGTACAGCGAGGAACCGGCCGAACGCAGCGCCACGCTCGCCGGAAGCGCGAGGTAGTAGCGGCCGAGGTTGGCGAACACCTTCATCGAGGAGTCACCGTTCACGTCCCAGCTGACGCCCAGGCGCGGTGCCCACTGCGGGCTGGTGAGCTTCAGGTAGGCGATGCCATCCGGGTTGTAGTTGGTGAACTGGTCGTTGCGCAGGCCGATCTTCACCAGCCAGCGGTCGTCCACCTGCCACGCGTCTTCGATGTACTGCGCGCGCTGGGTGACCTTCACCGATGCGGCGGTCTGGTAGATCTGCTTGCCGACGATGTAGCCCTGGCCGCCATTGGCGTAGTTGCCCGGGGCGTCGACGAAGGCCGTGCCGTTGTCCAGGATCGGCGTCGCCGGATCGAGGTGCTGGTAGATCCACTCGTAACCCGGACCCGACGTGGTGTCACCGTCGTTGAGGTCGCGCACGGTCTGGTTATCGATACCGGCCGTGATCAGGTGGTCGCCGATGTGGTACGACACGTCGAAGCGCAGGTTGGTGTTGCGCGAGGTGTGGCGCGGATCGGTGAACGTGGCGACGGTCTGGGTGTTGCCCAGGTTCGTGCCGATGGCCGGGTTCTGCTGGTCGCGGCCGGAGATGTACGGCAGGGTCGGGTCGTAACCCGGGATCTGCGAGAAGTACGTCGAGCGCAGCTTGCCCCACATCGCGCTGATGGTGAGGTCGTCGGTGATGTAGCCGGTGTACTTCAGCACGCCGAGGTCGCCGGAGTTCTTCAGCGAGGTGTCGCCGCTGTTGTACGCACCGGTCTGGCGGGTCGAGTAGTCGAAGTCGTACAGGTTACCGGCGTACTGGTCCTTGCTCGACGCGAACGTCGCTTCAAGGTGGTGGTTGTCGGTGATGTTCCAGTCCAGCTTGCCGTAGTAACGCGGGTCGCGGTAGCTGTACCTGGTGTTGTACGGCAGGGTGACGGCGCCGACGCTGTTGCCTTCGGTCTTCTCGTATTCACCGGCGAGGAAGAAGAACAGCTTGTCCTTGATCAGCGGGCCGGACACGTAGGCGCTGGTGGTCGCAACCCAGGACTTGTTGTCGTCGTACTGGCGGTAGATCTTGCCGGCGTTCGGGCCCTGCGTGTAATCGGTGTTCTTCTGGTCACCCTTGAGCGAGCGCGGGGTCCACAGCACCTGGGCACCGAAGTGCCACTCGTTCGAACCGCGCTTGCCGATCTGGCTGATGACGCCGCCGTCGGAACGGCCGTAAGCGGCGCTGTAGCCACCGGTCAGCACTTCCTGCTGGTCGATGACGTTGTACGGCAGCGTGATGCCGCCGAAGCCGCTGACCGGATCCGTGGTGTTGAAACCGTTGATGTAGTACGCGTTCTCGGTGACCGACGAACCGCTGAACGAGGCCAGCGCGTTACGGGTCGGGCCCTGGAAGTACGAGCTGCCCGGGACGACGCCCGGCGCCAGCAGTGCGATGGCTTCGGCCGTGCGGCCCAGCGGGTACTTGGCCAGTTCCTGCGAGGTCACGACGGTGCGGGCGTCGACGCTCGAGACGTCGATGGCGGGCAGCGTGTTGGCCGAGACGGTGACGCTCTGCAGGTCCTGCGCCTGCGCGGCGCCGGCGGCACCGGCGAACGAGACCTCCGAGCCGCGGCCGACGACGACGCTGATGTTGTCGCGCGAGTCGATGACCGCGCCGTCCTTCAGCAGCGACACCTTGTACGTGCCGTTCTGTACCTGCGGGATGGTGTAGCGGCCGCTGGCGTCGACGTCGACGGTGCGCGTCTGGCCGGAGGCGCTCTCGATGCGGATGCTTTCACCCGCGGCAGCCGGGGCCGAACCGAAGATGGTGCCCGAGGTGGCCTGCGCGAAGACGGCGGCCGAAGGCAGGGCGAGCGCCGTGGCAACGGCGACGTGGAGCAAAGACCGGCTAATAACGGACGCGTTACGCGACCGAAGCGATGAGAACATGCAAGTTTTCCCCAGAAAAGGGGCGCGGCAACAGGCCGCGCTTGGAAATGCGACGGCAGCCCCCTCCCTCAGGGTGCTGTCGACGAAGCGATGGGCAAACGGTGACGCCTGTCACATCGCAGGGTTGGATTTGTATCCGTGGCAGTAATAGACCGTCAACATTTTTTTCATGTTCTTGCGAACGTGTCCGTTCACAGCCGACGGATTCGTACGTTCCCGCAGTACGGAATGGCGCTACCGGCAAACGGACGTCCATTTGACAGACGCGCCCGCGGCTGCGACAAAAGAGCCAGGCGAGCCCCGCTTTACAGCGGGTTTTCGACGGGCAAATGGCGCCATGGCGCCGTTACAGGGCGGATTTACCCAGGTGCGAAAGCGCCGGCGCGGCATGATTTCATGCGCTTGCCGCGGATAAAAGAGAGGCTAGACCCATGGTCAGGGGCAACAGTGGCAGTGACCAGGATAGGAATTTTTCGTACGTCGCGGAGGGAGAGACCGCGACGGCCAATGCACTGGCGGCACGTATTCGCCAGCTGCGGAAGGCCCATGGAAAATCGCTGCAGGAAATCGCCGACGCGCTCGGCATGTCGAAATCCCACGTCCACCAGTTGGAACGCGGAACTAGCGCGAATCCGTCATTTTCAGCACTTCGCGCGCTGTCAGCGTACTTCGGCGTATCGATCGGTTTCCTGGTCGGTGAAGTCGAAGGCGACAACAACGACAACGAAGAAGCGCGTCTGCTGGCGCGATGGTTTAGCGAAGCCGCGCCGCGCGATCGCGGTGCGGTGATGGCGCTGCTGCGCTACCAGCGCAGCAGCGCCGTGCGATGACGCGTCAGGCGTCTTCGAGGGTGAAGTAAGCCACTTCGCCGCGAAGGATCTCGGCACTCTCACGCATGGCGCGGCTAGCGGCCGCGGCATGCTGGACGAGTGCGGCGTTTTCACGGGTGGTTTCATCGATCACGACGATGGCGCCGTTGACGCGCTCGATGCCGCTGGCCTGGCCCTGCGTCGCCGCCATGACATCGCCGACCAGCGTGGCCAGCGTGCCGACGCGTCCGCCGATGCCTTCGAGCACGGCGACCGCGCGGTCCACCGACTGCACGCCGGCCTGCACCGCGTCGTCGCTGGTGGCGATGAGGCCGCGGATCTCGCGCGCGGCGGTGGCACATCGACGGGCAAGCTCGCGTACCTCGTGCGCCACCACGGCGAAGCCGCGGCCGTGCTCGCCGGCGCGCGCCGCTTCCACGGCAGCGTTGAGCGCAAGCAGGTTGGTCTGGAAGGCCACCTGGTCCACCAGGTCGAGCACCTCGCCCATGCGCCCGCTGCTGTCCTGGATGGCGCGCATGTTATCGATCGCTTCCATCGCCACGCTGTGGCCTTCGTCGGTCATCGCACGCGCCTCCACCACGGCGCGATTCGCGGCCGTGGCGTGGCCGAGTCCGCCGTGCACCGCATCGGCCATCACGCGCATCGCCTGCGAGGTCTGCTCGAGATGCTCGGCCTGGGTGCGGGTGCGTTCGCTGAGCGCGTCGTTGCCGCCGGCGATGCCGTTGGCCGCCAGCGCGACATGGTCGGCGCGATCGCGTACCTGCACGACGACGTTGCCCAGCTGCGTGTCCATGGCCGCGAGCGAGGAAAGCAGCTGGCCGATTTCATCCTCACGGCCAATGTCGATGCGCGAACCCAGCGCGCCACCGGCGATGCCGGCCGCCACGTTCGTGGCCTGGCGCAGGCGACGATGCAACGAGCGGATGATCGCGATATCCACGACGCTGGCGACGAGCAGGGCGAGTGCGAGGAGGATGGAGGAGAGCACCGCGCCGTGGCGGACGTCCGCCTGCTGCGCTTCGGCCTCGGCCTTGCCGCCGGCGAGCGCGAGCTGGAAGAGGTTGGAGAAGTCGCTCTTCAGCGGGCCAACGGCGGACTGCACATCGTTGGAGAGCTGCAACGGAGCGATCTCGTATTGCTCGGCCTTGAGCAGTTCGATCACGCCGTCCACGGCCGCGTCGGCCGCCTTGCGGTGTTCGGCCGCCAGCGTCACCAGTTTCTTCTGCTGCTGGCCGAGGCCGCTGGCTTCCAGTTCCTTCCACTGCTTGTCGATGTCGTGGCGGTTCGCGCCGATGGCGGTGACGGCGTCGTCCGTCGCCGAGGGCAGCCGCGCCAGCGTGGCGTGCACCAGCGCATCGATCAGGTCGTTGTAGTCGTTCTGGATGCGGCCGACGTTGGCGACGGGGGCCAGCGTCTCGCCGACCACGGACTGCAGGCGGTCGTTGGCCTGGCGCAACTGCAGGCCGCCGACGATCCAGAGGGCGAGCAGCAGCACGATGGTGCCGGCCAGACGCAGCGTCAGGCGGGCCCGAAGCGTGAGCGTCGGCAGGATGATTTGGGGAAGGCGCATGGGGAACTCAGGGGTGGGAGGGCCACCCCTGCATCGGCCGCGTTTTCGGCAACTTTAGAACTAAGTGCTTGATTAATCGTTTATTTCAGACGTTTGACCAGCACGTGACACGAGGATGTCATTGTCGTCCCGCCACGTGACGGCCTGTATCCCCAGGCCAGCGTTCTTGGCCACGCGCTTCGCCGCCGCGGCCAGGCTCGCCACGGACTCCGCATCATCCGGGAAGGTGTCATCGAAGCAGGCGACGCCGACGGCCACGGTGGTGATCGGGAAGAAGCGCCGGTTGCCGTGGCGATCTTCGCTGTCGATACCCCCGCGCACGCGATCGGCTTCGTCGAACAGGTTGCCGGCCATGCCATTGAAGCGCGTGCGCATGGCGTCGCAGCGGGCGTGCCAGTCCGTGCCCTGGAAGACGACCATGAAGTCGTCACCGCCGATATGCCCGACGAAGTCGGCGTCCCGGCGCAGGTCGCCGGTGAGCACGCTGGCGAGGAGGCGGATCATCTCGTCGCCGCGGAAGTAGCCGTACTGGTCGTTGAAGGGCTTGAAGTTGTCGAGGTCGAAGTAGGCCACGGCAAACGGACGGGCCGCCTGCAGCAGCCGCGCCAGGTGCTCGGTGACCGGCAGGTTGCCGGGCAGGAAGGTCAGTGGATTGGCGTAGCGTGCCGCCTCCACGCGAATCTCGGTCACCCGGCGCACGAGGGCTTCACCGGTGCCCAGGCCGAGGTAGCGGCCGTGCGAGGTGATGATGAAACCGTCGCTCAGGTAGCGCTGGTCTTCGCCACGCAGGATGTCGGCCATGCCCTGCAGGGACATGTCCTCGTCGCACAGCACCGGCTCGGGGTGCATCAGGCTCGTACAGGCCTTGCGGCCAAACAGCTCGCGGGCAAACGGCTGGGCCATGCGCTCGGTAAAGGTGCGGCGGTTGACGATGCCCACGGGCACGCCGTCGTCGACCACGGCGACCGCGTGCAGGCGTGGCCACGCCGCGAAGATGTCCGCCACGTCGTCATTGGTCTGCGCGGGCACTACCGCCGGTGCTTCGATCAGCATGTGGCCGGCGGTCAGCGAACGCCCCGGCACGGGGCTGCTGGGCCGCGGCGGCACCGGCACATGGGTACGGCGCAACGCGGCAAGCACGTGGGCCGGCACGTCGCCACCCGGCTCCACCGACGGCCGCGCGATCAGGAAACCCTGTGCGTAGGGAATGCCGAGTTCGCGCAGCATGCGCAGGTCCGCTTCGTCTTCCACGCCCTCGCCGACGAGGTCGGCGCCGAGGGTTTCAGCGACGGAACACAACGCGCGGACGATGGCCAGGCGCTCGACGCTCTGCGCGAGGCCGTTGATCAGGTAACGGTCGATCTTCACCACCTCGGGGTGGATCTCGTTCCACATCTCGAAGTTCGAGTGGCCGTTGCCAAAGTCGTCCAGCGCCACGCGTACGCCGCGGGCGCGCAGGAAGCCGAGCACGTGGGCCAGCCGGGCGGCGTTTTCGACGATGTCGCGCTCGGTCAGCTCGATGGTGACGCGGCCCAGGTCCAGCCCCGGCACGGAGAGCGCGGCGATCACGTCATCGGCCGCGAGCCCTTCGTGCATCACCGCCTGGGCACTGAGGTTCACCAGCAGGCGGCCCGGCAGGTTCAGGGCGACGAAGCGCTCGGCGACGCAGCGCGCGGCCACCAGTTCGAATTCGCCCAGCCGGCCACGGGTGCGCGCCAGGTCGAGCATGTCGGTGGGGGTGAGTTCCAGGTGCGGCAGGGCGCAGCGGATCAGCCCTTCGTGCGCGACCACCTGGCCGCTGTCCACCCGGATGACCGGCTGGAACACGGCGGAGAGCGCGGCGCCGGAAAGCACCTGTTCGATGGGTGACGAAGAAGGCATGGAGGATGGCCGGTGAACTGCCCCGGTTATCGGCAGCCTGCCATGCTTACTTTAATAATTGCTTGAAAATCAATTATTTCGGATTTGTGACGGTCGCGGCTTCAGCCTCAAGCACGGCCAGCGGGTCGATATTCCACGCATCCACGACCAGGCCACCCTCGCGCACGTGGAGCGGCGTGTAACCGCAATTCCCGTGGCGATAGGCCGAGTAATCACCGCTCGCGTGCAGCGTGCCCATCAGGGCCGAGATGGACTGGCCGTGGGTAATGACGGCGATGCTGCGGTAAGGCAGCGCCATCGCACTTTCCAGCGCCGCCATCACCCGCGCGGCGACCTCGCGCAGGGATTCCGAGCCGGGAGCGGTCGCGTCGGGGTCAGAGCAACGGACCACGGCGGTCCACATCGGATCCAGCGCCATGTCCTCGAAACGCTGGCCTTCCAGTTCACCGAAGGCACGCTCCACCAGGCGTTCGTCCACCGAGACGGTGCAGCCGGTGATGTCGGCGACGATCTCAGCGGTGTGCAAAGCGCGACCCAGCGTGGACGACACGATGTGCTCGACGCCGCGTGCCGCGAGCGCGCGTCCCAGCGCCTGCGCCTGGGCGATACCGGCGGCGGTGAGCGGGCTGTCCGCCCTGCCCTGCGCCCGGCGCTGGATGTTCCATTCGGTTTCGCCGTGGCGGCAGACAATCAGGTGTTCAAGCATCGTGGGGACTTCACTACACGGGGAAAGGGCATGGTAAGCGTCAGCGCAACTGGCTGTCCTTGCTCCCGCGCCGGTTATAGCCACTGAACGTGGCCTCTTCGTGGTCGGCGGCTTCCTGGCAGGCCACGCACAGGCGCACGCCAGGCACCGCCTTGCGGCGGGCTTCGGGGATGGGTTTGTCGCACTCTTCGCAGCGCTCCAGGCTCGGGCCCTTCGGCAGCTGGCTGCGCACGCGCTTCACCGCGTCTTCCACGGTGGCGTCAATCTGGTCCTGTACGGCGGTATCACCCGCCCAGCCGGTTGCCATGGTGCACCTCCCGGGTGCCGTGCCCTATCCTCCAAAGATAGGGCCAACACCCTGAATCTAAAGGCGCGGCTCGTCGTAGAGGCCGAATTCCGTGATGCCCGGCTGGCGGCCTTTCACCCACAGGCGAACCCGGCTGGCCGTAGTCCGTGGGAACTCATGGAACTGGTACGCCGCGGGCGTGCCGCCGGCCGCCAGGTCCACCCATGCGCCGCCCTGCTCCACCTGCACCTTGTACGCGGTGATTCGGCTGCTCGCGCCGTAGTCCGTGTCGTGCACGGGTTCGACCACCAAGACGGTGTTGAACGCCACCGGCGCATCGAAGCGCACCTCGATCCAGCCTTCGTCCTTGCCGCGATCCGCCAGCCAGTACGTGCGGAAGTTGTCGTCGAAGGCGAGATCCGGGCCCACGGCTTCATCGCTGGCACTCGCCCATGCGGGCTTGCCGCTGGCGAGGTCGGGCGTGGTGATCGTCACCTGGGGTTCGATCGCGGCCACCTTGCCTTCGGGCTTCCACAGCCGGCCGATCTCGGCCAGACGGGCCACGGCGTTGTCGTCGAAACGGCCGTCGCGGTTGGGCGCCACGTTGAGGATGAGGTTGCAGTGGTTGGCGTTGAACGGCACCAGCCAGTCGTCGACGATGGTTTTTGCCGCCGCCAGTTCCGCCGTGGGATACGTCGTCTTCCAGAACCAATCGCTCTGCAGCGTGGTGCCCGACTGCGACGGCACCGGACTATTCGGCGGAATCTTCTGGCCGGCGTGCTGCTCGTACTGCTTGATGTCGGTGTAGTACAGCGCGGTGCCGGGATAGCTGCCCGCGTTGTGGTCCGTCAGCAGGCAATCGGGCTGGAGCGATTTCACCAGGTCGTAGATCTCGCGATACGGGAGTTCCGCGTACGAGATGCGCGACCACGAGGCGTTCCAGCCATCGAGGATCAGGGCCGTGAGCGGGCCGTAATTCGTCAGCAGTTCGGTGATCTGCGCCTTGATCAGCGCGATCTTTGCCGGCGTCACGGTGCGCGCGCGGATGTCCTGGCGCAGGTCGAGGATGGAGAAGTACAGGCAGACCTTGAGGCCGGCCTTGCGGAACGCATCCACGTACGCGCGCACCACGTCGTGCGGGTAGGACGACTGCATGACGTTCGCGCTGCCGGTCTTCGTCGGCCACAGGCAGAAGCCGTCGTGGTGCTTGGTGGTGAGGCAGGCGTAACCCATGCCCGCGGACTTCGCCGCCTTCGCCCACTGCGCGGGATCCAGGTGTTTCGGATTGAACAGTTTGGGCGAGAGCATCGGGTCGCCCCACTCGCGCTCTTCGAACGTGGCCATGTTGAGATGGATGAACATGCCGAAGCGCAGGTCGAGGAAGCCCTGCTGCAGATCGCGCAGCTTCGCCGGGTCGACGGCCACGCCGCGCGACGTCTTCGGTGCCTGCGCAAACGCCTGCTTCACCGGCCACAGGCCGCTCCCCACCGCACCGGCCAGCGCCAGCACCTTCCCGAATTCCCGACGATTCAACACCTTCTCCCCGCCATGAGATGACGGACGACTTTCACCCACGCGTGCAGCGGTGTCAACGCACGCCGAGTTCCACGAAGTGTCGCGGCGAGGCGTCCTTGAAATGATCGACCAGCAATTGCACGAAGGCCGACACCTTGGGCGCGACGTGGCGTTGCGGTGGATACAGCGCCCACACTTCGATGGTGCGCGACTCGACGTCGCCCCATGACACCAGGTCGCCTCGCGCGAGATCGCCGCCGATGAGTGATGCCGGCAGCATCGCCGCGCCGGTGCCTTCATGCACGGCATCGTTGACCATGGTCATCGACGAGAGGCGCAGCACCGTGCGTGGCACGATGGCCATGCGTTTCTTTCCGTCGACGACATGCCAGGCATCGGTTTGCGCCATCGCCGGCAGCACGATGGCGGGGAACGATGCGCCGTCGCGCGGCCGTGGCAACGCAGGCGATGCGGCGACGACGTAATGATCGCGCAGGAAGCAGCGGCCGGCCAGTTCCGTCGTGGGCTTCGGGTTGGCGCGGATGATGACGTCGAAACCTTCGGCGAGCGGATCGACGAAGCGATCGTCGGCGATCACCTCCAGTTCAACCGCGGGATACATGGCGACATACCGCGCCGCGAGGCGACCGAGGCCGCGCTGGGCGAACAGCACCGGCACGCTGACCCTGAGCCGCCCATGCGGCGCACCGGTGCCGGCGGCGAGGTCCGCGGCGATGCCCTCGATGCGGCCGAGCATGCCGGCGGTCTCGCCGTGCAATACGGCCCCTTCCTCGGTGAGCCGGAACGGCCGCGCCCCGCGATCGACCAGGCGGACGCCGAGCGCGTCCTCGAGTTCACGCACGCGACGCGAGAGCGTGGCCTTGGGCCGGCCGGTGGCGCGGCTGGCGGCGCCGAAGCCTTCGTGCGAGGCGACGGCATTGAAGTCGGCGAGGGCGAGCAGGTCCATGGTGTGTCTCGTCAGCGAGACAGCACGTCTCGATTTGCGGTCTATCGTACCGCAGGCGAGACGATCAAGCTTTGCTCATTCCCACCCCAAAGGAGTCACTCCAATGAGCATTCTTGTCACCGGTGCCACCGGCACCATCGGTTCGGCCGTGATCGAACGCCTTGCGGCCGCCGGCGCCGACGTGCGCGCCCTCACCCGCCGCCCGGCCGAGTACCAGGGCCCCGCCGGCGTACGCGCCGTCGGCGGCGACCCCTCGGATCCCGTGGCCATGCGCGCGGCGCTGGCCGGTGTCGATACCCTCTTCGTGCTCAACGCCGTCTCCACCGAGGAGCTCAACCAGGGCATCACCCTGCTCACCCTGGCCCGCGACGCCGGTATCCAGCGCTTCGTCTACCTGTCGGTGCTCAACGCCGAGACGTTCACCGATGTGCCGCACTTCACCGTGAAGTACACCGTCGAGCGGATGATCGAGCAGCTCGACCTGCCGGCCACGGTGCTGCGTGCGTCGTACTTCATGCAGAACGATGCCGGCCTGAAGCAGGCAGCGGAGTACGGCGTGTATCCCATGGCGCTGGGCCACGTCGGCATCGAGATGGTCGACATCCGTGACATCGCCGACGTCGCCGTCGCCTCCCTGTTGCGCCGTGCCCGCGCCACGGGCCCGCTGCCACGCGAAGTCATCGAGATCGCCGGGCCGGAAGCGATGACCGGCACTTCGGCAGCGAAGATTTGGGCCGATGCGCTAGGCCGCGACGTCACCTATGGCGGTGATGACCTGGACGCGGCGGAAGCGGCGATCGCCGAGCGGGCGCCGGCCTGGCTGGCTTACGACATGCGCCTGATGCTGTCGCGGTTCCAGCGTGACGGCATGCGCGCGAAGCCGGCGGCACGCGGCACGCTACGCACCCTGCTTGGCCGCGAACCGCGCACGTACGCCGACTTCGTCCGCGAAGTCACGCAGAAGTAGCGGCGGCCTTCATCGCGGCGATGTCGATCTTCGTCATGTGCATCAACGCGGCGACGGAACCGGGATTCTGCACGAGCTGCTCGATGTCGACGGGACAGATCTGCCATGACAGGCCGTACCTGTCCTTCAGCCATCCGCACGCCTGTGCCTTCGGATCGCCACCGGCGGAAAGCTTCTCCCAGTAGTGATCGATGGCAGCCTGGTCTTCGCAATGCACCACCAGCGAGAGCGCCTCGTTGAAGGTGAAGATCGGGCCGCCATTGAGCGCGGTGATCGGCTCGCCATCCAGTTCGAAGGCGACGGTCATCACCGAGCCCAGCGCACGACCGGACGCCTCGGCGGCTTCCTTCGAGTAATGCGTGGTCGCCACGATGCGCGAGTTGGGGAAGATCGACGTGTAGAACGTCGCGGCTTCCTCGGCCTGCGTGTCGAACCAGAGGAACGGGGTGATGCGGCGGAAGGCGCCACTCACGGCGCTGGCTCCCGCTTGTGCTGGGGATCGCCAGAGCCGGTCGTTTCCGGCTCAACGGGCCCGGGCGGCTGGCCGTGGGTCGGGTCGCCCGAGCCGGTGGTGGGGTCGTCGTACGTATCGCGAGGCGGCATGGCAGGGCTCCGCGGCAGGTGAGTCCGTGGAGCGAACCATGGCGGGCGTCAACGCCACGTTCACGCGGGCGGGTGGCTCAGAACCACAGCCGCACACCGGCCACCCAGCGACGGTCGGTGATGCGTCGGCCCTGTGCGGCAGCGAGGTCAGCCGTACCGCCGGTGAGGTGCTCCCACGCGACGCCGACGTACGGTGCGAACGCGCGGGTGAACTCGTAGCGCAGGCGCAGGCCACCTTCGAGCGAGGACAACCCGGCACGTCGCTGGCGGCGCTCGTCGTCCTTGCCGTCGGCGTTGGCTTCGAGTTCGGGCTGCAGGATCAACCGCTGGGTAAGGCGCAGCTCGTACTCGGCGCGCACGCGCGCCGCGGTGCGGCCACCCTGCCCTACATACGCCGTGGCTTCGAGTTCGAACCAGTACGGGGCAAGCCCCTGCACGCCGAACGCCGCCCACTGCCGCTTCGGCCCGTCGCCGAAATCGCTGCGCACACCGAGCTGGGTATCCCAGAAGGTGGCCACCGCGTGGCTCCAGAACAGCTCCGCATCCGCGTCGTGCGGGCCGCTGCCGTCGCGCTCGCCCTCGCTGCGGAACCAGAGCTTGTCGGTGTCGTTGCCGTACCATCCCTCGGCTTCCCACGACTGCCCATGGCCGCCCTGTCCGGCAAAGGACTCCAGGCGATCCAGCAGCAACGTGGCGCTGGGCGCCGTGTCGTCCATGTCGTGCATCGCCATGCCATGCATGGACGCGGGCATGACGCCGTCGGACCAGTCCGGGCTGCGTGCATCGGCCGGTGCCTTGCCGCCCTGCATCGGGCCCATGGTCATGGGGCCCATGTCGTGCTGCATCGCCGAGTGATCCATGTGCTGCATGTCCATGCCCTGCATGTCCTGCGCAACGGCGGCCAGCGGGCACAGCGCCAGAAGAAACAACCAGCGCCTCATGACACCACCACTTCGCGGAACATGCCCGCTTCCATGTGGTACAGCATGTGGCAATGGAACGCCCAGCGGCCGGGATTATCCGCGGTGACCGCGTAACTCACCTGCTGCGCCGGCTGCACGTTCACCGTGTGCTTGCGCACCTGGAACGCACCGTCTTCCGTCTCGACCTCGCTCCACATGCCGTGCAGATGGATCGGATGATTCATCATCGTGTCGTTGACCAGGGTGACGCGGAGCCGCTCGCCCTGGCGGAAATGCACGGGTTTCGCTTCGGAATATTTCTGGCCGTCGAAGCCCCAGGCGAAGCGCTCCATGTTGCCGGTGAGGTGCAGTTCGATGGTGCGCGACGGCTCGCGCGTATCCAGCGGACCACCCACCGTGTGAAGGTCCGCATAGGTCAGCACGCGATGCGTGCGCTCGCGCAGGCCCACGCCCGGATCGTCGAGGTTGGTGCGCGGCATGTCGACGTGCATGTCGGTATTCGGGCCGTATTCCGTGCTGGCGTGATGGGCCATCGCCATGCCACCACCCATCATGTCGCTCATCGTCAGCCGCGGCCGCGGATCCAGCGCGGGCACCTCGGCGCGCATGCCGGGGCGCGGCGCGAGGGTGGCGCGTGCGTAGCCGGAGCGGTCGATCGACTGTGCGAAGACGGTGTATGCGCGATCCTCGGTGGGCGTCACGATGACGTCGTACGTTTCCGCCGCGGAAAGCCGCAGCTCATCGACGTCCACGGGCACGATGTCCTGTCCGTCCGCCGCCACCACCTGCATGCGCAGGCCTGGGATGCGGAGGTCGAAGATGGAATTCGACGAACCGTTGATAAGCCGCAGGCGCACGCGTTCGCCCGGCTTGAAGTCGCCGGTCCAGTTGCCAGCGGGGGTCACGCCGTTGACGAGATACGTGTATGTCGCGCCGCCGACATCGGCAAGGTCTGTCGGGTTCATGCGCATCTGGTTCCACATGCGGCGCATGCTTGCCGCGTCTCGGAAGCCTTTGCTGCGCGCGTCGCGGAGGAAATCCGCCAGCGTCGGCTGGCCATAGTTATAGACATCCGACCGCGTGCGCAGCTTCGCGTAGACGCTTTCCGGGTCTTCATCCGTCCAGTCGCTGATAAGGATCACGTGCTCGCGCTCGGCCGGATAGCGTTTGCCGCCAGCGGGCTCGATCACGATGGCGCCGTACAGGCCGCTCTGTTCCTGGAAGCGGCTGTGCGCGTGGTACCAGTACGTACCGGCCTGCTTCGCGGGGAAGCGGTAGGTGAAACGCGAGCGCGCCGGGATGCCGTCGAAGCTGAGGCCGGGCACGCCATCCTGGTTCGCGGGCACGATCAGTCCATGCCAGTGCAGCGACGTCACCGTGTCCAGCTGGTTGTCGATGGCGATGCTGACGTCATCGCCCTCGCGCCAGCGCAGGGTCGGGCCGGGCACGCCGCCGTTCAACGTCACCGCCTTGCGCGCCCGCCCGGTGAAGTCCACGGCGGCCTCGCGCACGGCCAGCTGGAAGGCCGGCCCTTGCAGGCGGGCCATCCCCGGCAGGGAGGCCTCGGCATGAAAAGCGCGCACGGCGCCGGAGGCAAGGCCCACGCCGGCGACCGCGAGCCCCTGGACGAAGAGGCGGCGCGAGGGATCGAAGGGGGCAAGACGACGGCCGTGCATGGCGTGCGAACATCCGATGAAAACCCGGGGAACGTCGAGCGTACCCACGCCCGTGGTGCCCCGACAACTCTGGAGCAGGCTCCGTGCGGTGCACGGGCCATTCACCGCCACGCGCCAATCATCACGCCCATGAGCCTGCAGGACTACCGGAAGAAGCGCGACTTCAGCCGCACCCGCGAGCCGGCGCCGGAACGCTCGGCGCGCGCCGGCCGGGCGATCTTCGTGGTGCAGCTGCATCACGCCTCGCGGCGACACTTCGATTTCCGCCTGCAGGTGGGCGATGTACTGCGCAGCTGGGCGGTACCGAAAGGCCCAAGCTACGACCCGAAGGTGAAGCGCCTGGCCGTGGAGGTCGAAGACCACCCGGTGTCCTATGCAGACTTTGAAGGCGACATCGAGCACGGCTACGGCAAGGGCCACGTCGATACCTTCGATCGCGGCGTGTGGTCGACCGCGGGCGATGTGGAGGCGCAGCTCGCCAAGGGCCACCTGAGCTTTGAACTGTTCGGGGAACGCCTGAAAGGTGCCTGGCACCTGGTCCGCAGCGGGAAGAAGGAACGCCAGCCCGCCTGGTTCCTGATCAAGGCCGAGGATGCCTACGCCAGCGACGTGGAAGCCGACGACCTCCTGGATAACACCATGCGCGAAAGCACTCGCCGCGCCGCGAAGACGCCGGCAACGAAGGCGGCAGCGAAGAAAAGCACCGCCAGCAGGAGGGCCGTACCGAAGGGCCGCCGCGTCCCCCTCGCCACGCTGACCAAGGCGGCCGCCGCCATCAAGGGCGTGAAGAAGGGCAAGCCCAGCGCCGATTACTTCGCGCCGCAGCTGGCGAAGCTGCGCGACACCCCGCCACAAGGCGAGCTGTGGCTGCACGAGGTGAAGTGGGATGGCTACCGTATCCTCGCTGGCGTGGCCAAGGGCGCCGTGAGCCTGTGGTCGCGCAATGCCCTGCCGTGGAACGACCGCCTGCCCGAGATCGTCCAGGCCGTGGAAGCACTCGGGCTCGATAGCGCCCGGCTCGACGGCGAGCTGATCGCCGTCGATGCGCAGGGCCGCAGCGACTTCAACGCCCTGCAGAAAACGCTTGCCGGCGAAGCACAGGCACCGCTCGTCTACATGCTGTTCGACATGCCCTTCCTGCAAGGCTATGACCTGTCGCGCACGGCACTGGCGGAGCGCAAGGCACTACTGGAACGCGTGCTCGCGCATGCGCCTTCGCACCTGGGATACAGCGGCCATAACCTCGGCGATGGCGATGCCGTGTTCGCGATGGCCATGAAAGAGAAACTCGAAGGCATCGTCTCGAAACGCGTTGACGGCGCGTACCACAGCGGGCGCAACGACGACTGGCTGAAGATCAAGCGCCTGGAGGCCGACGAGTTCGCCGTCGTCGGCTACACCGCGGCCAAGGGCTCGCGCGTGGCCTTCGGCTCGCTGCTGCTCGCAAAGCCAGGCACGAGGGGTCGATGGACCTACGTCGGCCGCGTCGGCACGGGTTTCACCGACGAAATGCTGCGCGAACTGGGCGCCTCCCTGGCGAAAGGCGGGGCGAAAACACCACCGGTGCCGCTTGATGGCATCGACCCCCTGCTCCGCGGCGCCCTGTGGGTGAAGCCCACGGTGGTGGCCGAGGTGTATTACCGCGGCATCGGCAACCACCAGCTGCTGCGCCAGCCGAGCCTGAAGGCGCTGCGCATCGACAAGGCACCGAACGACCTGCGCGACAGCGACCGCGCGACCGAGCCCGCGAAGCCTGCGAGGAAAAAGACCGTGGCGAAGGACGAGATCACCATCACCCACCCCGACCGCGTCGTCTATCCCGACGACGGCGTCACCAAGCAGGACGTCGCCGACTACTACAAGGCGGTGATGCCGTGGTTCCTGCCACCGGTCGCGGACCGGCCGATGCCGATGCTGCGCTGTCCGGGTGGCATCGGTGAGCACTGCTTCTTCCAGAAGCACGTGATCGCCGGCCTGCACCATGTCGGCACGGCAAAGCTGAAGGAAGAAACCGGTGCGCAGGCTGTTTACCTGTATCCGAAGGACGAAGCCGGCCTGCTTGAGCTGGTGCAGTTCGGTGCCATCGAGTTCCATCCGTGGGGGTCGCATGTGAAAACACCGGACGCCGCGGACCGGGTGATCTTCGACCTGGACCCGGGCGACAACGTGGCGTGGAAGCGCGTGGTGGCTGCCGCGCGCATGGTCCGCGACTTCCTCAAGCAGCTGGGCCTCACCTCGTTCGTGCGCACCACGGGCGGCAAGGGCCTGCACGTGGTGGTGCCGCTGGCGCCCGCCGCAGACTGGGACACCGTGCGCAGCTTTGCGCGCGGCTTTGCCGAGGCCCTGGCCCAGGCGCACCCGCTGGAGTTCGTCGCCACGGCGGCGAAGAAAGTGCGTGGCGGCAAGATCTACCTCGACTACCTGCGCAACGGCCGCGGCGCCACGGCGGTGGCCTCGTACTCGCTGCGCGCCCGCGCCGGCGCACCGGTGGCCGTGCCCGTGCGCTGGGAAGACCTGGGCAAACTGAAGTCGGGCGCGGACTTCACCATCCACACCGTGCCCAAACGCCTGGCCCGGCAGAAGAAGGATCCCTGGGACGGCATCGACGCAGTGCAGCAAAGCCTGGATGACGTGGTGGAACGGCTGGGCCTGTAGACTTGGAGGCTGATCCCACGGCCGCCCCTCCATGTTTGCCACGCTCCCCGTCTTCCTGCGCGTCACCCTCGCCTGCCTGTTCCTGCTGGGCAATACGGTGCTGCACGTGGTGCCGCTGTTGCTGCTGACGCTGGTGCGCATGGTGCTGCCGGTCCCCGCGCTGCGGCGTGGCGTGGGCAGCGCGTCGGTGTGGATTGCCGAAAGCTGGCTCAGCTTCAACGGCTGGCTGTGGGGCGCCTTTACCCGCACGCGCTGGACGGTGGAGGGCGTGGATCACCTCTCGCCGCGCGAGAACTACCTGGTGGTGTGCAATCACCAGAGCTGGATCGATATCCCGGCGCTGCAGAAGATCTTCAACCGGCGAATTCCGTTCATGCGCTTCTTCCTGAAGAGCCAGCTGATCTGGGTGCCGCTGCTGGGGCCCGCCTGGTGGGCGCTCGATTTCCCCTTCATGAAGCGCCATTCCCGCGAAGAACTCGAACGCCGCCCGGAGCTGCGCAGCACGGACCGTGATGCCACCCGCCGCGCCTGCGAGAAGTTCCGCCACGTGCCGGTGGCGATCATGAATTTCACCGAGGGCACGCGCTTCACGCCGGCCAAGCACGATGCGCAGGGCTCGCCGTACCGGCACCTGCTGCGCCCGAAGGCCGGCGGCGTCGCCTTCGTGGTGGATGCGATGGGTGATGCGATCCGCAACATGCTCGATGTCACCATCGTCTACCCCGATGGCGCCGGCAGCATGATGGACATGATCGCCGGGCGGATCCGCGAGATCCGCATCCACGTCCGCCAGCTCGCCATCCCGGAGGGCATGCGCGGCGATTACGAGAACGATACGGCCTTCCGCGAGCGCTTCCAGGCGTGGATCAACCAGCTGTGGACCGAGAAGGACGAGCGCATAGCGGCGATGCTGGCGAAGCCGGCCTAAGCCTATTTCGCCTCTTCCGCGAGCTTTTCCTTAAGGCGGTCGCGGCCGGCTTGCGCGTAGGTCTGGCAGGTCTGCCCTTCACCCTGTTCGGGATGCGGCGTCACCAGGATGTCGCACGGCAACGCCGCGACCCGATCGAATGTTTTCCAGTACGCCGCCACGTACGCCGGGTGATCGCTGTAGCGATACGTGCCCGACGAGAACGCGAACAGGCTGTCGGCGTAGGCGATGTGTTTGCACACGCTGCCCTCGCACGCATCCCACGTCCACGCGGTGCCGCCTGGCGTATGCCCGGGCGTGATGTGCGCGGTGAGTTTCAGCGGCCCCACCGTGACCACCGTGCCATCGACGATGTCGCCCTTCGCATCGATCGCCGGATACGAGTCCTTCGAATTCGCCACGTACTGCGGATCCGCAGGATCCTTGCCGCCCAGCTTCATCGCTTTCGCGCCGGCGGCGGTCGCGCGCACGGTGGCGTCACTGTCTTTCACCAGCTGGGCGATGGCGCCGGCGTGGTCGTGGTGCGCGTGCGAGTTGAGGATCAGCTTGATGTCCTCCACGCGAAAACCGAGCTGGCGGATGTTGGCTTCGATCAGCGGCGCGTTCTTCGTCCACGTGCCGTCGATCAGGATGTGGCCCTGCGGCGAGGTGATGAGGATGGCCGAAAGGCCCTTCGTACCCACCTGCCAGGTGTTGCCATAGATGACGTGCGGCGCCGCCGGCTCGCTCCACTCGGGCACCGGCGCGGTGGGCGGCTGGGCAAACGCGGGCAGGGCGGCGAGGCCGGCGAGCAGGGTCAGGGTGCGGCGCATGGCGAGGTTCCCGTTGGGCTGAAGGCGCAGGCTACGTCGCACTAAGGCCCTGCAAGGGGCCAAATTATGGCGACGCCGGTCTGCGTCGCCGGCGCGCACGCCAGAACAGGAAGCCGGTGACGAGCAGGAACATCGGCAGCAGGCCGGTGATGCAGGCGACGGTGCGCCAGACCAGCCCGCCCACGGCCGCCGAGTGGATCGGGAACAATGCATTGGCGAGGCGGCCGCCGGGGCCCAGTTTCGTGGCGTCCTCGCCACCGACCACGCGCGCGTCGTGGCCGTCGATGAACAGCGTGCTGCGGCCGGCCAGGTTCCATTCGCCCGCACGGCGGACGCGCATCACGATCGTCCCCGACTCCTTCGTCGGCAGCATGATCCGGGTGAGCTCGGCATCCGGTGCCGCGGCCTGCGCGGCGGCCAGGACCGCAGCCCAGTCGACCGGCCCGTCCAGCGCCGCGATCTTCGGCGGCTTCGCCGGGGCATGCTCGCCAAAGGCCGCGGCAAGCCCGTTACGCACGGCACCGCGATACGCCATGGTGGTGCCGGTGCCGATCATGACGATGAGCAAGGGCAGGGCGATGACGCCCACCGCGCGATGGAAGCTCGCCCAGCGCAGCACCGGCGGGTTCGCGTGCGGCTTCAGGTGTTTCAGCGCACGCGAGCGGCCCGGCCAGTACAGCCATGCGCCGGAGAAAAGCATGAACAGGCCGGTGCACGCGACGACACCGAGCACTGTCTCACCGACCTCGCCGGTGAGCAGGTGGGTATGCCAGTCGAGCAGCGTCAGCAGGCCATCGCCGCTCTTGTGGCGGGTGAGCAGGGGTTCGCCCGTGCTGGCATCGAAGTACATCCGGTCGCCGCCGCGAGCCTGCGCTTCCCACACGGGGAGTTCGGCATCGGGCAGCGCGAGGCTGCGCAGGCCCTTCGCCTGCGGGGAGGCCAGCACGGCCTCCAGTGAGTGCGCCTGGGTTGCCAGGTCGGGCAACGGCCGGGCCGCCAGTTCCGGGTGCCCCGCGACCAGCAGCGGCTGCTCCCATAGCAGGACGCTGCCGGACATCGTCACCAGCGCCAGCAGCACGCCAAGGGAAAGTCCCAGCCACAGGTGCAGGGTCTTCAGGGTGCTACGGAAACGGCGCGGGCGAGGGGTCATCAGAAATCCACGGAGGCCTGGACGAAATAGGTGCGCGGCATGCCGACATACAAACCATCGTTATTGTCGGTAGAACGCGTGAAGTAACGGCGGTCGAACAGGTTCTTGACGCCCACGCCCACGCGCAGGTTGGACAGCGACGGGCCGAACGCATACTCACCGCGCGCGTTCCACGTCGTCCAGCCCGGGATGTTGCCGAGGTCGCCATTGGCGGAAGGCTGGGTGACGTACACGGTGGGATTGGCCGGATCGAAGCTCGGCGAACCCGGCGAGTGCTGGCGCGACTGCGAGAACGCATCGAGGTTGAACGTCCACGCGGCCACGTTGTAACGCAGGCCGAGGTTGGCGGTGCGCCGCGAGTAGAACGGCAGGTCCTTGTCGGCGAACGAACCATGCTTGTAGATCGCGTGCGTATAGGTGGCCGTGCTCCACAGCGTGAAGCCCTGCAGCGCATCGGCAAACGCGCCGAGATCGACGTGCGCCGAGGTTTCCACGCCCTTGTGCGTGGTCGCGCCCAGGCTGGTCCAGCCTTCGTACGAATCCGGCACGTTGGGCAGCTTGCCTACCAGCTGCAGCTCGTGGTCGAAGTTGATCCGGAACAGGCTGACTTCACCGCCCCAGGCCCTGGTGTCGTAACGCGTGCCGACCTCGAACGTGCGCGCCAGCTCGGGTTCCAGGCCCTGGGCGAACTGGCCGGTGGAATCCTTCTGGCCGATCTGGAAGTACTGCAGCGAGCCAAACGAGGTTTCCGCGTTGGCGTAAAGCTTCCACGCCTCGCTCAGGTGGTACATGACATTGAGCGAGGGCAGCGGCTTGGAGTAATCCTCGCGGCGCGCGGTCGGGCCCTTCACGATGACGGTGCTGCTCGGGTGCGCTTCCCACTGGCTGCGGATGCGCTCGTAGCGCAGGCCCGGCGTGATCGTCCAGTTGCCCGCGTTGATCGTGTCGTCGATGTACACGGCGTGCGCTTCGTTGCTGCCGGTGTTGTCGCCGGAGAGCACATACGGGCCGTTGTACGGGTCACCGGTGAACGGCGTGTACCAGAGGTTCGAGGTGAACTTGTTGTTGCGGTCCGTGCGCTCGTGCATCGCTTCGTTGGTGTAGCGGTAGCCGACGCCGATTTCGTGCGTCACCTGGCCCCAGTCGAACAGCTGCGAATAGCGCGGCTCGATCGCGAACACATGGTAATTGCGCGGGTACGCGTTCAGCTGGTGGGTGTAGCTGCCGTTCGGGTTCTGCGTGATGGTTTCGATGTGGCTGCCGCGGAAGCTGTCCGAGTAGTACGACTGCACTTCGAAGGAACGACGATCTTCCACGTGGCTGTACTTCACCACGTAATCGGTGCGGCGGCCGTGGAAGTCGTCGTACGGGCGGCGCGACTGGAACGGGTCCGCGTTGTAATCGGCCTGGGTGAGGCCACCCGGCATGCCGGCCTGGCCGTCGTAGTGGTGGATGCTGCCGGTAAGCGTGTCTTCGCTGGTGATGGCGTACTTCGCCTTCAGCATCACGTCGTCGATGCTCTCGTTGTCCTCGTTCTCGCGATACCCCGGTCCATGCAGGCCGTTGTAGAGCAGGGCGAGGCCGAGGCCGTTCTGCGTCGTACCGCCAACGAACAGGTTGGTGTTGGTGCGGATGCCGCCGTGCTCGCTGCCCTGGAACTGCACGCCGGCGCTGCCGCCGAAGGTGTCCGGGATGTCACGGGTGACGAAGTTGATGATGCCGCCGACGTTCTGCGGCCCGTAACGCACCGAACCGCCGCCACGGACCACGTCCACTGCCTGCAGGTTGCCGAGGCCCACCGGGGCCATGGAGACCTGCGGCTGGCCGTACGGCGCCACCGCCAGCGGCACGCCGTCGAGCAGGATGGTGGAGCGCGGCGACAGGCGCGACGTCAGCCCGCGCACGCCCACGTTGAGCGACACATCGCTGCCGCCGGTGCCGTTGCTCTCCTGCACCTGCACGCCGGGGATCCGCCGCAGCGCATCGCGCAGGTTGGTCGCACCGGCCTCACGCAGTTCCTCGCGGCGGACGACGGTGCGCGCGCCCGGATGGTTCTGCAACGTGTTCTCCTGGGCATCGCCCAGCCAGTCGCCGACGACCTTCACGCCCTCGAGGTTGGTAGCCGACGGCGGCGGCACCGCCTCCTGGGCGGAGGCGGCAGGCGCGGCGAGGGCGCTGGCGAGCGCCAGGGCGAGGAGGGTGGGGCGAATCGACATCGAAAAGCAGCCTTGGGGAAAGGGGCGAAAGGCGCTAATCGTAAATACGACTGATTATCAGATCAAATACGTCATCAAAGACGGGCGTTTCCGTGGCTGGATTTGATAGTGAGCGTCGGAACGGGCCATACTCCACCCATGTCGAAGCCGCTCGTCCTTCTCATCGTCGCCCCGCCCGGGGTCCAGATGCTCGATGTCTCGGGCCCTGCGGACGTGTTTGCCGAAGCGAATCGGCAGGTGGGCCGCGAGGCGTACAAGGTGCTGACGGTGGGTACGGCGCCCCTGGCCGTGGCCGCGTCGTCGGGCATGCGCTTCCTGCCCGACCGCAGCACCCAGGACGACATCCCCGCGCTGGATACCCTGCTGGTCGCCGGCTCGCCGGACCTGGCTGGCGCCGCGACCGACCTGCATACGCTGGAATGGCTGCAGCGCCACGCGGGCCGCGCCCGCCGCTATGGCTCCATCTGCAGCGGCGCCCTGCTGTTCGCCCAGACCGGCCTGCTCGACGGCCGCCGGGTGACGACCCACTGGAAGGTGGCCGAGCTGCTCGGCCGGCGGCATCCCTCGCTCACCGTGGAGGCCGATGCCTTCGTCGTCCGCGACGGGCCGGTGTGCACGGCGGCGGGAGTCACCGCCGGGATGGACCTGGCGATTGCGCTGGTCGAGGAAGACCTCGGCCGCGACGTGGCCATGGCGGTGGCCGCCGAGCTGGTGGTGTTCTATCGCCGGCCCGGTGGGCAGATGCAGTTCAGCCGCCACGGCGAAGCGGCGCCCGCCGGTCGCGGCGCGCTGCAGGAGCTACAGCGCTACGTGGCCGCGCACCCTGGCGAGGACCACTCGGTGGGCGCATTGGCCGAGCGCGCCGGCATGAGTCCGCGCCACTTCGCCCGCGTCTTCCACCGCGAGGTGGGCATGACGCCGGCGGAGTTCGTGGAGTCGATGCGGGTGGAAGCGGCCCGTCGCTGGCTCGAAGACGGCCACGACACGCCCAAGCGCGTGGCGGCGAAACTCGGTTACGCCGACGCCAACGGTTTGCGCCGCGCCTTCATGCGCCGGCTGGGCGTGACGCCCGCGGACTACCGCAAGCGCTACGCGCACGCACGTACCTGAGCTAGAGCTCGATGATCCCGCGGCGCAGGGCGATGGCCACCGCGTGGGTACGGTCGTTCGCCTGCAGCTTGGCCAGGATGCTTTTCATGTGCGCCTTCACCGTTTCCTCGGCAATGCCGAGGATGCTGGCGACATCGCGGTTGGCGGCGCCGGTGGCCACGTGGGTGAGCACCTGGGTTTCCCGCGGCGTCAGCTCGTCGTCGTTGGCGTGGCCGGCGATGTCGTGGGCGATCTCATCGGGCACGCGGCGCTTGCCTTCCATGATCTGGGTGATCGTGGCCAGCATGTCCTTGCGCAGCTCGCTTTTCAGCAGGTAGCCCTGCGCGCCGGCGCGGAACGCCCGCAGCGCCTGCACGTCACCGCGGTACGTCGTGAGCACCAGGATGCGCGCATCCGGAAACTCCGCGCGGATGGCCTCGATGGCGGCGATGCCACCCATGCCGGGCATCTGCAGGTCCATCAGGGTGAGGTCCGGGCGCAGCGTGCGATAACGCGCCACCGCCTCTTCGCCCGTGCTCGCTTCGGCCACCAGCTCCAGGCCCGGCTGGCCTTCGAGCACGGCGGCGATGCCCTCGCGAAGCAGGGGATGGTCGTCGACGGTCATGATGCGGATGGGTGGCATGGCGCGGAGTATCGCCGATCTGCCACCGCCCGGCATGCAACGACATGCCCTCCACCCGGCCCCTGCGACCATCGGCCACCATGGCAACCCGGCGCACACCCCAGGGCACGATCCGCACCGGCATGGGCGGCTGGACCTTCGCGCCCTGGCGCGGCGTGTTCTACCCCGACGACCTCGTGCAGAAGCGCGAGCTCGAGTACGCGAGCCGGCAGGTCACGTCGATCGAGATCAACGGCACGTACTACCGCGCGCCCTCGCCCGAGGTGTACGCGCAGTGGGCGGCGACGGTGCCCCAGGGTTTTGTGTTCTCGGTGAAGGCGCCTCGGCATATCGTGCAGACGAAGCAGCTGGCATCCACGGGCGAGCGGGTGAACCGCTTCCTGGAGGGTGCCGCCGCGCTGGGCGATACGCTGGGGCCCGTGCTGTGGCAGTTCCTGCCCACGCGGGCCTTCGACCCCGACGACATCGCGGCCTTCCTCGATCTACTTCCCGAATCCGCGGGCGGTGTCACCCTGCGCCACGCGGTGGAAGTGCGTCACGAGAGCTTCCTTGATCCGCGCTGGGTGGCGCTCGCGCGCGAGCGCGGCGTGGCCACCGTCTACACTGATTCTCCTGATTACCCGAACCTCGCCGACCTCACCGGGCCCTTCGTCTACGCCCGGCTGATGCGCAGCCAGGCCCAGCGCAAGACGGGCTACACGGCGAAAGCGCTGGCGGACTGGGTGGCGCATGCGGCCACCTGGGCGGCCGGCGGTGACCCGGCCGGCCTGCCGCATGTCGACACGCCAAAGGCCAGGGGCAAGCCCAGGGATGTCTTCGTCTATTTCATCTCGGCGGCGAAGGAACGCAATCCCGCAGCCGCGATAGCGCTCGGCAAGCTCGCCGACGCTTCATAATCCACCCACTGATCCTGCGCGGAACCTCCATGGACCGACTTATCCAGAACCAACTGATGGACCTCTTTGGCGAGCACGGCGTCGGCCTTGAGCCCGACGAAGACTGGCTGCTTACCGAAGGCGACGATTTCCCGGCCATCCGTGGCATCTGGCACGAAGGCAAGGACGGTGGCATGGGCCGCCTCGACCTCGACATCGTGCTGGACGAAGAGCGCACGATTGAAGAGAGCTTTGGCGGCATCGGCGCGGGCAAGGCCGGCTGCCGCGATGCGCTGGACAGTTTCGCGCGCAACGATTTCCACGTGGTGCTCGCCGCCTGCTGGCATATCGTCAACAAGGACAAGCTCGCCGTGCGCGAACTGGTCGCCGGCACGCATCCGTTCACCGTCTACGTGGGCGACTTCACCCTGCGCGGGGAGGAAGACAAGCCGCTGGCGATTCCGGAGGACGCGCTCTCGGCGTTGCAGGCGGCGATCGCCACCGCGCCGCTCACCAACGACGTCCACTGGATCCGCGTGTTCTACGGCAACGTCGGCGACGGCACGACCCAGGTGGAAGTGCTGCTCGACAACGAGCCCTGGGCGGCCGGCCACAAGGCCATCGCCTCGGTGGAGTGGCCACAGCACGAGCGCTATTACAGCCTGCGTAACTTCATCGCGCTCGTGCCGGCCGACTAAGCCTCAGGCGATGGCGCCGCCACCGTCGACCAGGATGGTCGAGCCGGTGGTGAACGGCGTCGCCGCCGCATAGAGCACCGCGTTGGCGATGTCTTCGGCTTCGCCAACGCGTTTGGCCGGGAGTTTCGCGGCCACGGCCTTGAACAGCGCGTCGCGCTTCTCCTCGTCCATGCCATCCCACAGCGGCGTGCGGATCATGCCCGGGGACACGGCATTGACGCGCACCGGCGAGAACTCCAGCGCGGGCCCGCGCACCAGGCTTTCAAGCGCCGCGTTGATCGCGCCCTGCAGCACCGAGGTGGCGCTCGGGCGAACCGACAGGAAACCGCTGACCAGGGTGAGCGAACCGCCGTCCTGGATCCGGGCCGCGCGGGCCACCCGATAGGCACCCCAGAACTTGCTCTCCATCGCCTGGCGCGCATCGTCCAGCGCAAGGGCACGCACCGGGCCGGAAGGCGTCTGCGCCGCGGAGACCACCACGTGATGCCAGGCGCGGCTGCCGAGCAGGGCCTCCACGGCGGCGTTGTCGGCCGTATCCAGCTCGGCCCACTGGGCGCCATGGCCAATCTCCACCGCCGCGGCGGCGAGCTTGTCGCGCGAGCGGGAGGCGATGGTCACCTGGGCGCCAGCTTCGGCGAAGGCTTTGGCGGTGGCCAGGCCAATGCCTGAGCTGCCGCCGACGACGAGTACATCCTGGTTCGGGAACGAGAACATGGGGAACACCTCGACAAGCGTTGGAAGGACGGGGTTCACTATGATCCTTGCCCATCCGCCGACAAAGTGGGTATGCGCGGATGCACTCTTTCCCAGGAGCGAAGAATGATCGACAACCTGCTGGAACTGACCGTCTTCGCAAGAATCGTCTCCGCCGGCAGCCTGAGCGCCGCCGCCCGCGAACTGGACCTCTCGCTGGCCGTGGTCAGCAAGCGGCTCACCGCCCTGGAAACCCGGCTGGGCGTGCGCCTGCTGCAACGAACCACCCGGCGCCAGTCGCTGACCGACGAAGGCCACGCCTTCCACGAACGCTGTGTGCGGATCCTGGCCGAGGTGCAGGAAGCGGAGGCGGCCGTGTCCCGCACGCGGGACGTGGTGATGGGCCTGCTGCGGGTGACCGCGCCGCGCGGCTTCGGGCGTTCGCATATCGCGCCGCTGCTGGTCGCCTTCCGCGAACGCCATCCGGAACTCACGGTGCAGCTGCACCTCACCGATGCGGTGGTGAACATCGTCGACGACGGTTATGACCTGGCCATCCGCTTTGGCGAGCTGGCGGATTCCTCGCTGATCGCGCGGCGCATCGCACCGAGCTTTCGCGTGCTGTGCGCGGCACCTTCGTACCTCGCACGCCGCGGCCAGCCGGTGCAGCCTTCCGACCTGGCAAAGCACGACTGCGTGGTATTCGGCGAGCACCCGTCACGGGAATGGCATTTCCAGCGCGACGGCCAGGGCGTCTCGGTGCGGGTGAATCCCGCGTACCTCACCAACGATGGCGAAACCGCGCAGAGCCTGGCGCTCGCCGGCGCGGGCATCGTGCAGAAGTCCATCTGGGATGTCGGCGACGACCTCGGTGCCGGCCGCCTCGTGCGCGTGCTGCCGGGCTATGTCATCCCGGCCGCGCCACTGCATGCGGTGTATGCCAACGCGCAGCACCTTGCGCCCAAGGTGCGTCGCTTCGTGGCGTTCTGCGTCGAGGAACTCGGCAAGCAGTGGCGCTGGGGCGACTAGTCAGTCCGCGTCGCGGAACGCGGGCCATTCTTCCGGGCGCATGATCTCGAACAGGCCGTCGCGCTTCGTGCGTCGGCCCAGCCGCAATACTTCCGCATCGCGCGAGAACACGATGGACGCGCGCGACGACGCAGCCAGCTCGAGGAACTTCTGGTCGTCGGGATCCTTGCAGCGCGGCGGTGTTTTTTCGCATGCCGCGAGCGGCAGCACGTTGACCATGGCATCGAAACGCGACACCGCCTCGGCGCGGCGTGCCGCGTCCAGCTTCAGCGTCGGGTAGTCAAGGACGGCCAGCCATTCCGCGCGGCAATCCTCGCGCGTTACCGCTTCCACTTCGCCGCCCTCGATCGCCGCGAGCAACGCGGCGGCGCGGGGGTCGCCGAAGACGAAGGCGTCCAGGCACACGTTGGTGTCGAGGACCACCCGCAACGTCATGCAGCGGCGCTCGCAGCGAGCTTCGCGTGCTGTTCGGCCACCAGGGTGTACGAATGCTTGCGTGCCTCGTGGTCGAACACCTGCGCGGTGATGATCAGCTCATCGGCCTGGGTGCTCTCGACGAACGCGGCAAGGCCTTCGCGCACGGTATCCGGCGAACCGACCACGGCGCAGGACAGCGCATGGTCCACCTGGGCTTTCTCCATCGGCGTCCACACGCCCTCCATGCTGTTCACCGGCGGCGGCAGCTGGCCCGGCGCCCCGCGACGCAGGTTCCAGAAGGCCTGCTGCTGCGAGGTGAACAGGCGCTGCGCTTCCTGGTCGGTGTCGGCGGCAACCACGTTGATGCCGAGCATCGCGTAAGGCTTCGCCAGCGTCGCCGACGGGCGGAACATCGTGCGGTACACCTCGAGCGCCTTCATCATCAGGTCCGGCGCGAAGTGCGAGGCGAAGGCGAACGGCAGGCCAAGCTCGGCGGAGAGTCTGGCGCTGAACAGGCTGGAGCCGAGCAGCCACAACGGCACCTGGGTATCCATGCCCGGCACCGCGCGCACCGTCTGGCCTGGCTGCAGGGGGCCAAGATAGTGCTGCAGCTCCACCACGTCTTCCGGGAAGCGGTCGTCGCTCGAACCCAGCGCGCGGCGCAGGGCGCGCGCCGTGGCGTAATCCGTGCCCGGCGCGCGGCCAAGGCCCAGGTCGATGCGGCCCGGATACAGCGATGCCAGCGTGCCGAACTGTTCGGCGATCACCAGCGGCGCGTGGTTGGGCAACATGATGCCGCCGGAACCCACGCGGATGGTTTTCGTCGCCTCGGCGATGAAGCCGATGACCACCGCCGTCGCCGCGCTGGCGATGCCGGTCATGTTGTGGTGTTCAGCCAGCCAGTAGCGATGGAAGCCGAGTGCTTCGGCGTGGATCGCGAGGTCGCGCGAATGGCGCAGCGCCTCGCCGGACGTGGACCCGCGCGGCACCGGGGCGAGGTCGAGGACGGAAAACGGAATCATGGGGCAATCCTTGGGGTGCGTCGGGCACCGATCCTTTCCATATGGGCAGCGTTCGGCCAAAGGCAACCGTGTAGGGGAACGCCGGTATCGGGCGTAGGCGTGGACCCCGACATGCGGCCCGGGCATGGACCGCGCCGCGCGCGCCATGTTTCCCTGACCGCCGCCCACCATGGAAGGACACCCCCGATGAAACCCGTGCTCCCGCTCGTCGCTCTCGCCCTGGCGTCGCCTGCCGCCGTCGCTGGCCCCATGCAGGCCGATCGTTATTTCGCCTTGCGAACCGTTGGCGCGGCCGCCGACATCCCCGATTTCGTCGTGCGGATCAGCGAGACCGCGCGAGCCCGGGCATTCAGCCGTGCACTCAAGGACGGCCGGCCCATGCGCCTGGCCAGTCGCATCGTGCAACGGCCGGCGGCGTGGAACGCGGCGTGGCCGTTCTACACGGAGCGCCACGCCCTGATCCCGCTCGACCGGCTGGTCTCGCGCTGCCCTTCGCACACGCCGGCGACGCAGGCGGCGCGCGTCCAGGGCCACGCGCGGCTGCAGGGCAGCGCGTGGTGCCCGGCGGTCGTCGTCGTTCGCGAAATCAGACCTTAGGCGCCCGTGCTGCGTTCGGTGATTCCCTCGGGAAACGATCCGTTCGGCCCATCGATGCTCCGCAACCCCGGTGTGAGGCGGAAAATACGCCCATCCACTCAACCAGTCCGGTTCACACCGGGGGAGCATGACCATGATCGACATCCGCCGCTTCAACACCCTTGGCGGGGCCAACCACGGCTGGCTCGATGCGAAGCATCATTTCTCCTTCGCCTCGTACCACGATCCGAAGCGGATGGGCTGGGGTGCGCTGCGCGTCTGGAACGACGACACCATCGCCGCTGGTACCGGCTTCCCGCCGCACCCGCACTCGGACATGGAGATCATCACCTACGTCCGCGAAGGCGCCATCACCCATGAAGACAGCCTGGGCAACAAGGGCCGTACCGAAGCGGGCGACGTGCAGGTGATGAGCGCGGGCACCGGTATCCGCCACGCCGAGTACAACGCCGAGCCCGATGCCACCCGGATCTTCCAGATCTGGATCATCCCGGATGGCGAGCGCAAGGCGCCGTCGTGGGGCACCCGCCCGTTCCCGAAGGGCGAGCGCTCGGGCCGCTTCGTGACGCTGGCCAGCGGCATCGCCGGTGACGACGACGCGCTGCCCATCCGTACGGATGCCCGAGTGCTGGGTGCCAGCCTGAAGGCCGGCGAGACGGCCGAGTACGCGCTGGGCCAGGGCCGCCACGCCTACATGGTGCCGGCTGCCGGCGCCGTGGAGATCAACGGCCAGGCCCTCGGCAAGGGCGATGGCGCTGCCATCCGCGATGAGAGCGTGCTGCGCATCACCGCGAAGGAAGACGCCGAGCTCGTCCTCGTCGACAGCGCCGCGTAACTTACTTGCGCTTCATCAGGCCGTTGGTGAACAGGTACGCCGCGGTCTGGTAGTAAGTGATCGCGTCCTTCGCGTTCTGCTCGTTGGTCTGGGCCACCGGTGCTGCGTCGCCGGTGGCCTCTTCGGGCACCATTTCCTTCACCGGCTGGCGCGGCACCAGCGAGGCCAGCTGGCCCCCGTGCAGGTAGCCCAGTTCCTGGTACGTGCTGAGGAACGCGCGCTCGCGCCCCGGCTCCAGCTTGAACAGGTCGTACCCATAGAAGCGCGACGTGTAGCTGAAATTGAGCATGCCCAGCAGCGTCGGCGGGATATCGATCTGGCTCATCAGGCGATCGATGCGGCCCGGCGCCACGTGCTTGGGCGAATAGATGTAAAGCGGGATGTGGTAGCGGTCCACCGGCAGGCTGGTCTTGCCCGCGCTGGTCGCGCAATGGTCGGCGGTGATCACGAAAATCGTGTCGTCGAACCACGGCTTGGTCGCCGCGCGCTTGAGGAAGTCGGCGATCGCCCAGTCCGTGTACTGCACGGCGGCACGGCGCGAACCCTGCGGCAGCGACACGCGGCCGGCGGGGAAGGTAAACGGCCGGTGGTTCGACGTGGTCATGACATGGCCGAAGTACGGCTTGCCCTTCGCGTACGCATCGTCCATGCGCTTCATCACCAGCGTGAACAGGTCTTCGTCGGCCACGCCCCACACGTTCTCCGCGTGGATGTCCTTCTTGTCGGTGATGGCGTTGCGATCCACGGCGTCGTAGCCGTTGTTCGCGAAGAAGTAGTTCATGTTGTCGAAGTAGCCGTAGCCACCGTAGACGAACTCGGATTTGTAACCTTTCTCGTTGAACACGTCGGCGAGCGACCAGAGGTGCTCATTGCCCGGTCGCTTGACGATCGACTCGCCCGGCGTCGGCGGCACGGAGAGCGACAGCGCTTCCAGGCCGCGCACCGTGCGCGTGCCATTGGCGTAGAGCTCGGTGAAGAACAGGCTCTTCGACGCCAGGGCGTCGAGGTTCGGCATCAAATGCTTGTGCTTGCTGACCGACAGGCCTTCGACGTAGTCACCCGACAGGCTCTCCACGCTGATCAGCACGATGTTGAGCTTCTTCTCCGGGCCCGTGTTCTCGATGCGCCGGGTGATGTCCATCGGGTCGTCGCTGGTGAACGTCGACTCCGGGGTCTTCAGCAGCGTGCGCAGCTCGCCGAAGGCTTCGGCCTTGGGCAGCGACGGGTAGTACTTGGCGTAATCCAGTTCGTTGTCGCGGAACGCGGCGAAGAACTGGTAGGTACCGTCGCCGGCCAGTTCGTTCATGTACTGGTTGCGCTGGCCGTCCTTCATCGACGCATCCACGCCGAAGCTCACCGCCACCGTGGCCAGCAGCCACACGCCGACCACCGCCGAGCGGCCACCGAAGCGGGAACCATCGTCGCCCAGGGTCAGCTTGCGGCGGCTCAGCCAGACGATGCCCACGGCAAGCAGCGCGATCATCGCGATCCACGTGCCGATCGGGTACGA
Organism: Luteibacter pinisoli; assembly: GCF_006385595.1. Lineage (NCBI taxonomy): Bacteria > Pseudomonadati > Pseudomonadota > Gammaproteobacteria > Lysobacterales > Rhodanobacteraceae > Luteibacter > Luteibacter pinisoli. The sequence goes on from NZ_CP041046.1 coordinate 4,465,788, forward strand.
CTCACGGATATTGCCGACCACCTCGTGGGTGTAGACCAGGTAATCCACGGCAATGAAGTTGAAGCGGGCGCTGAACTCGCCCCAGAAGACCAGCTCCGACACGGCGATGAACAGCGTGGCGAAGGCCAGCAGCCAGGCAAAGCCCAGGAAGATCCGCCGGCCCCAACGGGACATGGCCGCCCGCCGCGGCAGCAGCCACAGCACCAGCAGCATGGGCCAGCCCATGTAAATGAAGGTGACCAGGTCGTAGCCCAGGCCCACGCCGAAGACGTAAAGCCATGCGCCCACGGAGTGGGGCACGTCCTTGCCGGTCTTGATCAGCAGGATGAGCCGGACCAGGAAGGCCACGGCCACGAACAGGACGCCGAACCAGGCCAGGGGCCGGAAGCGCTGGCGCAGCGCCGGGGAAACAGGATGCATGGTGCCTCGTGACGGGACGGGTTGGCAGCATGGCCGACCTTGTCACGCCAGCGTAAAAAGGCCGCCTTACAAGTTGCTTTCCCCAACCTTAGCGCAAGCTTTCACGAGCCTGGGCACGTTCCCGGCCGAAAGCAAAAAGCTTGCCCTGCCGCCCCGGCGCACGTTGTGGCACCCTACACGACCTTACGAGCCAAAGTGGAGCCGCGGCACCGTGGAGCACGAATCAAGCACGGAGCTGTCGCCGAACCCGCCCCTGGTCAAGCGTGCCCTGTACGCCACCCTGTTGCGCAGGGTCGGCGGCCCGCTGCTGTCCGTCGTCCTGCTCTGCCTCGCCCTGTGGGCGTTGCACGCCATGGCCAGCGAGGTCACGTACCGGCAGATCGGCAGCTACGTGCACGGCCTGCCCAATGCGGATATCGGCCTGGCCGTGCTGCTGACCGGGGCCGGCTACGCGGTGATGACCCTGTACGACTGGTTCGGCCTGGCCAGCGTGGGCAAGCGCCTGCCCGCGAAGCGCGTCGGGCTGATCTCCTTCATCAGCTACGCGTTCTCCAATGCGCTGGGCATGTCGCTGCTCGTTTCCGGCTCGATCCGCTACCGCTTCTACGTGCAGGCCGGGCTGACCACGGGCGAAATCGCCCGCGTCGTGCTCTACACCACGCTGAGCTTCTGGCTGGGCCTCGCCGCGCTCACCGGCGTCACCTTGCTGGTGGTGCCGATCCCGCCGGAGGTGCCGCTCTCCAACCTGCGCATCCCGCTGGCGATCCTGCTGACGGCCGTGCCGCTGGCCTGGTTTGCCGTGGCGGTGTTCGTGCGCCGGCCGATCCAGGTCTGGCGCTGGGCGATCAGCTCGCCTACGCCCACCGTGGCCGCGCGGCAGATCCTGATCGGCGCGCTGGACTGGGGCCTCGCCGCCGGCGTGCTCTACGTGCTGATGCCGGAAGCCATCGTCGGTGGCTTTGGGCATTTCCTCGCCATCTTCGTCATCGCGCAGATGGCCGGCCTGATCAGCCACGTGCCCGGTGGCCTGGGCGTGTTCGAGGCGGTGATGCTGGCCGGCTTCGGCGCCACGGGCAACCACGGCCTCGAGGCACCGATCCTCGGTTCGCTGGCGGTCTACCGCGCGGTGTACTACCTGCTGCCGCTGTGCGCCGCCACGCTGATGATCATCGTCCGCGAGGTACGTGCGCTGCGCCATGCCGCGCTGATCACCCCGTGGTTCGCGAGCCTGCTGCCGCCGTTCTTCGCCGGCCTCACCCTGGTCTGCGGTGCCGTGCTGCTGTTCTCCGGCGCCACCCTGGCGATTCCGGGCCGCATGGAGATCCTGCGCGGCTTCGTCCCGCTGCCGCTGGTCGAGGTCTCGCATTTCCTGAGCAGCGTGGTCGGCATGCTGCTGCTCATCCTGGCCCGTGGCCTGCAGCGCCGCCTGGATGCCGCGTACTGGCTGTCGCTGGTGCTGCTGGTGCTCGGTGCCGTGCTGTCGCTGCTCAAGGGCATCGACTACGAAGAAGCCACCCTGTTGACCCTGCTGGCACTGGCCCTTGCGCCGGCGCACCGGCACTTCCACCGCCGGGCCTCGCTGTTCCGCGCGACGTTCTCGCCGGGCTGGGTGCTGGCGATCGCCGCCGTGTTCGCCTGCGCGACGTGGCTGGTGTTCTTCAGCTTCAAGCACGTCGAATACAGCAACAACCTGTGGTGGGAATTCAGCTTCCACCACGGCGGCGCGCCCCGTGCCTTGCGCGCGCTGGTGGGTGCCGCGGCCGTGGTGATGCTGTTCGCGCTGGCCAACCTCATCCGTCCTGCCCGGCCACGCCGTGCGCGTCCGGATGATGTCGAGCTGGCCCGCGCCATGCCGCTGCTGAAGCAGTTCAGTTCGGCCCAGGCCCACCTGGCCCTCGTTGCCGACAAGACGCTGATGTTCGCGCCGGACGACCGCGCCTTCATCATGTACGACATCGAGGGCCGCAGCTGGGTGGCCATGGGCGACCCCGTCGGCGAGGACGAAGACGCCCGCCGCGAGCTGGTCTGGAGCTTCCGCGAGGAATGCGAGCGCGCCGGCGGCTGGCCGCTGTTCTACCAGGTGCGCCCGGAAGACCTCGACCTGTACCTGGAAGTGGGCATGAACCTGCTGAAGATCGGCGAGGAAGCCCGGGTGCGGCTGGAGACGTTCAACCTGGACGGCAAGTCGAAGAAGACCCTGCGTGGCACGGTGAACAAGCTCGCCCGCGACGGCCTGCGCCTGGAGATCATCCCGATCGAAAACGTGCCGGCCATCCTGCCAAGGCTTAAACTGATCTCCGATGCATGGATGCGCGACAAGAAGGTTCGCGAGAAGCGTTTCTCGCTGGGCCTGTGGGATGAGCGCTACCTCTCACGCACACCCATGGCGGTGATCTGGCAGGGCGAAGAGCCCGTCGCCTTCGCCAACATGTTCCTCACCGAGTCGAAGGAGGAGGCCTCCGTCGACCTGATGCGCCACCTGCCTGAAGGTCCCGCTGGCATCATGGATTTCCTGTTCATCGAGCTGATGACGTGGGCGAAAGCCAACGGCTATCGCTGGTTCAACCTTGGCATGGCGCCGCTGTCGGGCCTGCAGAACCGCCGTACCGCGCCCCTGTGGAGCCGCTTCGGCGCCATGGTCTTCGGCCGCGGCGAGCGCTTCTACAACTTCCGTGGCCTGCACCGTTACAAGGACAAGTTCGACCCCGAGTGGGAGCCGCGCTACATCGCCGTGCCCGGCGGCATCGCCCTGCCGCTGGCGCTGGCCAATGTCGCGACGCTGATTTCCGGCGGCCTGGGCGGGGTAGTGCGCCGGTGAGGAAGATCGTCCGCAACACCCTCCTTGCCATCGTCGTGCTGCTTGCCGGCTTCTTCCTCGCCTGGCATCCGTGGACCCGGGCCTCGCTGGAAAGCGCCACCGTGGAGCTGCCCGCCCTGAAGGCACCGCCCACCGGTGAGGAAGACCTCATGGTGGTGATCTACTCCGGCGACGGCGGCTGGTGGGATCTCGACCAGCGCCTGGGTGCCGTCTTCACCCAGCGCGGGATTCCCGTGGCCGGGCTGAGCACGTTCAAGTACTTCTGGCGCTACCGCGCGCCGGAGGAATCCGCCCGCGATCTCGACCGCCTGCTGGACAAGTACACCCGCCAGTGGGGCAAGACCCGGATCCTGCTGGTCGGTTACTCGTTCGGCGCCGACGTGCTGCCTACCCTGGTGGGCAAGCTGAGGCCGGATAACCGCAACCGGCTCGCCCAGCTGGTGCTGCTGTCGGCCAGCCGCGACGTGAACTTCGAGATCGAACTGGAGGGCTACATGCACCAGGGCTGGTGGACGACTCACACCCACGACCTGCTGCAGTGGCTGAATCCGGTGGTCCACTCCGACGCGATGCCGCCGATCGCCGCCTTGGGCGGCAAGCCGCCGATGGCCTGCTACTACGGGGCCGAGGATGCCGACGACAGCGGCTGCACGGATCCCCACCTGCCGGCCTTCGTCACGGTGTTCAAAAAGCCGGGCTCCCATCACTTTGATGAAGACTACGAAAAGCTCGCCACCGAGCTGATTTCGCGCATGCCGCCGCGGCCCTTGGCGCCCAAGGTCTCCACGCCGCCTTAACGCGGCGACAGCGGTTCCACGCCGCGATTCCTGTCACTGAAGCTTCACGGGCGTGACACCCAAATTTACGTCTTCTGCGACCAGTCTGGCCCTCCGGGCGGGATACGCAGGAGACGTTTATGCAAAGAGAACCGGGAAAACGCGATTACGGCACGTCCGACAGCGCCGCACTCCGCTCGCTCGCGAGCCGCGGTGTCCCCGTGCCTCCCCAGGTCAACCCGGCACCGCGCCAGACGACACGGCCGACCACGCGCCAGCAACCTGAGCGTCCGCGCCGCCCGTCGAACACGCCAGCCTGAACGGCAGGCCAGTGACAACACGGCCGATGGTCGTTCGAGCCTAATTTTAAGAATCCTCCTATATCCCCGGCGGAGCGCCGTAAGTAAGACTTACGGCACCGTCGATGACCGATCCGACGGCAGGATGCCGTCCGTCCCTAGCGCCAGGATCGATCCCCCCTTCATCGACGATAACGCCGCGCCGGTCATACCGGGCCGTGTTTCCGGTGGCATGCCACCAGACCCAGGGACGGTCACCATGGCCCTCCGCGTGAGCGCGAGGGCCATGTCTTACACGTGATGAGGCTCCCTAGCCGATGGGAGGAGCCGCACACCTTTCGCGCCGAGCGGGGCATCGGAGTCGGGAGCGGGAAGGCCCTTGGGGCCGACATAAGCGGAGGGCCGCCGAACGCAACGATGTTCGCGGTGAGGGTCCTACGGCCCGGTCCGCAGGTCCGCGTCTGGCGGCCCCAAGGGCCTGACCACCCGCAGCTTCCTCAACCTATCGAGAGTGAGGCGGCGAAGCCGCGTGAGACACGCATTCGCCCTGCGAATGAACATGTTCTATTGCCTGGTCCCCGATATTCCGCGATAAATCTTTTTCTTGTTGTTGTCTGCAAGGCAATGCCGTCAAACAGGATCAGATCATGGGCTGTCTTCCACTTCCGATTTTCCTGCTGCTCGGCTGTGGCATCGGCTGGCTGGCCGGCGAGAAGTCGGGCGCGGTGTATGGGGCCGTGATCGGCCTGGTCGTGGGGCTGGTGCTTACCGGGCTGCTGTTTCGCGCGATGCGGCGCGGGAATCGCTGAGCGACTACTTCGCGTGGCCGAGGAACACCGAGACGCCGAGGCCGGCGATGACGGACGGGCCGTGGCTGCCGATGCGATGGAGCGCGTATGCGTCGAGCTGCATATGGTCGCCGATGCTGTAGGCCACGCCGCCACCGGCCTGTAGTTCGTTGCCGTCGTCGGCATCGTGGATCGCGTCGGCTTCGAGGTAAGCCATCCAGTTCTCGCCGAGCTTGCGGCCGAACGTCGGCGCCAGCGTCCAGGTGTTCTTGCCCTTGATTCGGTCGACGTTGGCGAACAACGTGTTCTGCTGCTGGTCGCTGGGTTTCCACTGCATCGTGGTGCCGAGGGTGTACTGCTTCGCGCCGTTACCGAAGTCCTCGTCGCCGTTGGCGAAGGTGACCTGGCCCAGCGCTGCCCAGCTGAAGGCACCGTCGGCGTTGTTTCCGGCGGGCGCGTATTTCATCGCGAGGCTGGTATCGCCGTGGCCCACGGCGTGGCGGCGTGATCCGTCGCCGCGTTCTTCCAGGCGGTTCCACGCGGAGCCGCCCACCTGCAACTCCACCGGGCCGCCGGTGCCGATGCGAATCAGGCTGTCGGCGGTATAGGTGCGGTCGAGGAAGCCGTCGGCGCGCTGGCGCTCATAGCTCGGCAGGCCCTGTTCCAGCGCGACCGTGCCCACCGGCAGCACGCTGGTGGCAAAGCCGGCGCCGGGACGGTCGAAGTCCGGCGGATCGGCAAGGGCGACGGCGGGCGCAAGGAAAGCAGCGAGGGCGAGGGCAGGGCGCAGGTTCATGCGCCGCATTCTGAAGGATGCCCCCGTCGCGATCACGCGAAGGGGGCACCGCCCTGTTACGGGGCTTTGACCACCGGGAAGCTTTCCGGGAGCTGCAGCGTGGCGTCGGCGGCAAAGTCGTCCGCCGAGCGGCCCAGCTTTACCTGGTAGGTGCCCGCGGCGACGCGCCAGCGCTTGCCGGCGTCATCCCAGCGCGCCAGCGCCAGCAGCTCCAGCGCGATGTCGACGCGACGGCTGTCGCCCGGCTTCAGCGCGACCTTCGTCCAGCCGGCCAGGCGACGCGTGCCGCCATCGGGGCCCGTGACATACACCTGCGGCACGTCCGCACCGGCTACCTTGCCGGTGTTCTTCACCGTCACGTGCGCGACGGCGCGGCCGTCCTTGTCCTTGTCGACCGCGAAGCCGCTGTAGTCGAACGAGGTGTAGGTGAGGCCATAGCCGAACGCGAAAAGCGGCTGGCGTTTGGTCTTTTCGTACCAGCGGTAGCCGACGTCGGCGCCTTCGATGTTGTAGTCGATGGTGTCGGCCGGCTTTTCCTTGCTGTTGAGGCCGGCGCCCTGGATCGTCGCGCGCGGCAGCTGCGATTCGTCCTTCGGCCACGACAGCGGCAGGCGTCCGCTCGGGGCCACCTCGCCGTAAAGCAGGCGGGCGATCGCTTCGCCACCGCCCGAGCCCGGGTACCAGGCCTGCAGCACGGCGCCGGCCTGGTCGAGCCACGGCATCTTCACGGGGCCGTTGGTTTCCAGCACCACGATGGTTTTCGGATTGGCCTTGAGCACCGCCGCCACCAGCGCATCCTGGTTATCCGGCAGGCCCAGGTCCGGCGTGTCGAACGATTCGGCCGCCCACTTGGTGACGAAGACCACGGCGACGTCCGCACCTGATGCGGCCTTCGCCGCCGCCACCGGATCCGTGCCCGGGTTGAAGCTGACCTTGCTGGCGCGCTTGCCGATGAAGGTGAGCGGCGCGGAGGCGTGGTACTTCACTGGACCCGGCCAGCCGGTGGGCTCGAGGCCGGGCACCGGATCGCCGTCGACATCGCTGACCGCCGACGAGCCGCCGCCGGCGAGCACGCCCTTGTCGGCATGGCCACCGATCACGACCACCGAGGTGCCCTTCGCCAGCGGCAGCAGCGCGCCCTGGTTACGAAGCAGGACGGCACCGGCCTCCAGGGCGTCGCGCGCCACGACGCGGTCCGCGGCGTAGGGCACCTTGCCGGCCTTCACCGGCACCGGGTTGTCGAGCACGCCGTGCACGAAGAAGCTGCGCAGGATGCGCTTGACCATGTCGTCCAGGCGCGCCTTGCTCACCTCGCCCCTGGCCACCGCCTCGCGCAGCGGCTTGTCGAAGAACACCTCGGCGTCGAACACTTCGCCGGCGGACTGCTGGTCGAGGCCGGCGTTGGCCGCCTTCGCCGCGCTGTGCGCGCCGCCCCAGTCGGACATCACCCAGCCCTTGAAGCCCCATTCCTTCTTCAGCACCTCGTTGAGCAGCCAGTCGTCCTCGCCCGAATAGGTGCCATTGACGCGGTTATAGGCGGACATCACCGAGCCCGGGTCGCCATGGGCGATGGCCAGCTGGAAGGCCAGCAGGTCCGACTCGCGCAGCGCCACGGGGTTGATCTCGGAGCTGATGGTGTTGCGGCCGGATTCGATGTCGTTGGCGGCGAAGTGCTTCACTGTGGCGACCACCTGGCGCTCCTGCACGCCCTTCACCGTGGCACCGACCATCAGGCCGGCGAGCAGCGGGTCTTCACCGGCGTATTCGAAGTTGCGGCCATTGCGCGGATCGCGCACGAGGTTGACGCCGCCGGAGAGCAGCACGTTGTAGCCCTTGCCGCGCGCTTCGCCACCGATCATGCGGCCACCGGCATGGGCCACGGCGGGATCGAAGCTGGCGGCGGTGGCGAGGCCGGCGGGCAGCGACACCGCGCCCGCGTTATCCACGCCCGGACGGGTGACGCCGAGGCCGGCATCGGTTTCCTGCACGGCCGGCAGGCCCAGGCGCGGCATGGCCGGGATGAAGCCGGCGTTGCCCAGCGCGCCCTCGGGCTGGCCGTGCTTGTCGCTCTTCATGCCGAAGTCGGTACGGATCAGGCGGTACTTCTCGTCATCCGTCATCGCCGCGACGAGCAGTTCCGCGCGCTTGTCGGGCGACAGGCCGCGGTCCATCCACGGCTGGGCCGGCGGCGTGGCCGCGGAAGCCATGCCGGTGATACCGGCAGTAATGGCGAAAGCGAGGGCGGTGCGGCGAGCGGTATCAGCCATGATCACGGGGTCCGGGGAAATGATGCGCACAACCTTGGTGTAGTAACGCGGTTATCGCAAGCCGCGAGACGCGCCAGGTGTACTGTCGGCGCTTGTCCGGGGGCACTTTCGGCCCCATCTATGTCATTGAATGAATTCACAAACGTCAATGCCACTGGCCGCCTTCCATCCTGCCGTCGCCGCGTGGTTCAACGCCACGTTCCCTGCGCCCACCGAGGCGCAGGTGGCCGCGTGGCCAGCCATCCGTTCGGGCCGCCATACGCTGGTCGCCGCACCCACGGGTTCGGGCAAGACGCTGACGGCGTTTCTCTCGGCCATCGACATGCTGGTGCGCGAAGGCGTTGAGCAGGGTGGCCTGCCGGATCGCACCACGGTGCTGTACGTATCGCCGCTGAAGGCGTTGTCCAACGACATCCGGATCAACCTGGAAGCCCCGCTGGCCGGCATCCGTGAGGAACTGCGCAAGCAGGGCCTGCCTGACGTGGAGATCCGCACCGCCGTGCGCACGGGCGACACGCCATCAGCGGACCGCACGCGCATGCGCAAGCGCCCGCCGCACATCCTGGTGACCACGCCCGAATCGCTTTACGTGCTGCTCGGTTCGGAATCGGGCCGGGCCATGCTGCGCGACATCCGCGAAGTCATCGTCGATGAAATCCACGCCGTGGCCGCCAGCAAACGCGGCAGCCACATGGCGGTCTCGCTGGAGCGGCTGGAGTCGCTGGCCCAGCGGCGCCTCGTGCGCATCGGCCTGTCGGCGACGCAGAAGCCCATCGAGAAGGTGGCCGCGTTCCTCACCGGCAGCGAGGACTGCGCCGTCATCGATATCGGCCACGCGCGCCGGCGCGACCTCGCGCTGGAAGTGCCGCCCGTGCCGCTGGAAGCGGTGATGTCGAACGACATGTGGGAGCTGGTCTACAACCGGCTCGGCAACCTCATCGAGCAACACAGCACCACGCTGATCTTCGTCAACACGCGGCGCATGGCCGAGCGCGTGGCACGGCATCTCTCCGAGCGCCTCGGCCGGGACGCGGTCACCGCGCACCACGGCAGCCTGTCCCGCGAGCAACGGCTCGATGCGGAGCAGCGGCTCAAGGCCGGCACGCTGCGTGCGCTGGTGGCGACGGCGTCGCTCGAACTGGGCATCGACATCGGTGACGTCGACCTGGTGTGCCAGATCGCCTCGCCACGCTCGATCGCGGCGTTCCTGCAGCGCGCCGGCCGCGCCGGGCACGCGGTGGGCGGCACGCCAAAGGCCCGGCTGTTCCCCACCTCGCGCGACGACCTGGTGGAATGCACCGCGCTGCTGGACTGCGTGCGCCGTGGCGAGCTCGATGCGCTGATCATGCCGCACCAGCCGCTGGACGTGCTTGCCCAGCAGATCGTCGCCGAAGTCGCCTGCCAGGAGTGGGACGAAGACGCGCTGTACGACCTGGTCCGCCGCGCCTACCCGTTCCGTGAGCTGCCGCGCGAGCGCTTCGACGAAGTGGTGCGGATGCTCGCCGACGGTTTCAGCACGCGGGTAGGCCCGCGCGGCTCCTACATTCACCGCGACGCGGTGAACAAGCGCCTGCGCGAACGTCGCGGCGCACGGCTGACGGCCGTGACCTCGGGCGGCACGATTCCCGAGACCGGCGACTACAACGTGCTGCTGGAGCCGCAGTCCACCGTGGTCGGCACGGTGAATGAAGACTTCGCCATCGAGAGCCTCGCCGGCGACGTGTTCCAGCTGGGCAACCGCTCCTACCGCATCCTGCGCGTGGAGATGGGCCGGCTGCGCGTGGAAGACGCGCAGGGCCAGCCGCCGAACATCCCGTTCTGGCTGGGCGAGGCACCGGGCCGCACCGAGGAACTGTCCATCGGCGTGGCACGCCTGCGCGAAGAGCTCTCGGCGAAGTTCGACGAGGGTGGCCGCGAGGCCGCCATGGCGTGGCTGATGGGCGAGCTCGGGCTGGGCAAGCCGGCGGCCGAACAGGTGGTGGAGTACCTGTTCCGCGCCCGCGCCGCGCTGGGCGCGCTGCCCACGCGCGACACGCTGGTGATGGAGCGCTTCTTCGACGAATCCGGCGGCACCCAGCTCATCATCCACACACCGTTCGGCAGCCGGATCAACAAGGCCTGGGGCCTCGCGCTGCGCAAGCGCTTCTGCCGCCAGTTCAACTTCGAACTGCAGGCAGCGGCGACCGAAGACGCCATCGTGCTGTCGCTGTCGACCAGCCACAGCTTCCCGCTGGAGGAAGTGGCGCGCTACCTGCATTCCAACAGCGCGGAGCACGTGCTCGTCCAGGCCTTGCTGGATGCGCCGCTGTTCGGCGTGCGCTGGCGCTGGAACGCGACCACGGCGCTGGCGCTGCCGCGTTTCTCCGGCGGCAAGAAGGTGGCGCCGCAGCTGCAGCGGATGAAGAGCGAGGACCTGCTGGCCACCGTGTTCCCCGACCAGGTGGCCTGCCTGGAGAACATCGTCGGCGAGCGCGAAGTGCCCGACCACCCGCTGGTGAACCAGACGCTGGACGACTGCCTGCATGAAGCCATGGATACCGAGGGCTGGCTGCGCGTGCTGCGCGGCATGGAGAACGGCAGCATCCGCGTCATCGCCCGCGACCTCGCCACGCCGTCGCCGCTCGCAGCCGAAGTGCTGAGTGCCGCGCCGTATGCCTTCCTCGATGACGCCCCGCTGGAAGAACGCCGCACGCAGGCCGTGCAGTCACGCCGCTGGAACGACGCGGAAAGCGCGGACGATCTCGGCCGGCTCGATGCCGACGCGATCGCCGCCGTGCGCGAGGAAGCATGGCCCGAGGCGCGCAGCGCGGACGAGATGCACGAAGCGCTGATGTTGCTCGGCGCGGTGACGAGCGCGGAAGCCCGCGACAACGGCTGGTTGCCGTGGCTCCAGGCACTGGCGAACGATGCCCGCGCCACGCTGCTCAGCGCCGGCGATGCCGCGCTGTGGGTGGCCGCCGAACGCCTGCCGGCATGGCAGGCCATCCATCCGTCCGCGCGCCTGCAGCCGGCCATCGCCGCACCGGCCGAGTACGCCGCGCAGGCCTGGACCCGTGAAGCGGCCATGGTCGACCTGGTGCGCGGCCGCCTGGGCGGCCTCGGCGTGGTCGAGGAACGCGATATCGGGCCCACGCTCGGCGTGGATGCCGCGGACGTGGCCCTTGCGCTGTCGTCGCTGGAAAGCGAGGGCTACGTCATGCGCGGCCCGTTCTCGCCTGGGGCGACGCACGCGGAATGGTGCGAGCGCCACCTGCTGGCACGCATCCATCGCTACACCATCGGCCGCCTGCGCCGGGAGATCGAACCGGTCGCGCCGCGCGACTTCCTGCGCTTCCTGCTCGACTGGCAGCACGTCACCCACGCCACCCAGGTGGCCGGGCCGGATGCGCTGGCCGCGATGATTGGCCAGCTCGAGGGCTTTGAAGCCGCGGCGGGCGCGTGGGAATCCGAGCTGCTGCCCTCGCGCGTGAAGGACTACAGCATCGGCTGGCTCGACGACCTGTGCCGTGCGGGACGCGTCGTGTGGAGCCGCCTGCGCCTGGGCACCGGCAGCGGTGGCCCGGTGCGCGCCACACCCATCGTGCTGCTGCCGCGCCGGCAGCTGCCGGTGTGGACGGCCGCGGCGCCGGCGGTCAACGAGGAGGCCAGGCTTTCCTCGCGTGCGCAGGCCGTGGAAGACACGCTGCGCGACGAGGGCGCGTTGTTCTTCGACGAGCTGGCGTCGACCACCCGTTTGCTGCGCACCGAGCTGGAAGACGCGCTGGGTGAGCTGGTCGCAGGCGGGCGCGTCACCGCCGACAGCTTTGCCGGCCTGCGCGCACTGCTGCTGCCGTCCGCCAAGCGCAACAGCGGCCGCGCCCGGCGGACGCGGCGGCACATGCTCAGCGGCATCGAGGATGCCGGCCGCTGGTCGCTGGCGCGCCGTTCGCGCGAAGAGCGCAACGATGCCGACGGCATGGAACACATCGCCCGCACGCTGCTGCGCCGCTATGGCGTGGTGAGCTGGCGCATCCTCGAACGCGAGGCCGCGTGGCTGCCTGCGTGGCGCGACCTGCGCCGCGTGTACCACCGGCTGGAAGCCCGCGGCGAGATCCGCGGTGGTCGCTTCGTCGATGGGCTGGTGGGCGAGCAGTTCGCCCTGCCCGAGGCGCTGCCGGCCCTGCGGCAGATCCGCCATCGCGAACACGACGGCGAGATCGTCTGCATCGCCGCGACGGATCCGCTGAACCTCATCGGCGGCATCGTCGCCGGCAGCAAGGTGCCGGCGAACATCGGCAACCGCATCGCCCTGCGCGATGGCGTGCCGCTTGCCGCGATGGTCGCCGGCAAGTTTGTCGTGCTGGGCGAGCTGTCCGGCGACGACGAACGCGAGGCCCGCTCGGCGCTCCAGCGCCGGGCGGACATGCGCATCCCCGCCTGACCCCTAGCGCAGCTGGACGTTGTCGATCACCCAGAAGGTCGACGGGCCCGGCTTGCCGGTGACGAGGATGCACAGATCGTGCGTGCCCTCGCGCTTGGGCAGGATCCCGTCGAGCGTGGCCGGGCCACCCTTCGCCTTGGCCAGCGGGATGGTGGTGAGCTTCGGACCGTCGCAGGTGTCCTGGTGGATCTCGATCTCGCCATCGCGCGACTTGGCCTTGCGCGTGACGATGCCGGCGGTGTCCTTCCACAACGCGTAGTTGAACGGCAGTCGGTTCACGTCGATGGCGACGCCGTAGCGGCCATCCAGCTTCACGCCCTTCCACACCCAGCAGGTATCCATGATGTCCACCTTGTACACCGGGCGGACGCCATCGATGAGCGTGGGTGACTCCACGCGCACGGCGAGCTTGTTGCTGCAGGTGTCGAGCTGGTCGCTGCTACGACGCAGCAGGGACTTCGCATCAATGACCGCCGAGCGCGGGCCCGACACCCCGAAGTCGTTGGCAAACGTGATCGCCTGCACGGTGGTGGGCAGCGACACCTCGAACGGGCCGCTGTACTCCGGCGACTGCGCCGTGGGCGGGGTGCCGTCCGTGGAGTAGCGGATCTTGCCGAAGCCGGTCTGCGAGGACAGCGTCACCGAGGCCTTGTCGTTGCCCGAGGCCTTCGCGTCGATGGCCACCGCGAACGCGCTGTCCGCCGGGATGATGCCCGCGGTGCGGTAGCGGGAGAACTGCGCGGGCAGGCGGGTGAGGAAGCTGTTCCAGTCGGCGATCGGCGACCACGTGCGCTCGGCCACGGCCGCCACGCGCGGGAAGATCGCGTGCTGCACGCGGCCCCAGTTCGGCTGGTACTCGGTGAACATCGTCAGCTGCTCGCCGAGGATGTGGCTGGCCTTGTCGGCCGGCACGCCATCCGGCACCGGGTTGAAGGTGTAGACGCTTTCCAGCGACTGCACGTTCGGCCGGCCGGCCGGCTCATCCGGCAGGCTGGACTGCAGGTAATCCATGTACAGGTTAGGCGAGGGTGCCATCACCACGTCGTGGCCGGCGTTCGCGGCCTTGATCGCACCCTGGGTACCGCGCCAGGACATGACGGTGGCGCTCGCCGGCACCTTGCCGTCGAGGATCTCGTCCCAGCCGATCAGGCGGCGGTGATGCTGCTCGAGGTACTCGCCGATGCGAGCGACGAACCAGCCCTGCATCTTCTCTTCGTCGGTGATGCCCAGCGACTTCATCTTCGCCTGCACCGCGGGCGAATGCTCCCATTCGTCCTTCGCCGCCTCGTCGCCACCGACGTGGATGTACGTGGAGGGGAACACCTCCATCACTTCATCGAGCACATCCTCGAGGAAGGTGAAGGTGCCATCGTCCACGTTGAACAGGGCCGTGTTGACGCCCCAGTCCGACGAGACGGTGTGTGACTTGCCGATGCCGAACTTCGGATACGCGGCCACCGCGGCCTGGGCATGGCCAGGCATCTCGATTTCCGGGACCACGGTGATGTGGCGCTCGGCGGCGTACGCCACGACCTGGCGTGCTTCTTCCTTCGTGTAGAACCCGCAGTACGGCTTGTCCGCACCGCCGGTGAGGGCGATATCCGGGCCCACGGGCTTGCGGCACGACGCCACGTCGGTGAGTTTGGGGTACTTCTCGATCTGCAGGCGCCAGCCCTGGTCGTCGGTGAGATGCCAGTGGAAGGTGTTGAGCTTGTGCATCGCCATCTGGTCGAGCAGGTGCTCGATGTCGCTTACCGACTGGAAGTGGCGGCTGGAATCGAGCATCAGGCCACGCCATTCAAAGCGCGGCTTGTCGACGATGTGCACGCCGGGCAGGCCGTTCTGTGCGGTCGGGTCGGTGGCCAGCTGCCACAGGGTGACGGCGCCGTAGAACAGGCCGGTCTCGTCGTTGGCGGCGATGCGCACGCCCTTGTCGTCGACATCGAGCGCATACGCCTCGATGCCCTTCACCGAGGCCTCGGTATGCAGCCAGATGGTGTCGGCACCGGCCTTGCCTTCGACGATGGGCAGGGTGATGCCACGGGCCTGGCGCAACCAGCCCTGCAGCTGGGCGGCCACCTTCTTCGCCTGGGTGTCCCCGGCGGCGGTGGCGATCTTCGTGCTGCCATCGATAGGGAAGTGCCCCGCCACGCGTGCGACCTGGGCGGGCATGGGGATCAGCGAAAGCGGCGTCGTATCGACGGGCGTGGTGTCATGCCTCGGCTGGGTGGCACAGGCGGTAAGGCCGGTGGCCAGGGCGAGGAGGAGGATACGGCGCATCGGGACTCCAACGTGGCTAACGCGAAGGCTCGATTGTGTCCGGTATGCCGCCGCAAAAAAAGCGGGCCCGGCAAGGATGTCGACGGGCCCGAGGGGAATGAAGCTTCGAGGGTTATGTGCGGCCATCCGTGGCCGCCAAGCCATGACGCTAACGCTTAGAGGTCGAAATGCACCGAAGCCATGTAGCGGCGGCCGGTCGTGTACTTCGCCACCGGCAGCGAGGTGACGGTGAGGTACTGCTTGTATTCCTCGTTCGTCAGGTTCATGCCCGCGAGGGTGAACGAGACGTTCTTGTTGAGCTTGTAGCCGATCGTCGCACCCAGGTCGCCGTAGTCGGCCGTGGTGGCCGGCGGCGCACCGGCGATGTAACCGCCGGCGAGGTACTTGCTGCGCCAGTTGTACGTGATGCGGGCGCTGAACGGGCCTTCCTCGTAGTACGGGCTGAGCGAATAGGCGTTCTTCGAGTTGTACGGCAGCGAACCACCGGAATCGAGCGTGCCCTTTGCATACGTGTAGCTTGCGGTCACGCCGAAGCCGGTATCCCAGAACGCCTGCTGGTAGCTGAGCGTGCCGCCCCGGACCTTGCCGGCGCCGGTGTTGCGCGGACGGCTGATCGAGTACTCGCAGAAGCCATCCGGCGTGCACAGGCCCTGTGCGACCTGGCGGGCAAACGTCGTCGGGTCGTTGACCAGGCCGCCGTTGTAGAGCAGCTCGTTCGCCGAATCGACCACGGTGTAGTTGTCGATCTTCTTGTAGAAGCCGGTCAGCGCCAGGTACGACTGCGGCGCGAAATACCACTCAGCCGAGGCCGAGTAATTCTTCGAGCTGTAGTCCTTCAGGTTCGGGTTGCCACCCGAGCCGGTCAGCACCGAGTCGTTGAGGAACAGGTTGTTCACCTGCATGTTGTACGGCGGACGCGCGATCACCTTGGCGGCCGCGGCACGCAGCACGACGTCTTCCATCAGGTCGTACGCGATGTTGATGCTCGGCAGCCAGTTCTTCGTGGTGCGCGAGGAGGTCTGCCAGGAACCCGGCGGGGCCGGCAGCACCGGGGCGCCGCTGTAGTTGAAGCCGGTGCCGTCGGTCTTGGTGTCGACGTAACGGATACCGAAGTTGCCGTGGAAGCCGCCACCCGCGAAGTTCGCCTGCGCGTACGCCGCGTTGGTCTTCTCGACCAGCTTGTACGTGCCGTTGAGGTACGTACCCGGGTCTTCGTTGCCACCGTTGGTGTTGCGCACCCACTGGTACTGGGCTTCCTTGTCCGGCATGACGTGGTTGGCCGAACCGTCGAGGCCGTTCAGCGCATCGAGCGTGTTCGTGTAACCGCCGAAGCCGAGGTCTTCCAGGTTGGTCGGTGCGTTGCCGCCGTAGACGTGGGCATTCATGCCCTCTTCGTGTCGGTTCCAGCGGTAACCCACGGCCACTTCGTTGATGAACGAATCGAAGAACTTCGAGAAGTCCAGCTGCGCATACGTGTCACGCGAGTGCGCGGAGTACGAGCCGTAGTTGCCGGGCCAGCCACCCAGGCCATCCACGTCACCCATGTGCCAGTTGGCCGGATCGCGGGCAGCGGCGGGGCTGTCGAAGTTGAAGCCCTTGTTGATGTCCCAGGTGTAACCACCGGCGTACACCGGCTCCATCACGGCCTGCGAGATGTTGTCGTTGATCGCCTTGCTGTAACCGGCCGCACCGGCGAGCTGCCAGCCGTCACCGTGGAAGGTGGACTTCAGGTCATGGGCGACGGTGCGCACCACCGACTTGCGGATGTTGCTGTCGAACGTGCCCTGCGCGATGGCCGGGCAGGTCGGGTCGTCGTTACCGCAGACATGGCCACCGGTGACCACGCCGTTCGGGCCCTGGTTGAAGCTGGTGACGTTACCCGGCGTCGCGCCGGTGAACGGGTACAGCGACTGGTTCCAGTTGTCGAAGTTCTCGCGGACGAACAGGTTGTTGAACTCGAGATCCCAGTTGTCCGTCGGACGCAGCTGGAAGCCGAGCGTGGCAGTGTCGCGCTTGCGCTTCTGCTGGAACCACGCCGAGTTGACTTCGTCGGGCACCTTCGCGTTCGGATCGAGCGAACCGTTGGCGATGCCGGCGGCCACGGCCGGGCTGGAGGCCCACTTCGAGACCGGGCTGTAGCTGAAGATTTCGAAGCCCTGACGGTCGATCTTTTCCTCGTAGTGCTGCAGCGAGGCGATCATGCCGAAGGTGCTGTCCGCATTCTTCCAGCTGTACAGCGCCGAGCCGGTCGGACGGGTGCCCGCCGTGCCCTGGTCGTTGTAGTTCAGGCCGAACGAACCACGGACGGTGTTAGCCGGCAGGTCGAGCGGCTCAAGCGTGTGCAGCAGCACCGTGCCGCCGAGGCTGCCTTCGGTGAGGCGCGCTTCGGGCGACTTGTAGACTTCCAGGCGGCCGACGATTTCCGGCGCGAGCATGGTGAAGTCGAAGCCGCGGTTCGGCTGGGCGCCGTACTGCCACGGCGTCTGCGACACCGGCTGGCCATTGAGGAACGTCAGGTTGAGGCTGGGATCGGTGCCGTCGATGGAGACGCGGTCGCCCTGGCCGAACTGACGGTCGATCGTGACGCCCGGGACCTGCGTCATCGCTTCGGCGACGTTGGTGTTCGGGAACTTGCCGATGTCTTCGGCCGTGACGGCTTCGACGATGGCGTCGGCATTGCGCTTGGTGTCCAGCGACTTCTCAAGGCTGGCGCGGATGCCGGTGACGGTGATGCCCTCGAGCTGGGCTGCCTTGGCAGCGTCGGCTTTTTGCTGGGCGGTCTGCGGCTTGGCCGGGTCCTGGGTCGACGCGTCCTGCGCGGCAACGGTTCCGGTGAAACAGCAGAGTCCGGCGATGATGCTCGCCGTGAGCAGATTCCTACGATGCGACATGGTGTCCTCCCCTCAGAGGATGTAGCTTCGGCGGGTTTCGCGACCGCGCCGGGCTTTCGTTGCTATCGGAGAGCCTTTCGGCCCGGTTTTTTACTAAGCCTGCGTTCCTTTCCCACTCATCAATGAGCAGCCGAACCGTGCAGGTAGAGACCGGCGGCACCGATCACTCCCAACTGTCCGTGGTCCATGAGACGTACCGGCACTTGCTGGAGAAAGGCGCGCATAACGCCCTTGTTGAAAAACCTGTCTGCGAAGCTGCTGGCGGCGAGATACTCGCGGATCTGCGGCAGGATGCCGCCGGCCAGGAACACGCCACCGCGGGCGCCATAGAGCATGGCGAGGTCGCCGACGAAGCTGCCGAGCAGGCCGCAGAACACGTCCAGTGCTTCGACCGCGGCGGGATCATTCCCGGCGAGGGCGGCGCTGGTGACGGCGGCGGGTTCGGCATGCGTCGCGGGGGTGCCGCGCAGCGTCGAAATCGCTTTGTAGAGGTTGACCAGACCGGGGCCTGAAAGGGCGGTCTCGTAGGAAACGTAGTCGCGGCTCTTCGCCAGCTCGCCGAGGATCGCGGCTTCGCGCGGCGTGCCCGGGGCCAGCGAGATCTGGCCGGCTTCGGTGGCCAGCACGGTGGCGTGCGGCTTGCCGGGCAGCAGCACCGCCGAGCCGAGGCCGGTGCCCGGGCCCATCACCAGCATCGGGCCGGCGGCGGGCGCCGCGGCGGTCTCGATGATGGCGGTGGTCTCGTGGTCCCGCAGGAACTGGCAGGCGTAGGCCACGGCCTCGAAGTCGTTGACCACGCGCAGGCCGGCCAGGTGCAGGCTGTCGCGGATGTCGCCGATGGACACCGGCCAGGGCAGGTTCTCGTTGACGATGGCGTCGCCCAGGACGTAACCGGCGCTGGCCACCGCGCAGTGGTGCACGGCGAACTGGCCGTCGAGGTGGCCGACGAAGTCCTTCAGCACGGCGGTGAGGCTGGGCCAGTCCGCGCAGGCATAGCGCTCATAGCGCAGCACGTCGAAGGAGCCGCCGGCGAGCGCGGGACGCACCAAGCCGATACGGGCATGCGTGCCGCCCACGTCGGCGGCGATGAACGCCTCCGCACGCGTCGTCCGCACTGCTTCCCGCTTGCTTGCCTGTTCGCCCACGCCTGGCCCCTTGTGTCCTTGCGATGCGGTCACATGAATTTCCTGTGACGCCCCTGTTTTTCGCAGTCTGTGTTTCCGATGACAACGTTGTCAACAGGACAAATGGCTAGGACAGGGAACATTCCATCGTGCGTCGCAACAGGAAACGTTTTCGTCCGGGGGCGATTTTCCGCAGACTTTGCGCGACAGGCGGTCCGGAGGCCGTTTGGCCCGGCCGATCAGGCGCTTGCGGCGTTGCGACATCGATAGTCAGTACATCGACCCGACCCGGGCCGGGGGCGGGATGGCGCGATTGACAACGTTGCGCACACGAGTCATTAAAGGGACAAAACCGCGGCATCAACACCAAGAAAGGGGAGCACAACCCATGTCGTCCACCACGGCCGCTGTCGGCGAGACGCGCCATTCCAGCGTCGGGCCGATGATCATCATCGGCATCCTGTTTTTCATCTTCGGCTTCGTCACGTGGCTCAACGGCCCCCTGATCACCTTCGTCAAGCTGGCCTTCGCGCTGGATGACGTGGGCGCCTTCCTGGTGCCCAGCGCCTTCTATCTCTCGTACTTCTTCCTCGCCCTGCCCGCCTCCTTCATCCTGAAGAAGACCGGCATGAAGAAGGGCATGGGCCTGGGCCTGTTCGTCATGGCGATCGGCGCGGCCACGTTCGGCCAGTTCGTCACCATGCGCGTGTACCCGGGCGCGCTCATCGGCCTGTTCATCATCGGTGCCGGCCTCTCGCTGCTGCAGACCGCCTCCAACCCGTACATCTCGGTGCTTGGCCCGATCGACAGCGCTGCTCAGCGCATCGCCTTCATGGGCATCTGCAACAAGATCGCCGGTGCGCTCGCCCCCTTCGTGTTCGGCTGGGTGGTGATGAGCAACATCGGCGGCTTCGACAAGCAGATCGCCGCGGCCTCCTCGCCGGAAGAGAAGGAGGCCCTGCTCAACGCCTTCGCCGCGAAGGTGCACATGCCGTACCTCGCGATGGCCGGCATCCTGGTCGTGCTGGCGATCTGGGTGGTGCGTTCGTCGCTGCCGGAAATCCGCGCGTCCACGGATAACTCCGAGCGCGCCATCGGCCATGCCAAGGGCAGCATCTTCAGCTTCCCGCACCTGTGGCTCGGCGTGCTCTGCCTGTTCGTGTACGTCGGCGTGGAAGTGATGGCGGGCGACGCCATCGGCACCTACGGCCAGGGCTTCGGCATGACGCCGGAAGACACCAAGCACTTCACCTCGTACACGCTGTTCGCCATGCTGATCGGCTATGTCGCCGGCCTGGTGCTGATCCCCAGGGTGATCTCCCAGCACAAGTACCTGGCGCTCTCAGCCGTGCTTGGCGTGCTGTTCTCCATCGGCACCTATGTCACCACCGGTTACACCTCGGTGGCCTTCGTGGCGGCACTGGGCTTTGCCAACGCCATGATGTGGCCGGCGATCTTCCCGCTGGCGATCAAGGGCCTCGGCAGCCTCACCGAGTTTGGCTCGGCCCTGCTGATCATGGGTATCGCCGGTGGCGCCATCATCCCGCAGCTGTTTGCCCACCTGAAGCAGGGCCACGACTTCCAGCTCGTGTTCCTCGCCCTGATGATGCCGTGCTACCTGTACATCCTTTATTACGGCGCTGCCGGCCATAAGGTCGGTCAGCATACAAAGGACTGAAACCTCTCTTCGCTCGGTGACGGCCATCCGCTAGGATGGCCGTCTTGCTATCGAGGGTCGTGATTTGCGTAGCCCCACCATCAAGGACGTCGCTGAGCGGGCCGGCGTTTCGCTGAAGACCGTATCGCGCGTCATCAACCACGAGCCCTCCGTGCACGTGCGCACCCGTGAAAAGGTGCAGCGCGCCATCGAGGCGCTGGATTACCAGCCCGACCAGGCCGCCCGCAGCCTGCGCAGCTCGCGCACGTACGCGCTGGGCCTGGTGTATGACAACCCCAACGCCCACTACGTCATCGCCATGCAGAACGGCGTGCTGTCGGTGTGCCGCGAGCGGGGCTTCGGCCTGCAGATCCATCCGTGCGACTCGTCGGCACCGCGCCTGGCGGAGCAGCTCGGTGACCTGGTCCGGCGCAACCGCCTGGCCGGCCTCGTGCTGTGCCCGCCGATGTCGGAGCAGCCCGAGCTGCTGGCCCTGCTCACCGAGCAGAACGTGCCGTTCGTGCGGATCATCTCCGCCCGTAAGGACCCGAAGGACGGCTGGCCCTGCGTGTTCGTGGACGACCGAGACGCGGCCTATGCGATCACCGAGCACCTGATCCAGCTCGGCCACCATCGCATCGGTTTCCTGTGGGGTGGCAAGGAGCACCGCTCCAGCCCCGAGCGTTACCAGGGGTATGAAGACGCGCTGCGCGGTTACGGCATCGACGTGGACCCCGCGCTCGTGGTCGAAGGCGATTACTCGTTCGACGATGGCTTCCGTGGCGCGCGCAAATTGCTCGGCCTGCGCAACCCGCCGACGGCGATCTTCGGTTCCAACGATGAAATCGCCGCGGGCGTGCTCGCCGCCGCGCGCTCCGGTGGCGTCGACGTGCCGTGGGAGCTCTCCATCGCCGGCTTCGAAGACAGCCCGTTCTCGAAGCAGTCGTGGCCCGCGCTGACCACCTCGCGACAGAACACCGAGGAGATCGGCCGCCACGCGGCACAGCGCCTCATCGCCGAACTCGAGCGTGACAACGGCGCACCGCCCATCGACAACGAAGGCTTCAGCCCGGACCTCGTCGTGCGCGGTTCCACGGCCCCTCGCCGCCTCTGATCCACGCGGCGACATCGGCTTAACGCCGCATTTGTTAATCTTTTCGGGATATCCACTGCGCGCGCCGCTTGCGTTTGCCTTGAGGTGGATATCCCGCGCGTTCCGCGTAGCGCATCCCTATCCCCAGGACGGTTGCTTCCGGCCACGCTCTGTCGTGCCTGCACCTCCGCGAGACACAGGAGCACGCACGATGCAGGAGACTGCCGGGCATGACGCCCATTTCGGCTGGTTCACCCGCCGCCGTAAACACCTCAAGCCCGACGACCTGACCATCGTCGACGCCTCGATGCTGAAACGCGCCGTCGGCGCCGCAGCCCTCGGCAATGCCATGGAGTGGTTCGACTTCGGCGTATACGGCTATCTCGCCGTGACGCTCGGCCACGTGTTCTTCCCGGGCAGCAGCCCGACGGCCCAGGTGATTGCGACGTTCGCCACGTTCACCGTCGCGTTCCTCGTGCGTCCGATCGGCGGCCTGGTGTTCGGGCCGCTCGGCGACCGATTCGGCCGTCAGCGCGTGCTGGCCGCGACCATGATCATGATGGCCCTGGGTACCTTCGCCATCGGCCTGATCCCCAGCTACGACCGCATCGGCCTGTGGGCCCCGGCGTTGCTACTGCTGGCGCGCCTGCTGCAGGGCTTTTCCACCGGCGGCGAATACGGCGGCGCGGCGACGTTTATCGCGGAGTATTCCACCGATGCCCGACGCGGGCAGATGGGCAGCTGGCTGGAGTTCGGCACGCTGGGTGGGTATATCGCCGGTGCCGGCGTGGTCACCGCGCTGACCACGCTGCTCGGCAGCGAGGACATGCTGGCGTGGGGCTGGCGCGTGCCGTTCCTTGTCGCCGGGCCGCTCGGCCTGTTCGGCCTGTACATGCGCATGAAGCTGGAAGAGACACCGGCTTTCAAGGCGCACGCGGATGCGATGGAAGCGGCCGGCGATTCACCACGCATTGGTCTTATTGAGCTGGTCTCGGTGCACGGCGCTCAGCTGCTGAAATGCATCGGCCTGGTGCTCGTGTTCAACGTCACCGATTACATGCTGCTGACCTACATGCCGAGCTACCTCACGGTGACGCTGGGCTACAGCGAAGCGAAAGGCCTGCTGCTGATCCTCATCGTGATGCTGGTGATGATGCCGCTCAACGTCGTGGGGGGTTACTTCAGCGATCGCTTTGGCCGCCGCCCCATGATCATCGGCGCGTGCACGGCGATGTTCGTGCTGGCCATCCCGTGCATGTGGCTGGTCGGTACCGGCAACGATGCCTGGATCTTCACCGGCCTGATGCTGCTGGGCGTGGCGCTGGTCTGCTTCACCAGCACGATGCCGGCGACGTTGCCGGCGCTGTTCTATACACCGGTGCGCTACAGCGCGCTGTCCATCGCGTTCAACGTCTCGGTGTCGCTGTTTGGGGGCACGACGCCGCTGGTCACCGCGTGGCTGGTGGAGCGCACCGGCGACCCGATGGTGCCGGCGTATTACCTGATGGGCGCGGCCGTGATCGGTGTCATCACCATGCTCTTCGTCACGGAAACGGCCGGCCTGCCGCTGCGCGGTTCGCCGCCGGCCGTGGCCGATCACGCCGAGGCGAAGGAGCTGTTGGCGAGCGACGCGCCGCTGACAGTCGACGAGACGCTGCCGGCGTTGCCGGAAGACGCCGCCAACGCCAGCGCCACGGTTTAGGCGTACGTCATTACGGCGATGGCGGCGATGGCCAGTGCGATGCCGAGCCAGTTCACCGCCGTGAGCTTTTCGCGGAAGCCCAGCGCGCCGACCAGCGTGCCGAGGACGACCACACCCACGTTCATCGACGCGAAGACCAGGGACGGGTCGTTCGGCAGGGCCTGGTGGCCCCTGACGTAGAACAGGATGTTGGCGAAATTGAACGCGCCCAGCAGCACGCCGAAACCGATGCTGCGTGCGGAGAGGGCGGCCGTGCGCGACACCGCGCGGACGGCGACGACGATCCAGCACAGCACCATGGCGATCAGGAACGCGCCAAGCAGGCCGGCCCCGAACGAGGCGCCGGCCTTCGCCACGAGCTTGAAGCAGATATCGATGGCGCCGAAGCCGGCGAAGACCAGCAGCGGCGCCCACCACGCGTCCGCTTCGCTCGCGCCACCGCGCTGCCGGCGCCAGAGCACGCAGAGCACCGCCACCAGCGCGATGCCGATGCCGAGCGCCTTCTGTCCGGTGAGCACGTCACCGAGCACGACGAACGCCGCAAACAGGGAGACGAACAGCGACAGGCGCTGGGCCACGTCGGTGCGCACGATGCCGGCGGTGCGCACGGAACGCGCCAGCACCACGAAGATCGCCGGCAGCAGGATGCCCAGGGCAATGAGCGGCGGCCACGTGGCCTTCGCTGCCAGCGCCGCCTGTGGCGTCGCGCCGAGCAGCCACCACGCGAGAAGCGACGCCACCACGTAATTGGTGGCGACGGCCTGGACGATATCGATACCGCCGCGGCGGGCGAGCTTCAGCAGGACGGACACCGAAACGCTGAAGAGAACCGCGAGAAGAATGTAAACCATGGGACCGGTTATCAGGTGTACGAAGCCCGGAAGGATCGCACGAACCGCCGGCCCATGGCCTGTGTCGTGGCTTAGCGCTTCAGCTGGGCGGCTTCGCGGGCCAGGGCTTCGATGCCGGCGAAGTCGCCGGCGGCGAGCTTGTCGGCCGGGGTGAGCCACGAACCGCCGACGCAGGCAACGTTGGGCAGCGCGAGGAACTCCGGCGCGCTGGCCAGGCTGATGCCGCCGGTGGGGCAGAAGGTGATCTGCGGCAGGGGCGAGGCCCAGGCGCTGATCAGCTTCACGCCACCCGCCGCCACGGCCGGGAAGAACTTCTGGAAACGGTAGCCACGCTCGAGCAGCTCCATCGCTTCGCTGGAGGTCGCCGCGCCCGGCAGCAACGGCAGTTCGGAATCGTCGGCGGCGTCGAGCAGGCGCGGGCTGCTGCCCGGCGAGACGGCGAACTTCGCACCGGCCTTCAGCGCGGCCTCGAGGTCGCGCGCGGTCAGCACGGTGCCCACGCCGATGAAGGCGCCTTCCACTTCGGCGGCGATGGCGCGCACCGCGTCGAGCGCGGCGGGCGTGCGCAGGGTGACTTCAATCGCCGGAATGCCGCCGGCGACCAGCGCGCGGGCCATGCCCACGGCCTTCGCGGCGTCCTCGATGATGACGACGGGAACTACCGGTGCCAGGGCCAGGGTGGATGCGACCTTGGCCTGCTTTGCTTCGTTGCTCATCGTTACTCCGTTGCTTAGAACACGCCCGCGCCGAGGTCGGCCGCAACGGACGACTGGCGGAACATGGCAAAAAGTTCGCGGCCCATGCCGGTGTGGTGCACACCGAGGTCCACGTTGTCAGGCACGCGGCTGTTCCACTCGTCCGCGTCCACGAGCACTTCGAGGGCGCCGGTGTTGGCGTCCAGGCGGATCAGGTCGCCCGTGCGGATGCGTGCGATGGGGCCGCCCGCTTCGGCTTCCGGGGTGACGTGGATCGCCGCCGGCACGCGGCCGGACGCGCCGGACATGCGGCCGTCGGTGACCAGCGCCACGCGGTGCCCGCGATCCTGCAGCAGGCTCAGCGTCGGCGTGAGCTTGTGCAGCTCGGGCATGCCGCGCGCACGCGGGCCCTGGAAGCGCACCACGGCGATGAAGTCGCGGTTGAGCTCGCCACGGTCGAAAGCGGCCTTCACGTCATCCTGTTCATCGAACACGATGGCCGGCGCTTCGATCACCATGCGGTCGTCCGGCACGGACGAGACCTTGATGACGCTGCGGCCGACATTGCCCTTGAGCATGCGCAGGCCACCGTCCTGGCGGAACGGTTCGGCGGTGGAACGCAGCACACCACGGTTGCCGCTTTCCTTCGACACCGGATGCCACGCGAGCACGCCGTCGTCGCCAAGCGCGGGCACGTTGCGGTACGTGTCCATGCCGTAGCCCATGATGGTGTGCACGTCGTTGTGCAGCAGGCCGGCGTCGAGCAGCTGGTCAATCAGGAAGGCCATGCCGCCGGCGTCGTGGAAGTGGTTCACGTCCGCGTAGCCGTTCGGGTACACGCGCGCCAGCAGCGGCACCACCGAGGACAGCGCGTCGAAATCGTCCCAGCGCAGGTCGATGCCGGCCGCGCGCGCGATGGCGACGAGATGCAGCAGGTGGTTGGTGGAGCCACCCGTGGCATGCAGGCCGACCACGCCGTTGACGATGGCGCGCTCGTCGATGATCCGGCCGAGCGGGATGTACTGCTCGCCGTTGCAGTCGGTGGCGAGCACGCGCTCCACGGTAGCGTCGGTCAGCGCGTTGCGCAGCGGCGTATCCGGCGGCTCGAAGCTCGAGCCCGGCAGGTGCACGCCCATGATCTCCATCAGCATCTGGTTGGAGTTGGCCGTGCCATAGAACGTGCAGGTGCCGGCGCCATGGTACGAGCGCGCTTCGGCTTCGAGCAGCTCCGCGCGCGTGGCCTTGCCGGCGGCGAACGCCTGGCGCACCTTGGACTTTTCTTCGTTGGGAATGCCCGACGGCATCGGGCCCGACGGCACGAACGCGCTGGCGAGATGGCCGAAGGAAAGGGCGCCGATCAGCATGCCCGGCACGATCTTGTCGCAGATGCCGAGGTACAGCGCGCCTTCGTACATGTCGTGCGAGAGCGACACGGCGGTGGCCATCGCGATCAGGTCGCGCGAGAACAGCGACAGCTCCATGCCCGGGCGGCCCTGGGTCACGCCGTCGCACATCGCCGGCACGCCGCCCGCCACCTGGGCGGTGGCGCCGAGGCGGCGCGCGGTGCTGCGGATGCGCTCCGGGTAGCCTTCGTACGGCTGGTGCGCGGAAAGCATGTCGTTGTACGCGGTGATGATCGCGATGTTGGCGGCGTGGCCGTTGCGCAGCGCATCCTTGTCGGACTCGCACGAGGCGGCGAAACCATGGGCGAGGTTGCCGCACGACAGGTGGTGGCGCTTGGCGCCCTTGCCGCGCGCGGCGTCGATCTTCGCCAGATACGCCGTGCGCGAAGCATGGCTGCGCTCGGCGATGCGCTGGGTGACCTCGACGAGGACGGGATGCAGGGTCATGGCAAGGATTCCGGGGCTTTGACCAAATGGAGCGGGGCGCGCGTCAGGGCGCCCAGAAGACGTGGACGGGGGTGCGGTCCTGCGCGAGCACGGCACGGATCGGAAGGTCTTCGCCGGCTTCCGCCTTGGCGAGGAGGGCCTTCTTGTCGTCGCCTTCGATGTGCAGGTACAGCTTGCCGGCATCGAGCACGCGCGGCAGCGTCAGCGTGATGCGCGGCTCGCCGGCGCCG
Organism: Luteibacter pinisoli; assembly: GCF_006385595.1. NCBI lineage: Bacteria > Pseudomonadati > Pseudomonadota > Gammaproteobacteria > Lysobacterales > Rhodanobacteraceae > Luteibacter > Luteibacter pinisoli. Next base: position 4,492,745 of record NZ_CP041046.1, read on the forward strand.
CCGGCGCGCATGGAGACGACAGCCTTCGTGCCGTTCGGATCCAGCGCCTCGGCGAGGTGGTCGCCGCCGGGGAAGAACGATGCGGTGTGGCCATCCGGGCCCATGCCCAGGATCACCACGTCGAGCGGCCGGCCAAGGTCATCGATGCGCTTGCCCACCGCACCCAGCGCGGCGTCGACATCGTCCTTGTGCTCGCGGTCGAACAGCGGGACGAAACGGGCGGTGTGCGCCTCGTGGTGCAGCAGGTGCTCGGCGACCAGGCGTGCGTTCGAGCGGTCGCTGTCGGTGTCGACCCAGCGCTCGTCGACCAGCGTGATGGTGACCTTCGACCAGTCGATTTCCTGCTCGCACAGCACGGCGAACATCTGCTTCGGCGTGCCCCCGCCGGAGACCGCCAGCGTCGCCTTGCCGCGCGCCTTGATGGCGGCATCCAGCTTCGACGCGATATCGCGCGCCAGCTTGTCGGCGAGCGTGAGCTTGTCGGCGTATTCGTTGCGAATGAGTTTTGCGTTCATGCGGCGTCCTCGGCCCAGGTGCGGCCATCGCGTTCGATGAGCGCAACGGCTGCGCTCGGACCCCAGGTACCTGCGGTGTACGGCTTCGGCGTGTCGCCGGAGGCCTCCCAGGCGTCGAGGATGGGGCCGGCCCACTTCCACGCCGCTTCCACTTCATCGCGGCGCATGAACAGGGTCGGGTTGCCACGCACGACATCAAGGATGAGCCGCTCGTAGGCGTCGGGCTGCTGCACGCCAAACGCCGTCGCGAAGCTCATGTCGAGCGGCACGTGGCGAAGGCGCAGGCCGCCCGGACCCGGATGCTTGATCGTCAGCCACAGCTTCACGCCCTCGTCCGGCTGCAGGCGCAGCGTGAGACGGTTGGGCAGCAGCGGGCCGCTGGTCGGGTCGAAGATCGAATGCGGCAACGCACGGAACGTCACCACGATCTCCGAGACCCGGTTGGGAAGGCGCTTGCCGGTGCGCAGGTAAAACGGCACGCCGGCCCAGCGCCAGTTACCGATCTCCGCCTTGAGGGCGACGAAGGTTTCGGTTTTTGACTGGTCGCTGCCGAGTTCCTCGAAGTAACCCGGGACGCCCTGACCTTCCGCCGCACCGGCGCGGTACTGGCCGCGCACGGTGAGCTGGGCCGCGTTGCTGCCGTTGATCGGACGCAGCGAACGCAGCACCTTGAGTTTTTCGTCGCGCACGGCATCCGGCGCCAGCGACGACGGCGGCTCCATGGCGAGCATGCACAACAGCTGCAGGATGTGGTTCTGGACCATGTCGCGCAGCGCGCCGGCACGGTCGTAGTAGCCGGCGCGATGGCCGACGCCGACGGTTTCGGCCACGGTGATCTGCACGTGATCGATGTGCTGGGCATTCCACAGCGGCTCGAACAGCGCGTTGCCGAAACGCAGCGCCAGCAGGTTCTGCACCGTCTCCTTACCGAGGTAATGGTCGATGCGATAGGTCTGCGCTTCGGTGAACACCTGGGCCACGGCATCGTTGATGGCGTTGGCGCTCTGCAGGTCGCGGCCGATCGGCTTCTCCAGCACCACGCGCGAACCTTCGCCATTGAGGCCCAGGCTGCCCAGGCGCTGGCAGATGTCGGTGAAGATTTCCGGCGAGGTGGAGAGATAGAACACGCGGATGTGGTCGGCGTGCTCGGCCATCAGCGCGGCGAACTCGTCCCAGCCATCCGCCTTGCGGGCATCCAGCGAGCGGTAACCGATCATGCTGATGAACGCGTCCAGCTGGGCCGGGGCGACGTGGCCCACGCCCTTCTCCACGGCCGCGCGCACCTGCTCGCGGTAACCGGCGTCATCCAGGCCTTCGCGGGCCACGCCGATGATCCGGCTCTTGGGCAGGATCTGGCCGTCGATGAAGCGGTGGTACATCGCGGGAAGGAGCTTGCGCACGGCGAGGTCGCCGGTGCCGCCGAAGATGACCAGGTCGAACGGTTCGACCGGATGGGAAGGAGCGCTCACGACAGGGCCTCTTGAGGGGTTTGCTGAGGGGTGCCTCTGGATCGTACCAGTGACATACCACGGCGTACCAGCCCCGTACCACTACGAATGTTCTTCCCCCTCACGTAACCTCGTGATCACACAACGGAAACGTTTTCAGCCTGATTTAGATCGTGCAAACGGTCGTTTGAGAAGATCGGTGGTCTGCACGTTATTGGACGGCCTTGCCGCAGTGGTTAGCTATTGGTATCTTCTCGCTCATGGAAACCGCCCTCGTCGCCGAATACCAGCGCCTCCAGCACGACACGGCCGCCCGCCTGCCGCTGGCGTACATGCGCCTGCGCCGGGCCATCCGTAACGTGATCGAGAACGGTGAGGTCCAGGTGGGCCACGCCCTGCCCAGCGAACGCGACCTGGCCAGGGCCCTCACCCTGTCCCGGGTGACGGTGCGCAAGGCCATCGGTGGCCTGGTCGAGGACGGCCTGCTCACCCAGCGCCACGGCGCCGGCACCTTCGTCTCCGAGCGCATCGTCAAGCCGCTGTCGCGGATGACCAGCTTCACCGAGGACCTGCGCGCCCGTGGCCTCAACCCGCGTTCGGAGTTCTTCGAGCGGGCCATCGGCGAGGTGAATCCCGAGGAAGCCATGGCGATGAACCTGTCGCCCGGCACCCAGGTGGTCCGCCTGCACCGGCTGCGCTATGCGGGCGACGAGCCGCTGGCCATCGAGCGCAGCGCCGTGCCGCTGTCCCTCCTGCCCGACCCGGGCCTGGTCGAGGATTCGCTTTACGAGGCCCTCGACAAGCTCGGCAACCGGCCCACCCGCGCGCTGCAACGCCTGCGCGCCGTGGTGTTGGGCCCCGCCCAGCTGCGCCTGCTGCGCCTGCCGATCGGCAGCGCCGGCCTGAACATCGAACGGCGCAGCTTCCTCGACGACGGGCGCATCGTCGAATTCACCAATTCCTGGTACCGCGGCGATATCTACGATTTCGTCGCCGAACTGCAAAGCGACTGACGAGCCGAAGCCCCCATGACCATCCAGCCGCAAGACACCCTGATGTTCCGCGAAGCGCACGAGACCGCCGAGGTCGTCGAGCGCCAGCTGGCCCATAACGAGGCCGTGATCGGCGCACTCGCCGAGCGCCTGCAGGCGAACCCGCCGCGCATGGTGATCACCTGCGCCCGCGGCAGCTCCGACCACGCCGCCATGTACGCCAAGTACGTCTTCGAGACCCAGCTCGGCGTGGTCACCGCGTCGGCCTCGCCGTCGGTCACCTCGATCTACCACGCCTCGCAGCACCTCGATGGCGCGCTGTACGTCGCCGTCTCGCAGTCCGGCAAGAGCCCGGACCTGGTCCGCAACGCCGAGGCCGCCAAGCGCGCCGGCGCCTACGTGGTCGCCCTGGTCAACGTGGTGGATTCGCCGCTGGCCGCGGTCGCCGACGTCGTCGTGCCGCTGCATGCCGGCCCGGAAACCAGCGTCGCCGCGACCAAGAGCTACCTCGGCGCGCTGTTCGCCATCCTGCATATCGCTGCCCGCTGGAGCGGCAAGGCGGAGATCGGCGATGCGCTTACCGCGCTGCCGGCGCAGCTGCGCCAGGGCTGGGAGGCCGACTGGTCGGCGCTCACCGACGGCCTGGTCGATGCGCACAACCTGTTCGTCGTCGGCCGCGGCTTCGGCTTTGCCGGCGCGCTGGAAGCGGCACTGAAGTTCAAGGAAACCTGCGGCCTGCATGCGGAAGCCTTCAGCGCGGCCGAAGTGAAGCACGGCCCGATGGCCCTGGTCGGCCCGGATTTCCCGGTGCTGTTCTTCGCCCAGAACGATGACACGCTGCCGGGCGTGCTCGAGGTCGCCGCCGAATTCCGCAAGCGCGGCGCCAAGGTGTGGATTGCCGCGCCGGGTGCCACGGGCGAGGGCGTCCTGCCCCTGGTCGCCACCGCGCCGATCGCCGCCGTGCTGGTCACCGTGCAGAGCTTCTACCGCGCCACCGCGGCCCTCGCGCTCAAGCGCGGCTTCAATCCCGACGTTCCGCCGCACCTCAACAAGGTGACGGAAACCGTCTGATCCCGATGTCCTCGAAGGAACCCGCCATGACCCTCGCCTTCGTCAACGGCCGCGTGCTGACCAACAACGGCTTCCAGACCGGCTTTGCCGTGCTGGTGGAGAACGACACCATCGTCGGCCTCGCGCTGCCGTCGGACCCGCGCGTGCGCGCCGCGGAGCGGCATGACCTCGGCGGCCGCACGCTGCTGCCGGGCTTCATCGATTGCCAGGTGAACGGCGGTGGCGGCGTGCTGTTCAACGATGCGCCTACCGTGGAGACGATCCGCGCGATCGGCGAGGCGCACGCGAAATTCGGTACCACCGGCTTCCTGCCCACGCTGATCAGCGACGACGCCGAAGTGATGTCGCGCGCCATCGACGCGGTGAACGACGCCGTGGCCCAGGGCGTGCCGGGCGTGCTCGGCGTGCACCTGGAAGGCCCCTTCATCGCCCCCGAGCGCAAGGGCGTGCATGACCCGGCCAAGTTCCGCATCGCCGGCGCCGATGACATCGCGATGGTGGCGCGCCGCCACGGTGGCGTCACCTTGCTGACCCTGGCACCGGAGCGCGTCACCGACGAGGTGCTGAAGGAACTGGTCGACAACGGCGTCATCGTCTGTGCCGGGCATACGGCCGCCAACTACGAGATCACCCGTAATGCCCTGGCCATGGGCGTGCGTGGCTTCACCCACCTGTTCAACGCGATGACCCCGTTCACCAGCCGCGAGCCGGGCGTGGTGGGCGCGGCCCTGGAAGACCAGGCCAGCTGGTGCGGCCTGATCGTCGACGGCCACCACGTGCACCCGGCCTCGCTGCGCGTGGCGATCGCCGCGAAGGCGCGCGAGCGGATGATGCTGGTCACCGACGCCATGCCGCCGGTGGGCTCGGATAACCCGAATTTCGTGCTGAAGGGCGAGACCATCACGGCGAAGGACGGCATCTGCCAGACCGCCGACGGCACCCTGGCCGGCTCGGCGCTGGACATGGCCACCGCGGTGCGGAACACCGTGCACATGGTGGGCGTGCCTTACGACGAGGCCGCGCGCATGGCGGCGACGTACCCGGCCGCCTTCCTCGGCCTGGGCGCCACCCACGGCCACATCGCCGCCGGCTACCGCGCGGATTTCGTGGTGATGGACGACGCGCAATTCGTGACCGAAACCTGGATCGGCGGCAAGTGCGTCTACGCTACCTAACTGGCTCGCCTTCGGCTTCAAGCTAATGACTAAATTCCGTCGCTAGCGAATGCGCGCCGCCAGCGCATAACACCATCTTAGGCTAGAGATTTTACGAGCGCGGCAACACTCCTCGTTTGCCGCTACACAAGCACTTAGCTAGTGACCTGCTCCAATCAGCCAAACAACAATCGGCTCCCAACAGAACAGCGCGGTTGCAGTGAGCGCATACACGATGCCCAGGGCGATCATTGCTTTCACGAAAAACTTTCGCCGACTAACAATACCTTCGCGCACGACCGTCTCGATCTTCGATTGCGTTAAGTAATTTCGACTCGCACCCAACCAGCGCAAGAGCTCTTGGCGCGTGAGCCTGAGATCCATGGAATGAAAGGTAATTTGACTCGCGCCAGAGATTAAGAAGTAGCTGCCCAGCACAACGAATAGCCATCCCGCGGCAGAAGAACTCGGCAACTTGGCGAGCTCATTCGAATCAATCTTACTGAACAGCCCGACACCCAGAAGCAACAATAGAGCGATCGCATCCCTCAGAAACGAACTGAGTAGATCTCTCACCTTCGCTGAGTACGTGTCAGCTTGCGCGCGCACATCCTTTAGAACGTCGCGAAGCTCCTTCGCTGAGGCGTCCTTTTTATCCAAAACGAAGATTCGATATTTTTCCTTTGCATCTACCACCGCCAAGGAAATCACTCTCCTCACGACGTCAAGCAAGGATTCTCCGTCTCGCTGTTCAAGGCAAACTCGGTCTACCAACAATGAATGTCGAGTCTCCTTGTTATCAGAAAATAGCCACGAGATGGCCGCTTGAAGATTGAGTATGTTGTGTAGTGATGGGGCTTCATACTCCCCGTCGGGAAGAAGTGGAAGCTCGGAGCGACGCCCACCTCGAAGAATAGCGACCTGCTTTCCCTCACGCTCGACAATCTCGCTCGACAGACATAGCAACATTGCTCGCTCTGCGATCTTTCGAACAGAATCCGCCTGCGGATGATCAAGATCTCCGCGCGTCAGCGCGACGACGCTCGGTGCGAACGATGGTGTGCCGGACGTTAAATGAACAAGGCCCGCGACGTCCTCGGTCGAGGGAAACCGTTGCGCATCCTCGACATCAAATCCGATGGGCTGTCTGGAAGATGCGATCACACGAATATTTGGACCAGTGACTTGAGCGAGCCCATCCACGACGTGGATCGTTAGCCGGCGCGGCATCGCCGGGCGCTTGTTTGAGATCGTCGGTATGGACTGTAGCCATCGATCAAGTGCACCAGGTGACACGAAGAGAAAAACCGAAACCTCGTCTTCGAGCAAACCTAAGGCAGTGATCACCAAGTTCTTGCTAAGTGACAATCGCCAGACATCGCCTGCAATCAACGGATTAAGCGGCAAAGAAATATCGATGGTCCCGCCATTTAAGCGCACGCTCGCATCTAAGTTGACAGACGTCGCCTCGCGCATGAATGACGCAAGTTCAGCGTACTCAACCTCGGTGCCGGTGGCCGAGACGTGATCGTGCGCCTCCGCTACATCTTGCGACGCGGCTAACAATGATCTCAAGGATTCGAGCAACGCGTGCACTTTATCCGTTCTTCTCGGTGATGTGGTTGGTCCGAATTGTAATAATTTTGGATCCGGGATTCCCTTCTGGATCATCCTCGATCGTCACTCGGGCGTTCTCCTGTGCGCCTTCGTACCGGATCTCGACACCTTCGTCTGTACTGATCCTTGTTGTTCGCACGCTTTTTCGTATCGACTCGGGCATCGGGGCGAACTCCTGCCCCTGAATTCCCGCTTCTCCGAGCGCGTTCGATAGCGACTCGCGTACTCGTTGCCTACGCTCCGGGCTCCCTGGATCAACCACGACCGCTTCGACAAAGGACTCCGAATCGAACGCGTCGCGATCCTTGAAGTATTGAATGGCCCTCTCGTGGTATCGCTGACGGTCCTCGTCCTGAGGCTTATCGTCATCGGTCAACCCCAGAGTCCACTGTCTCAATACGTCGAATGTTCGCCTTGTTAGAACACTCGCGTCCTCTCTGAGCTCGACCCCGAGAAACGCTTTAAAAAAGTTCTTCAGATTGGGAGTCGTACCCTCATTTCTTTCTGCTGCGAGGACGTCCCAAGCAAACGTGTCAGACAGATCGATAAGTGCATGTCTTTGTACTGCGGCCTTGTCTTGTACTAATGCGTCCGCGTACTCACGCATATTCGCGACCGTGCCTGCCGCTCCAGCTCGGAGGTTGTAGGTCATCGCTCGCTGGTGATCCATCTTAAGGATAAAGACCAGCGGCGTATGACTCCCATCGACCTCCACGGTGGCGATCGCAATCACAACAACACCGGGAGCCATTTGTCTTCCGCGGTGGTGCTCACTGAAGGCCGCGGCAATATCTTTCGAGGCATCGATAAAGGATCGTTGGTGCTCGAGCATTTCCGAGCAGATACCTCGAAGCGTCTGCACGCGCCCGGAAAAAACGTACTGTGTACCCGACGCTGCCTGCTGTAACCGCTCTAGAAAAAACGATCGCTGCGATACGGATAGTTGGAGCGGCTCGTCAAGATAGCGAACGGTCTCCGCTTCATTTCCTGGCTCTAGCACATGAAATACGAGCTGCTGAATTTGGAGCGAATTGAGTTCAGCCGCGCTCAGCTGGCTAACTTTCCCTGCCATTCCTTCATCCCCTGTTTTTCGTTTCGCGGATATTACCTTTTTGGGCCAGGGCACGTTGAATTATTGAGTGGATTCATCTCATCTCTTAAGACCGGCCGGACGAGTCGTCTTATATGCATTTACGGCAAGCATTTAAGTTGACACGAACTCCTTACAGCCAGCCCGCTTCCACCGCCGTTGCGGGTATGGCCGGTCTCATTCGACACCTCAAACGGCCGCGCTTCTCGACCCGGATTGCCGGTCGCCTGATGTTTGATGCGGCCAATCTGTAATGCGACGGCCGTGCTTTCTGACCAATTCCATCAAGGGACAGCGACACGTATCTGGGGAGACACTACGGCGCTTTGCTTTCTCCATGGACACTCGCACGGTGTCGACGCGGGGGCGGGCAGGCCCCTGGGGCCGACATAAGCGGAGGGCCGCCCAACGCCACGATTTTTGCGACACGGAAGCTACGGCCCGGTCCGCAGGTCCGCGTCTGGCGGCCCCAGGGGCCTGCCCGCCCCCGCTCACGCAGCCTCCCGTCCAGCCTCTGCCACCGTTCTCGCCAGTTCACCGCTAGAATGCCCCCGTTCGGGTGTCCACCCGCCTTCATGGCGGTAAGGATGAAACGGGAAGCCGGTGCGCCGCTGAAGCGGCAAGGCCGGCACTGCCCCCGCAACGGTAAGCCCCAGGGGAACACCCCGTTCTAACCGGCCTCAGCCACTGCCCCGAACGGGGTGGGAAGGCGCCGGGAGAATCCGCCAACGCGGCAAGGGCGAGTCCGGAGACCGGCCCGAAACACCCCCTGCGCCAGCCATGGCCGCGGGGGTGGCCCTGTTTCGGACGATTCGCGGCGGGCGGATCCGGACAGCCTCGTGGCTTCCCGCCCGCGCGCCGTTCGTCTCATTCCCCCACGACCGTCCTCGGTTTCAAGACTTGCCGCACCGGCGGCACGAGGATGTTCCTGATGAAGAAGACCCTGCTCGCGACGGCCCTGCTGTCGTCCATCGCCCTGGCGCACGCCGCGGATGCCCCGGAAAACCTGCCCTCCGTGGTGGTGACCGCCAACCGCGCGGCCACCCCGCTGGACGAGGTGCTCGCCCCGGTCACCGTGATCACCCGCGAGGACATCGAGCGCCTGCAGCCGGTCAGCGTGCAGGACCTGCTCACCGGCCTGCCGGGCGTGGTGATGGCCAATGCCGGTGGCATCGGCCAGCAGACCTCCATGTTCATGCGCGGCACCAACTCCGCCCACACCCTGGTGCTGATCGACGGCGTGCGCGTGGGCACCGTCGGCGCGGGCATCCCGGCCTATGAGCAGATCCCGGTGGAGCAGATCGACCACATCGAAGTCGTCCGCGGCCCGCGTTCCACCCTGTACGGCTCGGACGCCATCGGCGGCGTCATCCAGATCTTCACCCGCCACGGCCAGGCTGGCGAAGCACCGACCCCGACGGTGTCGGTCACCGGCGGCAGCCACGGCTACACCGCAGGCCAGGTCGGCGTTTCCGGCGGCACCACGCACGGCTGGTATAACGCCAGCCTGGGCGGCCAGTACACCGGCGGCATCAATGCGTGCCGCGTCGGCGCGGGCACGGCCTTCAAGGGCTGCTTCACCGACGAACCGGACCACGACGCCTACCGCACCTACAACGGCGCGCTCTCGGGGGGCTACCGCTGGGACAACGGCACCGAGCTCACCGGCAGCTGGCTGCGCAGCAAGGGCACCATCGAGTACGACGGTGACTTCCAGAACCTCACCCGTCGCTCGCAGCAGGTGGCCGGCGGCAAGCTCAGCTTCGACGCCATGGCCGACTGGCGCATGTCGGTGAGCCTGGGCCAGAACCAGGATCGTGCCGACGATTACCTCAACGGCGCGAACAAGACCCTGGACTTCGTGAACTACGGCGTGGACAAGGCGCGCGTCGGCTACCTGTATTCCAAGCGCAACCAGGCCGCCTGGCAGAACGACATCACCCTGGCCCCGGGCCAGACCCTGAGCGCCGGCGTCGATTTCCAGCAGGAGAAGCTGGACAGCGCGACGGATTACCTCAAGGACACCCGCGATAACACCGGCGTGTTCGCGCTGTACCAGGGCGTGTTCGGCCCGCACGAGATCCAGCTCTCGGCGCGCCACGACCACAACACCCAGTTCGGCAACCACACCACCGGCTCGGCCGCGTACGGTTTCCGCTTCGACAACGGCATGCGGGTCACCGCGTCGTACGGCAGCGCCTTCCACGCGCCGACGTTCAACGATGAGTACTACCCGTACGGTTCGCCGGTGTCGCTCAAGCCCGAGACCTCGCGCACCGCCGAGATCGGCCTGAGCGGCCGCCCGGGCATCTGGAACTGGGCGGTGAACGCCTACCAGAGCAAGGTGGACGACCTGATCGGCTACGACGCGTCCTTCCTGCCGATCAACGTCAGCGAAGCACGCATCCGTGGCCTGGAAGGACAGCTGGGCGCCGACGTGGATGGCTGGCACGTGCGTACCTACCTGACCCTGCAGCAGCCGCTGAACCGCGATAGCGGTGACCAGCACGACAACCTGCTGGCCCGCCGCCCGCGTCGCACCGGCCGCGTGGACCTGGACAAGGACCTGGGCGCGTTCACCCTGGGTGGCTCGGTGTACGCCGCCGGCTACAGCTACGACGACGCGGCCAACAGCACCCGCCTGGGCGGATACACCACGGCCGACCTGCGCGCCACGTGGCACATCGACAGCGCCTGGAGCGTGCAGGGCCGCGTGGCCAACATCGCCGACAAGCGCTATGAGACGGCGGCGTATTACAACCAGCTGGGCCGCACCTATTACATGACGGTCCGTTTCTCGCCCGCTATGTAAGTACTGACCCAATCGGTTCGCACAGAAAGCCGGTTCGGACAGAAATACCTGTCCGAACAGGTTTCCCCTGCCTTTCGGCAGGGGCTGACGGACGGCACACGCGACGGAGGCCCCCCGCACGTCATAAAGTGCGCGGCGCGGGGGCGTTCCCGCTGTCACAGGATGTGTCGTGAATTTTTTTGCTCCGTTTATCCACCGGCCCAGGGGAACCTCGCTGCTTGCAGCGGGCCTGACGCTGGCCGGCATCCTCGCCTACATGCTGCTGGGCGTGGCGGCCCTGCCGTCGATCGAAGTCCCCGCGGTGTTCATCCAGGCCCAGATGCCCGGCGCCAATGCGCAGACGATGGCATCCACCATCATCGCGCCGCTGGAGCGCCACCTCGGCCAGATCCCCGGCGTGGACCGGATGTATTCGAACAGCACGGAAGGCGGCGGTTTCGTCCGCATCCAGTTCACCATGGACCGTTCCACCGATGCGGCCGCACGCGACGTGCAGGCCGCCATCAACGCCTCGGTGGCGGATCTCCCGGCCGGCATGCCCAGCCCGCCGCAGTACTTCAAGTTCGATACCGGGCAGATCCCGGTGCTGCTGGTGTCGTTCACCTCGAAGACGATGCCGGCCGACAAGCTTTACGACGTGGTCGACACGCTGATCCGCCCGACGGTCTCGCAGATCGACGGCGTGTCGCGCGTGCAGGTGTTCGGTGGCACGCCGCACGCGGTGCGCGTGGAACTGGACACCAACGCGCTGTCCACCAAGGGCCTCACCGCCAACGACGTATCGAACGCGCTGCAGGCGGCGAACGTGAATTCGCCGCAGGGCCTGCTCTCCGATGGCCGTTCGCAGATGACGGTGATCGCCAACGACGGCTTGCGTGACGCCGACGACTTCGGCCGCATCCTCATCGCCATGCGCAACGGCACGCCCGTGCGCCTGTCCGATATCGCCAAGGTCACCAGCGGCCAGCAGGACATCTACCAGAAGGCGTGGTTCCAGGGCGAACGCTCGGTCACCATGCAGATCAGCAAGCGGCCGGAAGCCAACTCCATCGCCACGGCGGACGCCATCCGCGCCGCGCTGCCGCGTTTCCGCGCGATGCTTCCGGCCGATGCCGTGGTCACCCCGATCTTCGACCTCACGCAGACGACGCAGTCCGCGTTGCACGAGGTGAAGGTGGCCCTGATGATCTCGATCGTCATGGTCTGCCTGGTGATGATGGTGTTCCTGCGCCGCCTCGGCCCCACGCTGATCGCGACGCTGAGCGTGCCGCTGTCGCTGGCGGGCGCGTTCGTGGTGATGTGGACGCTGGGTTACACGCTGAACACGATGTCGCTGATGGCGCTGGTGCTATGCATCGGCTTCGTCGTGGACGATGCGATCGTGGTGATCGAGAACATCGTCCGGCACATGGAGAACGGTACCGCGCCGATGCCTGCCGCCCTGGAGGGCGTGCGAGAGATCGGCTTCACCGTCATCTCGATCACCATCTCGCTGGTTGCCGTGTTCGCGCCGCTGCTGTTCGGCAACAACATGATCACCAAGCTCCTTCGCGAGTTCTCGGTGACGCTGGCGGCGGCGGTGCTGATCTCGGCCGTGGTCTCGCTGACGCTGACGCCCGCCCTGTGCGCGCGCTACCTCAAGCACGACGCGCCCGACCGCAAGCCGGGCCGCCTGGAAAAGGCGCTGGAGCGGTTCGACCGTGGCTTCCTGCGCACGTACGAGCGTGGCCTGGACTGGGCCATGCGCCACCGCCGGATCATGCGCTGGCAGCCGTTGTTCCTCCTCATCGCAACGGTGCTGCTGGCCATGGCGGTGGTGAAGACCGCCGGCGGCAACTTCATGCCCGATGAAGACACCGGCATGATGCAGGCGCAGATCAGCGCCGATGCGAACATTTCGCCCGACGAGATGACCCGGCGCCTCACGCGCATCGCCGACATCATGCAGAAGGACCCGACGGTGGCCGACGTCACCGCCATCCTCGGTGGCGACAACGGCGGCGCGGTGGGCAACCAGGGCCTGATGTTCATCGACCTGAAACCCAAGGGCAACGGCCCGGGCCAGCGCACCGAGTCCATCAAGGAAATCATGGACCGCATGGGCAAGGAGTACGACAAGATCTCCGATGCCCAGGTGTTCATGAATCCCGTGCAGTTCCTCGGCGGTGGTGGCGGCAACAGCAATCGCGGCCAGTATTCGTTCCAGCTGATCAGCACCGGTGGCCAGAGCCTGGAACCGTGGACGCTGAAGCTGGTGCAGATCATGCGCGGCATGAAGGAATTCCGCGACGTCGGCAGCGACTTCGACATCGTCGGCAAGCAGCAGATGCTGCAGGTGGACCGCGATGCCGCCAGCCGCCTGCAGATAGGCATGGGCATGGTCGACACGGCGCTATACAACGCATTTGGCCAGCGCCAGGTGTCGATCATCTACTCCGACATCAACCAGTACTGGGTGGTGCTCACGGCCGCGGCCGCGCAGTCGCTGTCACCCGGTGCGCTGCTCAATACCTACGTGCGGAACAACGTCGGCACGATGGTGCCGCTGTCGTCCATCGCGCATATCGCGCCGGTGACCACGCCCAGTTCGGTGACCCACCAGAACCAGCTCGAGTCGGCCGACGTCACCTATAACCTCGCGCCGAAGATCACCGCCGACAAGGGCAACACCCTGGTGGAGCAGGCCGTGGCCAAGCTCAACCTGCCCGAAGGCGTGCGCATGGACTTCACCGGCGCGAACCAGCGCATCCGGGATGCGCAGTCCAACGGCATGGTGCTGCTGGTCGGCGCCATCCTCGCCGTGTACATCGTGCTCGGCATCCTCTACGAGAGCCTGGGTCACCCGCTGACGATTCTTTCCACGCTGCCCGCCGCCGGCGCCGGCGCCTTCCTGGCCATGCTGGTGACGCAGACCCAGGTGACGCTGATGGCGATCATCTCGGTCCTGCTGCTGATCGGTATCGTGAAAAAGAACGCGATCCTGATGGTGGATTTCGCGCTCACCGCGCAACGCGAGCAGGGCATGTCGCCGGTGGAAGCGATCCGCCAGGCCGCGCTGGTGCGCTTTCGCCCGATCACCATGACCACCCTGGTGGCCATGGGCGCGGCGTTGCCGCTGGCCATCGGCTTCGGCGTGGGTTCGGAGATGCGCCGGCCGCTGGGTATCGCCATCGTCGGCGGCCTGCTGGTGTCGCAGCTGCTCACCCTGCTGAGCACGCCGGCCATCTACCTGTGGAACCACGACCGCAAGGAACGCAAGGTGCGGCGCAAGCACCGCAAGATGCTCAAGCGCCGCTACAAGGTGTGGAAGAAGCTGCGCAAGGCGCGCGGCTTACGCTGACAGCACCGCCCCGGCCAGCGTGCGGACGTAAGCGCGCACGTCGGCCGGCCAGGCTTCGGTGAGCGTGGCGAAGCGGTCGCCCTCGCGGCGATGGAAGGCGCGCGAGGCTTCTTCGTAACCGCTGAGGTTGCCGGCCAGCGCCAGCATCACGCGGTCCACGGCCTCGCTGGCCTCACGCACGCGGTCGCTGTCGGCGCGTTCGCGGCTGGCCAGTTCGACCAGCCGGCGCAGGGCGACGGACGCACCGCCGGGCTGGGTGGCCAGCCATTCCCAGTGTCGCGGCAGCAGGGTGACCTCGCGGGCGACGACGCCGAGCTTCGGCCGACCGGGCCCGCGCTTGGCCGGGGCCGGGGCCGTGTCGGTGGTCGGCAGGCGGCCGAGGACATCGTGGGTGGTGCCGCGGTAGTCCACGTCCACCGGGCGGCCGGTGCTGTCGTCGTAGATGATCGGACTGGCGTGGGGCTGGTCGTCGAGCAGCGCCTTGCAGCGCTCGGCCACCAACGACAGGGCACCGGTGGCCACGCGGGCCGTGCCGTCGAACGCGGTGTAATTGGTCGTCATGGGGGTCTTTCCTCGAACCGGGACCCGCCAGATATTACCCGGAACAAATTATCAGTCAATAGTGCCCGGGTAAAAAAGAATGCCTCAGTGCACGCCCCAGGCGTAGCAATCCATGGAAAGCACGCCATAGGTTACGCCGCCCTCGATGACGCGCGGGGCATCGTCGCCGGCGGCCGCCGCGGCCACCAGCAGCGGCAGGTAGTGCTCGTCGGTGGGGTGGGCGCGCAGCGCGGAGGGCGCGTGCTGGCGGTAGGTGCGCAACGCATCGGTATCTCCCGCGAGCACGGCGCTCCGCGCCCACGCGGCAAAGGCCTTCGCGTAATCCTCGGTCTCGCGGTTCGGGCGTGCTTCGCGCAGGTTATGGGTGAGGCTGCCGGAGCCGAGCACCACCACGCCGCGATCGCGCAGCGGCGCCAGCGCACGGCCCATGCGCAATGCGCTGTCCACGTCGAGGTTGTGCGGCATCGACACCTGCAGCACCGGGATGTCCGCGGCCGGGCGCAGGTAGCGCAGGGGCACCCACGCCCCGTGGTCGAGGCCGCGCTCGCTGTCGACCATCGCCGTGAAGCCCTGCTCGATCAGCAGGCCCGCGGTTTCCGCGGCCAGCGACGGCAGGCCCGGCGCCGGATACGACAGCGTGTACAGCGCCGGCGCGAAGCCGCCGAAGTCATGCATCGTGGCCGGCCGCGGCGCGCCCGAGACGCGTACGCCGCAGGTCTGCCAGTGCGGCGACACCACGACGATGGCGGTGGCGGCCGCCAGGCGCTCGCCCAGCGCCGTCAACTGGCTGCCAAGCAGGCCAGGCTCCAGCGCAAAGGTCGGGGCGCCGTGGGAGACGAAGAGGGCGGGAGCGCGTTGCATGGCCAGCTGCCTGGGGACATGGGGGGATAGTCACCAATGTAGGCATCGCGGCGACGCGGATAAATCGTCGCCACGCGAACGGATTGTTCAGCGGACGAGGAGGGGCTCGCCGGCCAGCTCGTCCAGCGGCACCGGCCGCGAGAACAGGAAGCCCTGCATGGCGATGCAGCCCTCGCGCTCCAGCCATTCCCGCTGCGACTGGGTTTCCACGCCTTCGGCGACCACGTCCAGGTTAAGGCTGCGGGCGAGGAAGATGATCGATCGGCAGATCGAGGCGTCGACGGTTTCCTCGAGCAGCGCGGCGGTGAAATGCCGGTCCACCTTGATCTTGTCCAGCGGCAGGCGGGACAGGTATGTGAGGTTCGAGTAGCCCGTGCCGAAGTCGTCCAGCGCGATGCTGACACCCATCGCACGCAGTTCGTGCAGCGTGCGGATGGCCCGCTCGGGCTCGTTCATGAACGCGCTTTCGGTGAGTTCCAACTCCAGCGCCGAGGCGCTGGCGCCGGTTTCGAGCAGGGCGTGGCGCACTTCGGCCACCAGGTCCGAATGCGCGAGCTGCTGCGCCGAGATATTCACGGCGACGCGGCAGCCCGGGCCCAGCAGGTCGACGATGCGGCGTTGCTGGCGGCAGGCCTCGCGCAACACCCACTGGCCGATCGGCACGATGGCGCCGGTTTCTTCGAGCAAGGGGATGAGCTTGTCCGGCCAGGCGAGGTCGCCCGGCGCCATCGGCCAGCGCAGCAGGGCTTCCACGCCGATGGGCTTGCCGGTGACCCCGTCGTGCTGGGTCTGCCAGGCCAGCGCCAGTTCCTGGTCGAGGTTGGCGGCGACGAGGCGGGTGATCACGCTCAGGCGCGCCATGGCGGTGGCGTGCATGTCAGCGGAGTAGCGCCGCCAGGTGTGCCGGCCGGAGCGCTTGGCGTCGTACATCGCCGTGTCGGCGTTGCGGATCAGGGTGTCGGCGTCGGCACCGTCGCGAGTGGCGAAAGCAACGCCGATGCTGCATTTCAGCCGCTGCAGGGTACCGCCGACTTCGAGCGGTTCTTCGATGGCGCGCTGGATCCGCGGCAAGGCATCGAGCGCTTTCGCCGGCGGCCCGCTGAACGGCAACATCGCGACGAATTCATCGCCACCGAAGCGGCCGACGTGGCCCATGCCGTCCAGCGCATCACCGAGCTTCAGCGTGACATCGCGCAGTACCTGGTCGCCCAGGGCATGGCCGAGGGCGTCGTTGATGAACTTGAAGTGGTCCAGGTCGATGAACAGCACCATCAGGCCGCTGTTATCGCGGATGCAGTCGCGCACCAGGCCGTCGAGCTGTTCGCGCAGGGCGCGGCGGTTGGGCAGGCCGGTGAGTTCGTCGTGGGTGGCCTGGTGGTTCAGGCGCTCTTCGTAGCGGCGCTGCTCGGTGACATCGCGCACGATCACCAGGGTGCCGCGGCCGCGGGAATCCTTGTAATCCGAAAGCGCGAGCTCGGCCTCGAACGGCATGCCCTGCATGGGCTCGAGCCAGGCGATAACGCCAGCGCCCTCGCTACTGCCCGCGCGCACGGCGGCCAGTGCATCGGCATCCATCACAGCCGACGCGTCCTGCCCGGTCAGGTGCTGCCCACCCATGCCGAGGCGCTCCTCGGCCAGCGGATTGGCGAAGTCGATGCGGTCGTCGCGCACCACCAGCAAGGGCAGGGGCATGCGCGAGAGCAGCTTGAGGTAGGCCGCTTCGCTGGCGGCCAGGTCGCGGTCGGAATCACGCAGGCGCTGGCGGGTTTCATGCAGCGCGGTGATCTCGCTGATCGTGCCGGCGAGGATCGTGGCGCCTTCCTCGTTGGTGATGCACGCGGCGCGCAGGTTCACGCGCACTTCGAGCCCGTCGGGACGGCACAGGCGGTGTTCGATTTCGTAGGGACCGTCGCCGTGGCTGAAGCGATCCAGCCACGCCACGATCGCGCCCTGGTCGTCCGGGTGCACCAGCTTGTAATACGTGCCCAGGCGCCCACCCATGCGCTCCAGCGGCAGGCCGGTGATCTCGTGCACATGGCCGGACCACAGGATGCTGCGCGAGCGCAGGTCGGCCTCCCACAGGCCGATATGGCCACTGCGCTGCACGTCGCCGAGGTGGCGTGCGCTGCGGGTGAGGGCTTCCAGCAGGGTGCCCTGGTGCTGGTAAGCACGGCCCAGCCACGCGGCCACGCCGTTGAGGATCAGCAGGAGCACCAGCGTGGCCAGCACGCTGGCCTGGGCCTGGCTGAACCACTCGTCGCGGATGGCGCTGCGGTCCACGCCCACGCGAACCACCAGCGGGTAAGACGCCGATGCCGCCCAGGCATACATGTAATCGCCTTCGTCATAGGCGCCGCTGCTGGCCGCGGCAACATCACGCATGGCCCAGTGCTGGGCCAGGGTCTCGCGGTTGGTGGCGAAGATCGCGCCGTCCGTGGAGAACACCGTGAGCACGCCGGTGGCGCTGAGCATGGAGTGGCGCAGCATTTCGGTGGCGCGGGCGCTGTCGATGCGTGCGCCGAACGCCGCGGGGTCGGCCACGCGCGAGTCGACCACCACGCGGATCGTGGGGCCCGCATCGGCCCGCGCGGGGGTGACTGTCACGCGGACGGTGGCACCCAGTGCCTTGTGCCGGGGCGCCGCGCGCATCGCCTGCCAGTCGTTGCTCCGCGGCGGCCGGGTGGAGGCGATGAGGTTCGCGTCCGCATCCAGGGCCACCAGGTTGCCCAGTTCGGGATGGCGCGCGTGGACGTCGGCCAGGGCCGTGGCGAGGGGGCCGGGATCGGCGCTGGTGACGCCGTTGCGCAGCGCCAGCAGCGGGCCGAGGCTGGCATCGATGTTCTGGTCGACGGCACGGACGACGCCCGAGGCGGCCCCGGCGATCTGCCGGTGGCTGGAGACGAGCATGCGCTGGTAGGCGTCCAGTTGCAGGCGGGCGACGATGGCCACCACGCCCACCGACAGGGCGGCCGCTGCCACCCAGAGGGCAACGCGGATGCGGCGCGCGCGTAGCTTGGTCGCTCCCTTGTCCGCCGCCCCTGTCACCCTTGGTGTCCGCCTTGCGCCCGTGTCCTCGGGTTGTATCGGCAGGCCTTGCATCGTCTTGAGACGACGCGGGAAAGACAGGTGAATGCAATCCTGCGGATATTCGGCAGAAATATTCTTTGCCTACCCCCTTTTTTCACGCTGGCTGAACACTATTTACCGAACGATCCAGTTCACAAAACCGGTCCTCAAATAAACGTCCCAACATAAGGTTCCTCCATGCGCTCGTCCCGCGTTGCACTCGGCGCCCTTGCCGCGCTCTCCCTCGCCGCCACCGCTTTGCCCGCCGCCGCCGAAACCCATATCGAAATCCAGGGCGGCCGCAGCTACATGGACTCGCACCCGACCGACGCGTTTTTCATCGAATCGGTGTTCGCGGCGCGCCCCATCGGTGCCAGCCGGTTCACCTGGTCGCCGGATGTCTCGATCGGCTACATCAACGGTCGCAACGTGGGTCGGTACGAAAATTCTCACCCGGGCGTGAACAACAACGTCTGGGTCGGCGCCGCCGGCGCCCGCCTGCACTACGGCACGGACGGCGACTGGTACCACCCGTTCTTCTTCAGCTTCCAGGTGGCCGGCACGGCCGGTGGCCGCACCCAGGCCCTGTCCTCGGCGTACGAGTTCGTCAGCACCCTGGGCTGGCAGTGGAAGAACCTGAGCTTCCAGGTGCGCCACATCTCCAACGGCAGCTTCCAGGAGCCCAACCGTGGCGAGACGATGGCCCTGATCGGCGTCGGCTTCGACATCTGAAAAAAAAACCCGGCGATGAGCCGGGGTTTTTTTTTGC
Source organism: Luteibacter pinisoli (assembly GCF_006385595.1). Taxonomy (NCBI): domain Bacteria; kingdom Pseudomonadati; phylum Pseudomonadota; class Gammaproteobacteria; order Lysobacterales; family Rhodanobacteraceae; genus Luteibacter; species Luteibacter pinisoli. The sequence goes on from NZ_CP041046.1 coordinate 4,512,041, forward strand.
TGCTTAGTGGCCCGAGGCGGCGGGGCCGGCCTTGGCCGCGAACGGTGGCTTGGCCAGCCAGACCACGAAGATCAGCCCGAGGAACACGAAACCGAGCATGTAGAAGACCTCGTTGAACGAGATCTGGTACGCCTGGTTGGTGATCATCGCGTTGACCGACGACGCGGCGTACTGCGAGTCGCCGTGGCCGATCTGGGTCAGTGCCTGGGTCGTGTTGGGATTGAACGGGGTGAAGTTCTCCGCCAGGCGCTCGTGGTGGACGATCGCGCGGTGGTCCCACAGGAACGTGGTGAGCGAGGCGGCGAAACTGCCGCCCAGCGTACGCAGGAACGTCGCCAGGCCCGAACCCGCCGCAATCTCACGCGGCTGCAGGTCGGAGAGCAGGATGCTCAGCACCGGCATGAAGAACAACGCCACACCCAGGCCCTGGATCAGCTGGACCATCGCGACACTGTAGAAGTCGATGTCCAGGTAGAAGTCAGAGCGCATGAAGCAGGTCGCGCCCATCACCAGGAACGCACCGGAGGCCAGCACGCGCAGGTCGAACTTGTGCGCGTAACGGCCCACGAAGGGCGTGAGGATCACCGGCAGGATACCCAGCGGCGCCGCGGCGAAGCCCGCCCACGTCGAGGTGTAGCCGACGTTGCGTTGCAACCACTGCGGCACGAGCAGGCCGATGGCGAAGAACGCCGCGTAGGCCAGCACCAGGCACAAGGTGCCCATGCGGAAGTTCCGGTGTCGGAACAGCCGCAGGTTCACGATCGGGTCCTTGTCGGTGAGTTCCCAGATCAGGAACACGGCCAGGCCGATGGCGGCGATGATCGCGGTGACGATGATGAACGGCGAGGAGAACCAGTCTTCATCGTTGCCCTTGTCGAGCACCACCTGCAGTGCACCCACGCCGATGATCAGCGTGATCAGGCCCACGTAATCCACCTTGGGCTTCTCGGTGACTTCCGGGCGGCCCTTCATCTGGTTCGCCACGACGAAGCTGGCAAAGATGCCGATCGGCACGTTGATGAAGAAGATCCACGGCCAGGTGTAGTTGTCCGTGATCCAGCCACCCAGGATCGGGCCGGCGATCGGCGCCACCACCGTCACCATCGCCAGCAGCGCGAGGGCCATGCCTCGTTTCGCCGGTGGATAGATCGAGATCAGCAGCGACTGGGTGATCGGGTACATCGGGCCTGCCACCGCGCCCTGGATGGCGCGGAACAGGATCAGCATGGTCATGCTCTGCGCGATACCGCACAGGAACGAGGCCAGGGAGAACAGCAGCGTCGCCCACACGAACAGCTTGGTTTCGCCAAACCGTCGCGTGAGGAAGCCGGTGAGCGGCAGCGCGATGGCGTTGCTGACCGCGAACGACGTGATCACCCAGGTGCTCTGGTTGGAGCTGACACCCAGGTTGCCCGCGATCGTCGGCAGCGACACGTTCGCAATCGTTGTGTCGAGCACCTGCATGAAGGTCGCGAGCGACAAGCCGACCGTGGACAGTGCCAGATTGGGCGGTCGAAATTCGGTGCTCATCGGATTACTTCGGAGCCTTCTGCTGCTCGGCACCCTCGCCGGCAGAAGCGTTTTCGTGGATCACGCGGGTGATGTCGAGGTCGGCATCGGCCAGCTGCTTGTCGTAGACCGTGGTCGAGAACTCCGGCTTGGTCGGCGCCTGCTGCGAGAGCAGCGCACCGCTCTGGTCGTGCAGCGAGACGGTGACCTTGGTCGACAGGCCCAGGCGCAGCGGCTTCTCTTCCAGCTGCTTCGGCTCGGTGAAGACGACGCGGACCGGCACGCGCTGGACGATCTTGATCCAGTTACCCGTGGCGTTCTGCGCCGGCAGGATCGAGAACGCGCTGCCGCTGCCCACGCCGAGGCTACGCACCTTGGCCTTGTAGACAACGCTGCTGCCGTAGACGTCGGCGGTGACATCCACCGGCTGGCCGATGCGCATCTTGGTCAGCTGGGTTTCCTTGAAGTTGGCGTCGATCCAGACTTCGTGCAGCGGCACCACGGCCATCAGGGCCGCGCCCGGCTGGACGCGCTGGCCGACCTGCACGCTGCGCTTGGCGACGTAACCGTCCACCGGCGCGAGCAGGGTGGAACGCACCGAATCGAGGTAGGCCGAACGCAGCTTGGCGGCGGCGGCACGTACGTCCGGATGCGAGGCGACGACGGTGTCGTCCACCAGCACCTTGCTGCTGCTGTAGGACTGCTTCGCCGAGGACAGCGCGCTTTCCGCGGAGACCAGGGTGTCCTGCGCGTGCGACAGTTCTTCGGCCGAGATCGCACCGGACTTGGCGAGGTCACGACGACGGTTGAAGTCGGCGCGGGCGCGGTCGACGGCGGTCTGGCGCACCGAGACATCGGCCTGCGCCGAGGTCACGTTGTTGTACAGGCCACGCACGCGGCGCACGGTGTTGGCGAGGTTGGCGCGTGCGCTTTCCAGGGCCACTTCGGCGTCGCTCGGGTCGAGCTTCACCAGCACGTCGCCCTGGTGGACGAGGTCGCCGTCGTCGGCGCCGATCGAGGTGACCGTGCCGGCGATCTGCGGGGTGATCTGCACGACGTTGCCGTTGACGTAGGCGTCGTCGGTATCTTCATACCAGCGGCCGTCCACGAAGTACCACACCGTCCAGGCAATGGCGGCCAGGACAATGATGAGCACGAGCAGCTTGAGGAAGAAGCCGCGACGGCTCTTCGGCGGTGGCGCCACGGTGGCGCCGGTCGGAGCGATGGTTTCTTGAGACATCGTGATGTGCCTTGGAAAGTGTTCTTAAGGAGTGGTGGCGGCGGCGACGGGCTGGTCGCCGGCTTCGGGGCGGAAGCCGCCACCGAGCGCCTGGATAAGCTGGACCGAGACATCCACCTGCTGCGCGCGCAGGCCGACGAGGCGCTGTTCGGCGAGCAGCAGCTGCTGGCGAACGACGAGCGACTCGAGGTAGCTGCCGACACCGGCCTTGTAGCGCTGCTGTGAGAGGTCGTAGGCCTGCTGCGCGGCGTCGTGCGCGCGCTGCTGGGCCTGCACCTGCGCACCGAGCGTGTCGAGGCCGGCCAGGTCGTCGGCCACTTCGTTCAGCGCGCCGACCAGGGTCTGGTTGTACTGCGCCACGGCGAGGTCGTACTGCGCATCCTTGCCCGACAGGTTGGCGCGGCGACGGCCGCCGTCGTAGATCGGCAGGCTGATCGCCGGCAGCACCTGCCAGAAGCGAGCGCTCGCGGCGAACAGGTTGTCCGAACCGCTGGCCACCTGCGCGGCGAGGATGCCGAGGCTGACGTTCGGCAGGAACTCCTTCTTCGCCGAATCGATGTCCTTCGATGCCGCTTCCACGCGCCAGCGCGCGGCGACGAGGTCGGCGCGATGGCCGAGCAGGTCGGCCGGCACGTTGGCCGGCACGGCCACGGCCGACGGCGACAGCGTGCTCGGGCGATCGATGGCGAGGCCGCGGTCCGGGCCTTTGCCCAGCAGCATGGCCAGCTGCGTGCGCGCGGTGTCGATCGCGCGCTGCGCCACCGCCATCTCGCGCTCGGCGGAAGCGACTTCCGTATCGGCCTGCTTCACCTGGATCTGGTTGTCCACGCCGGCGGCGACGCGCTGGCGGGTCAGGGTGCTGGACGAACGGCTGCGATCCAGCTCGGCCTTGGCCACGTCCATCTGGTCGAACGCGTAGCCCAGCTGCACGTAGGCGCGGGCGACGTTGGTCGAGATTTCGATTCGGGCGGCGCGGGCATCCACTTCGGCGGCGCGCTGCGAGCCGACGGCGGCCTCGAACGCGTCACGCTTGCCGCCCCACAGGTCGAGGTCCCAGTTGAAGTTGCCGTAGCCGTACTTCGTGGTGCTGAAGTGGCCGCCCAGCGGGGCGGGGAACACCGTGGCCGGCAGGTGCGCGCCGGCCACGCCGCCGCCCACGTTGAAGGTGGGCGTGCGGTCGGCGTCGGCCGCGCCGGACTGGGCCTGCGCCTGGCGCACGCGGGCGTCGGCCGCGGCCAGGTTCGGGTTGTCCTTCAGCGCTTCGTCGATCAGGGCGGAGAGGCGGGCATCGCCCAGGCCCGTCCACCAGTCGGCGGCCGGCCACGCCGACGGGGCATCGCCCCGGGCAAGGCTCTTCTCGGCGTGGAGGGTGGCCGGCTCGTTCAGGTGGCCCTGCGGTTCCAGTCCGCGGCTGGTGACACAGCCGGAAAGAACGAAGGCGGCACCGATGGCCGCCACGAGAGTGTGCAGACGCATGCGTTTTGCCTCAGGTTTCTAGATCAGTTTTTTTCGCGCAGCGCGGTGAGGACGCGCTGCAGGTAATCGATGAGCTGGCTGCGTTCGTTCGCGGCGAGGTCTTTCTGCGCGCGCTCGAGCGTGGCGACATTGCTTTCGTGCAGGTGGCGCCACAGCGCCAGCCCCGCTTCGGTCAGTTCGATGCGCAGCGCGCGCCGGTCCTGTTCGTGCGGCTGGCGACGCAGGTAGCCCTTGGCTTCCAGCTGGTCCAGCTGCCGGGTCATCGCCCCGCCGTCCAGATCCACCGCACGGGCCAGTTCGGTGGCCGTCATCGGCCCCGCGTACGCCAGCCGCTTGAGTACGTGGAACTGGGTGAACTTGAGGTCGGCCCCCTGGGCGGCCAGGTCGGCCTCGATGGCCCGGACGATCTCGCCGCGCACCATGCCGATGAGGGCACCCAGGCTGTCTCGGCCATCAGGCGACGTGGGGCACGGAGAAGTATTCATGCCACATATTCTATTGCCCCAAAGATAGTTGTCAAGGCAAATATGCTGGTGGCATATATTTACAAGTGAAGCGGCCCTACTCCTCGTCGGCCAGCAGGGCCGCCAGCGCTGGGTCGCGCACGCTGAAAAGATCGAAAATGCCGAGGGCCCGCAGGGTCGGCAGCTGGGCGAGGAGGCGGGGTTCCAGGCGGCGGCGCTGCTCTTCAGGCGTTGTGCCATCCAGCATCGCGTGGGCGCAGGCGACAAACGTGACCAGGGCATCGCCCGCGGCGGTGTCCTCGTGGAGTTCGCTAAAATCGGTGGTAACCAGACGGATCATGGGGATCTCCGGCGTCGGTGTCCCCCCTCGCGGGCTGTCGGCGGATGCCGCGCGGGGACAGTTACTTGGGGATGCAAATGTTATACATGTCCCCTATCGGCCTGATATCGTCATCGGGCCAATTAGTGTCGAGATTCGGCCATTATGGATAAAGAAGCCTTCCACGAGATGTTCGACCGGGCCGATGGTCCGTCCCTGCTCGCCTATGCGGCGGAGCGGGATACGGCGCTGCTCGAGATCGACTGGCACAGCCACGTGCGTGGCCAGTTTTTCTATGTTGAACAGGGCCTTATCATCACCCGCACGGATCGCGGCACCTACCTGCTGCCGCCGCACCGTGCCGGCTGGATGCCACCCGGCCTGCTGCATACGGTGAGTATTTCGGGCCCGAGCCGGGCCTGGGGCGTATTCGTCTCGCCGGATGCGGCGCGTGGCCTGCCGGAGCATGCCTGCGTCGTCGGCGTCGATGACGTCTTCCGCGCCGTCGTCAAACGCGCGGCCACGTGGGCGCCGGATGCGCCGATGACACCGGAGCGCGAGCGCCTGCTCGCGGTGCTGCTCGACGAGATCCGCCACGCACCAGTGGAGCGCATGCACCTGCCCATGCCGACCGATCGCCGGTTGCGCCGCGTGGCCATGGCGATGATCGAACACCCGGAAGACACCCGCGGCATCGAGGACTGGGCCAGCTGGGCGGGCCTGTCCGTGCGCACGCTCACCCGGCTGTTCCGCGAGGAAACCCAGTGCAGCGTGGCGCAGTGGCGGCAGCATGCGCGGCTCACCCGCGCGCTGGAACGGCTGGCCGAAGGCGAGGCCGTGGCGACCATCGCCGATTCCCTGGGCTATGCCACGCCCAGCGCATTCGTCGCCATGTTCCGCAAGGCCTTCGGCGATACGCCGGGACGCTACCTCTCGCGCCAGGCCTCGGCGGCCTGACGAAGGCTCAGTCGACCACGGGCTTGCACATCCACAGGCCTTCGAAGCTAAACGGCTCGCCCGTGGCCCGCGCGACAACCTCCACGGCGACGCGGCCGTAGGTCCAGCCGTCGTGCTGGCCCGTCTCGCCGATGTCGTGGCAGCTGGTCATCCGCTCGTACGTGCCGGTCTCGGCGTGGGTCATCTCCGCCTCGTCCTGCCGGCACTGCGCCAGCGCCTCTTCGTGCGACGGGAAGTGATGGTTGCCGAAGACGTAGCGTTCGTCCGAGCAGTGCGTGGCGGCAAACGCCGGCGAGGCGCTCAGGCAGAGCAGGGCGGCGGGAAAAAGGCGCATGGGTGGCTCCGGTTCCAACGGGGACCGAGCAGCCTGCGGGGGCGCACCCCCGAATGGAATACGAATAGTCTGAGAAATGCGGCTTACTGTGCCGGAAAGCGGTATCCCACCCCGGGTTCCGTCTTCAGCCAGCGTGGCGCGGACGCATCGTCACTGAGCTTCTGGCGCAGCTTGCCCATCACGATGCGCAGGTAATGCGTGTCCTGCACGTGGGTCGGTCCCCAGATATCGCGCAGGATCTGCTGCTGGCTCACGACGCGGCCGGGATGGCGCACGAGCATGGAGAGCACCGCGAACTCCTTGCGGGTGAGGGTGACGGGCACCGTATCGAGGAAGACCTCGCGCCGGGCCAGGTCCACCACGAGCGAGCCATCGTCGTAGCGCACGGGGGCATCGGCCTGCCTGGCCTTCGCGCCCTGGCGCAGCAGCACGCGCAGGCGCGCCATCAGCTCCTGGATGCCGAAGGGCTTGGTCACGTAGTCGTTCGCGCCATGGTCGAGCGCCTTCACCTTCTCGGTTTCCGCATCGCGTACGGACAGCATGAGCACCGGCACCTGGGTCCACGTGCGCAGCTCGCGCAGCACGTCGTGGCCTTCCATGTCGGGCAGGCCGATGTCGAGCACGACCACGTCCGGTGATTGCGTCGCGGCCAGGCCGAGCCCTTCGGCGCCGGTCGCGGCAAGCACCACCTGGTAACCCTCGGCACGCAGGCCGATATCGAGGAAGCGGCGGATCTGCGCTTCGTCGTCGATCACCAGGACACGGGGGGCGGCGGGATTCATTCGGCGTCTTCGGGAGGCGGCGGCAGCGGCAGGGAGATCCGGATGGTGGTGCCCTGGCCGGCGTGGGGCAAGGCCTCCACCGTGCCGCCGTGCGCGCCGATCATGCCGCGGCAGATCGCCAGGCCCAGGCCGGTGCCCTGCTTGCCGCGGTCGCCGCGCGACACCGAGTAGAACATGTCGAAGATGCGCGCCCGCTCGTCTTCGGGAATACCGGGGCCGCGGTCGGCGACATCCACCAGCAGGCGCCCGGCTTCGGTGCGCACGATGACGCGCACGGCCTCACCAGCCGGGGAGAAGCTCGCCGCATTCTCGAGGATGTTGAACAGCGCCTGCTCGATCAGCGCCGGATGCACGTGCAGCAGCACCGTGTCGTGGGGCAGGTGCACGTCCACCCGGGTATCCGGCATCAGCTTCCGCAGCCGTGACACGGCCGCGGCGACGATCTCGCCCGCATCCACCCAGTCACGGTTGAGCTGCAAGGTGCCGTGGCCGAGGCGGGTCATGTCCAGCAGGTTCTGGATGTAACGGTCCAGCCGCTGGCCTTCGCCAAGGATCGCCTGGAGCAGTTCATGGCGTTCACTGGCCGGCAGTTGGTCGTCGTAGCTGAGCAGGGTGCCGGCCGAGCCGATCATCGAGGCCAGCGGTGAGCGCAGGTCGTGCGAGACGGAGGACAGCAAGGCGCTGCGCAGGCGTTCGGTTTCGCCCTGCACGCGGGCGCTCTCCAGCTCGGCGGCAAGGCGGGCGCGTTCCAGTGCCTGGGTGATGTCTTCGGCCATGGCCAGGGCCAGGCCGCGACGATCGGCATCCGGCTCGCGCGCGTGCAGCGGGAAGCGCAGCGCGGCCACGCCGGCATGACGCTGCTCGGTGCCCAGCGGCAGCATCCAGCACGAGGCGCCGTTGAGCGTGTCGGTGAAACGGCCGGCCGGTTCGGCATGCCGGTCACACCAGTCGGCCGCGGCCCGGTCCTGCGTGGACAGGGCGAAGGCATCCGGCTGCGAGGCGACCACCTGCAGCTCGTCGCCGGCGCTGCGCGCCAGCACGGCCACTTCCGCATCCAGTGCCCGGGCCAGCGCACGGGCGGCCGCCGTGCGTACGCCTTCGGCATCCGCGCTGGTCGCCAGCTGCTGGCCGAGCGCCACCAGCACGCGCCCCCGCGCCTGCGCCGCGCGCAGTGACTGCACCTGCCCGGCCAGCCGCGTCGCCAGGCGGCTGCACACCAGCGCGGCGACGAGGAACAGGGTGACGGCGAGCACGTCATCGGCGTTCGCGATGGCCAGCGTGTAGCGCGGCGGGGCGAAGAAGAAGTTGTAGCCGAGGAAGCAGAGGATGGCCGTGTACACCGCGACGGCCATGCGCGTACGCGCGGCCACGATCAGCACGGCGGTAAGGAAGATCAGCGAGAGGTTGGCCACCGACAGCACGCGGTCGGCGACGAAGGACAGGGCCATGGCGATGGCCGTGGCCCCGGTGGCGAACGCGTACTCGCGCCGCGTGCCGTTGCCGTCGGCAAAACGCAGCCGGCGCCGTGCCCGCGCGCGTTCGGCGGGCGTGGCGACGATGGTGAGTTCCAGGTGCGCGCCACGCCGCAGCAGCTGCTGGGTGAGCGAGAAGCCGAGGCGCCGCGCGATCGGCCGCTCGCGCGTGCGGCCGACGACGATCTGGCCCACGCCTTCGCGATCCGCCCACGCGAGCAGTTCGTCGGCGATCGCGTGGCCGCGCAGGATCACCGGCTCGCCGCCGAGGCGGCGGGCCAGGCGCATCGCGGCATCCACGCGCTCGCGACGCTCACCGTCCACGTTGCCGCGGTCGACGAACAGCACGCTCCACGGACCGCCACGGCGCTCGGCGATACGCCGGGTCATGCGGACGAGGTATTCACTCTGCGCGTGACCGTCGATTGCGGCCATGGTCCGCCGGCGGACCGGCATGGCGCTGCCGCGGGCGAGCATGTGTTCGCGCAGGTCGGTGTCGACGTGCCGCGCCACGGTTTCCACGGCGAGCTCGCGCAGGGCTGCCAGGTTGGTCGGCGAGAAGAACGCATCCAGTGCCACCGCCGCCGTCTCCGGCACGTAGACCTTGCCCTGCTTCAGCCGGGTGATCAGTTCGCGTGGCGGCAGGTCCACCAGCACGATGTCGCGGGCGCGGTCGAGGAAGGCGTCCGGCACGGTTTCGCGCACGGCGACGCGGGTGATGCGGCGTACCTGGTCATTGAGGCTCTCCAGGTGCTGCACGTTGAGCGCCGTGTACACCTCGATGCCGGCATCGAGCAGGTCGGCGATGTCCTGCCAGCGGCGCGTATGCCGGCCGCCGGGCAGGTTGGTATGCGGCAGCTCGTCGACGACGATGACCGCGGGCTTGCGGGCCAGCGCGGCCTCCAGGTCGAACTCCTGGAACTCACGGCCGGCATACGGCACGGTGCGCGTCGGCAGCACCTCCACGCCCTCGAGCAACGCGGCGGTGTCCGCCCGCCCGTGCGTCTCGACGAAGCCGATCACCACGTCGATGCCCTGGCGGCGCAGTTCGCGCGCCGCCGAGAGCATCGCGTAGGTCTTGCCCACCCCGGGCGCGGCGCCGAGGAAGATCTTCAGCCGCTGGCCGCCGTCGTGGTTCACGGCGTTGAGCAGCGCATCGGCGCGGGCGTCGCGGGTGTCAGTCATGGGGCGAACGATAGCGCACCGTGGCGGCCGGCTTAACGGGCGACCTGGTCAAGGGCGAGGTTGAGCTGGAGCACGTTGACCCGCGGCTCGCCGAGCAGGCCCAGCTGCCGGCCCTTCGTATTCGCCGCGACCAGTTCACGCACCTTCGCCGGATCCATGTGCCGCGCCTTTGCCACGCGGTTGGCCTGGTACTCCGCCGCGGCCGGGCTGATCTCCGGATCCAGGCCACTGGCCGAAGCGGTCACCAGCTCGACCGGGACCGGCGCGGTATTCGTCGGGTCCACGGCACGCAGCGCGGCGATGCGCTGCTTCGCCGCGTCGGCGAGTGCCGGGTTGGTCGGGCCCTGGTTCGAGCCGGTCGAGGCACCGGCGTTGTACGGGTCCGGCGTGGTGGCCGACGGCCGGCCCCAGAAGTAGCCGGGCGCGGTGAACGACTGGCCGATGAGTGACGAACCGACGACCTTGCCATCGCGTTCGATCAGGCTGCCGCCCGCTTCGTGCGCGAACATCAGGTGGCCTAGCCCGCCGACGACGACGGGGTAGGCCACGCCGGTGACCGCGGTAAGCAGGAGGAGAAGGACAAGCGCATTGCGCAGCAGGGTGACCATGGCGGCCTCCTCAGTAATGCCAGATGGCGTCGACGAGAGCGGTGAGCTGGTAATCCTTATGACCCTTGTCGTACGCGGACGCGTCGTACGAGCGCTCATAGCGGACCTCGGGGCGGATCTCGAGGTCGGGACTGACCCAGTGGGTCATGCCGAGGGTGTGCGAGGTATAGCGCGTGGCGAAGCCCGTGCGCTGGCCCTTCTGGTCGTTGTACCACTCGTTGCGGAACGAGAACATGTTGGTCGGGTTGATCTCGACGTTGATGTAGTTCACGACGCCGTACTCCGCCGCCTTGCCCGGCAACGGCGACGACGCGACGACATCCGGCTCCCCGCCCGGGCCGAAGCCCGCGATGTTGCGGCCGTACATGTAGTAACCCTCGGTGAGGATGTGCACCTTCTCGCTGAAGCGGTGCCCCCACGTGGCTACATACATCTGCACGTTGTTGTAGTTGTAATCCGCCGAGTTGAAGCTGTTCACGCACGGATACAGCATGTCGTTGTTATCGGCCGACACCCAGCGCACGCAGGCCTGCAGCGTGGGGCGCGAGCTGTGGTTCCAGACCGCCGTGTCATTGCCGCCATTCACGCCGATCTGCAACGTCCACTGCTGGTTCAGGCGCGTGGTGGTCATGACGCCCATCTGGGTGTACGGGTCCACCGTGTACAGCACCGAGTGCGTGACCAGGTAGTTGTTCGGCGAGAACTGGGCTTCGATATCGGGCAGCGACAGGTAGCGACCGATGCGCACCACCATGCCTTCGGCCACCCACGGAATGTAGATGTCGCCGTAGAACAGCATGGGATCGTAGCCGTAGGTCTTGCCGTTCAGGGCCTCGCCGGCACGCGGGTTGTTCAGCAGCTGGTTGCTGAGAACGCCCTTCATGGTCGTGTAGTGGTAGTCGTAGCCGTAGAGGTTATCGAGGTGGAAACCCCAGTCCACGTGGTCGGTCTGCACCGTATCCGGCAGGCGCTCGATACGCAGCAAGGCCTGGTTGAATTCCACCCGGTTCGGGCGGGTCGCGTAGGAGAGGGGATAGTTCGAATGCGCGGAGCTGCTGGCGTTGACCGACGGATTGATCCAGCCATACACCTCGATGCGGTTGTCCTTCATCCACTTGCCGACGGCGTTGCAGGCCAGGGCCTTTTCCAGCGGGTACTGCGAATTCAGGTTGGGCACGCCGATCGGATAGGCCACGCCACCGAGCTGCCATTCCGCCGAGGGGAACGGCGGTGACAGGAACGGCGAGGGCATGGCGCGGCGTGCCGGCGCCTCCGCGTTGGGGTCCGCCGGCTGGGCGTCCTCGCGGTAGGCGGCGGCGAGCCGGGTGGCGAAACCCTGGGAACAGTCGTCGCTGCTGGCGGCAAGGGCTTTGGAGGCCGGGGCCAGGGCGAGCAGGGCGGCGAGACAGGCATAACGAGAGGTGCGCATGAAGAACCGTCCCTTCCGGGACGCCTTGTGTGGGTGGGTGTGGGTGGATCAGATACCGGCGTAGCCGCCGAGGCTGTATTCGTCGTCCGCGTCGTCGCGCGGGGTGGCGACGACGCGCGGCTTCAGGGCGGTCACGCCGGCCGTGCGCGTGGCGCTGGCGGCGTCGGGGGCGACGACACGCACTTCCATGTCGATGTCGCCCGGGTCGTCGATAAGCACGGTGAGTTTCACGGTATGCATGGGAAACCTCGGGTCAGGCCAGTCCGCACAGGACCAGCAGCATGTCGATGAGCTTGATGCCGATGAACGGGACGACGACGCCACCCAGGCCGTACACCAGCAGGTTGCGGCGCAGCAGCGCGGCGGCGCCCAGGGCGCGGTAGGCCACGCCCTTCAGGGCGAGCGGGATCAGGAAGATGATGATCAGGGCGTTGAAGATCACCGCCGACAGGATCGCGCTCTGCGGCGTCGCCAGGTGCATGACGTTCAGCGCGTCCAGGGCCGGGTACGTCGTGGCGAACGCCGCCGGGATGATCGCGAAGTACTTGGCGATGTCGTTGGAGATGGAGAACGTGGTGAGCGCACCGCGGGTGATCAGCATCTGCTTGCCGATCGCCACGACTTCGATCAGCTTGGTCGGGTTCGAATCCAGGTCCACCATGTTGCCGGCTTCCTTCGCCGCCTGGGTGCCGCTGTTCATCGCCACCGCCACGTCGGCCTGGGCCAGCGCCGGCGCATCGTTGGTACCGTCGCCACACATCGCCACGAGGCGGTTCTCGGCCTGCATGTCGCGGATCAGCTTGAGCTTCGCTTCAGGCGTCGCCTCGGCGAGGAAATCATCCACGCCCGCTTCGGCGGCGATCGCGGCGGCGGTCAGCGGGTTGTCGCCGGTGATCATCACCGTACGGATGCCCATGCGGCGCATCTCGGCGAAGCGCTCCTTGATCCCGTCCTTGACGATGTCCTTCAGCTCGACGACACCGAGGGTCAGGGCGCCGTCGACGACGATCAGCGGGGTGGCGCCGCGACGCGCGACCTCCTCGGCCATGCGCCGGACCAGCGGCGGCATGTGGCTGTCCTGCTCGTCCAGGTAACGTTCCACGGCGTCCATCGCGCCCTTGCGAATGTGCCGGGTACCGACGTCCACGCCGCTCATGCGGGTCTGCGCGGTGAACGGCACGAAGGCGGCGCGGGTGTCGTCACGGCGATGGCCGTGGATGGCGAACTTCGTCTCCGCCAGCACGACGATGCTGCGGCCTTCCGGCGTTTCGTCGGCGCGCGAGGCGAGGTCGGCCGCTTCCGCCAGTTCACGTTCCTCGATACCCGGGGCCGGGTGGAAGGCCACGGCCTGGCGGTTGCCAAGGGTGATGGTGCCGGTCTTGTCCAGCAGCAGCACGTCCACGTCGCCCGCCGCTTCCACGGCGCGGCCCGACGTGGCGATGACGTTGGCGCGGATCATCCGGTCCATGCCGGCGATGCCGATGGCCGACAGCAGCGCACCGATGGTGGTGGGAATCAGGCAGACCAGCAGCGCCACCAGCACCGTCAGCGTGATGGGGTTGCCCGCGCCGGCCGCTTCCACGCTATAGATCGAGTACGGCAGCAGGGTGGCGCAGGCCAGCAGGAAGATCAGCGTGAACTTCGCCAGCAGGATGGTGAGCGCGATCTCGTTGGGCGTCTTGCGGCGTGACGCGCCTTCGACCATCGCGATCATCCGGTCCAGGAAGCTCTCGCCCGGGTTGCTGGTGACGCGCACCACCAGCCAGTCGGAGAGCACGCGGGTGCCACCGGTGACGGCGCTGCGGTCACCGCCGGCTTCGCGGATCACCGGCGCGGATTCACCGGTGATCGCGCTTTCGTCGACGCTGGCCGCGCCGAGCACGATCTCGCCGTCGCCGGGGACGATGTCACCGGCTTCGACCAGCACGTGATGGCCCGTGCGCAGTTCGCTGGACGGGGTGAACACCACCTGGCCGTCGCGGCGCGGCATGACAAGCTTCTTGGCCACGACATCACGGCGCGAGCCACGCAGGGCATCGGCCTGGGCCTTGCCGCGGCCTTCGGCCAGCGCTTCGGCGAAGTTGGCGAACAGCAGCGTGAACCAGAGCCACAGGCAGACCTGGAAGATGAAACCCGCCGGGGCTTCACCGCGGCCGGTGAGCGCCTGCACCCAGAGCAGGGTGGTGAGGACGCTGCACACGAACACGACGAACATCACCGGGTTGCGGAACTGCAGGCGGGGATTGAGCTTGGTGAACGCGTCGCGGAGGGCGCGAGTCACCAGCGCGCGGTCGAAGCCGCGCGGGGTGTGGGCATGGGAAGTCATGGATCAGTGGCCCGTAACGGACGTGAGGTGCTCGACGATCGGCCCGAGGGCCAGCGCCGGGAGGAAGGTAAGCGCGCCGACGACGATGACGACGCAGGCCAGCAGCGTGACGAAGAGCGGCGTATGCGTGGGCAGCGTGCCCGCCGACGGTGGCACGTGGCGCTTGGCGGCCAGCGAACCGGCCATGGCCAGCATGGCGATGGCGAGCGGGAAGCGGGCCAGGAACATGCAGATGCCGAGCAACGCGTTCCAGAAGGGCGTATTGGCGGAGAGGCCGGCGAAGGCGCTGCCGTTGTTGTTGGCCGCCGAGGTGACGGCGTAAAGCATCTCGCTGAAGCCATGCGCACCGGGGTTGGCGACACCCGCCCTGCCCGCCGGCGACATCACGGCGATGGCGGTGCACACCACCACGAGGGCGCAGGGGATCAGCACGGCGAGGCTCGCCATCTTCATCTCGTGCGCTTCGATCTTCTTGCCCAGGTACTCCGGCGTGCGGCCCACCATCAGCCCGGCGATGAACACCGCGACCACCGCGAAGGCGAGCATGCCGTAGAGGCCCGAGCCGACACCGCCGAAGATCACCTCACCCAGCTGCATCAGCCACATCGGCACCAGGCCGCCCAGCGGGGTCAGCGAGTCGTGCATCGTGTTCACCGCGCCGCAGGACGCCGCCGTGGTGATCGCGGCGAACAGGCCCGAGGAGACGATGCCGAAGCGGGTTTCCTTGCCTTCCATGTTGCCGCCGCTTTGCATGGCGGACGCCTGCGCATCGACGGCGAGACCATGCAGCGCCGGGTTACCGGCCTGTTCGGCGGCCACCAGGCCGACGGTCAGCGGCACGAAAATGAGCAGCATGGTCGCAAGGATCGCCCAGCCCTGGCGGCGGTCACCGACCATGCTGCCAAACGTGTAGCAAAGCGCCGCAGGGATAACGAAGATCGCCAGCATCTCGACGAAGTTGGAGAACGGCGTGGGGTTTTCGAACGGATGCGCGCTATTGGCGTTGAAGAAGCCGCCACCGTTGGTGCCGAGCATCTTGATCGCTTCCTGCGAGGCCACCGGGCCCAGCGGCAGGCTCTGCGTGCCGTGCTGGAGCATGGACGCGTCAACGTACGGCGACAGGCTCTGCACCACGCCCTGCGAGACCAGCAGCAGCGCGATCACGATGGCGAAGGGCACCAGCACGTACAGCGTGGCGCGGGTCATGTCGACCCAGAAGTTACCCACCGCACCGGCGCCACGGCGAACGAAGCCGCGCACCACCGCGATCAGCACGGCGATGCCGGTGGCGGCCGAGAGGAAGTTCTGCACCGCGAGGCCGAGGGCCTGGGTGAAGTAGCTCATCGTCGATTCGCCGGCATAGCCCTGCCAGTTGGTGTTGCTCGCAAAGCTGATCGCCGTGTTCATCGCCGAATCCGGCGTGATGGCACCCAGGTGCTGCGGGTTCAGCGGCAGCCACTGCTGGGTGCGCTGGAGCAGGTACACCACGGCGAGGCCGGCGACGTTGAACACCAGCATGGCGATGGCATAGCGCTTCCAGCCCGTGTCCTCGTTGGCACGGATGCCGGCAAGGCGATAGAGCACGCGCTCGGCGCGGCCACCGAAACGGGTCACCCGGTTGGGCTCGTCGGCGAACACCAGGGCCATGTATTGGCCCACGGGTTTCACCAGCGCCAGCAACACGGCGAGGAACAGGCCGATCTGGAGGAAGTCGTTCGCGGTCATTCGAACCACTCCGGCTTCAACAGGGCCACGCAGAGATAGCCACACAGGGCCACCGCGATCACGGTGGCGAGGACGTAAGTGAGTGACATGGCGGCTCCTCAGCGGCGACCGAGGCGGTCGCAGATCATGAGAAAGCCGATGGTCACCGCCGTGAGCACGACGATGAGCAGGACGCACAGGAATTCCACGGGAGCATTCCGTCATTAGGAGACGGAGCGTATTTTTCGCCCTCGTGGATATTTACGGTGTAAGGCGCCGGGGGCAGGGCGTAACGTCTGCGTAAATTCCGCTGGGCCTTATTGGCCCAGCTTGTCTTTGAACAGCTCGTCGATGCGGCGGTATTCGTCGTGCCACGAATCCGGGTGGACGAAGCCGTGGCGTTCCATCGGGTACAGGGACATCCAGAAGTTCTGCTTGTGCAGCTCGATGAAGCGCTGGTAGAGGCGGATGGAATCACTGGCCAGCACGTTGTCGTCGATCAGGCCATGCTCGATCAGCAGCGGATCCTGCAGCTTGTCGGCGTAGTTGATCGGCGAGCTGGTGGCGTATGCGTCCGGATCCAGCTGCGGGTCGTTGAGGATGTTGGCGGTGTAGTCGTGGTTATACGAGGTCCAGTCGGTGACCGGGCGCAGCGCAGCGCCCGCGGCGAATTCACCCGGGGCGCGGAGCAGCGACATCAGCGTCATGAAGCCGCCGTAGCTGCCGCCGTACATGCCCACGCGCTTCGGATCCACGCCCTGGTTCTTCACCAGCCAGGCCTTGCCGTCGAGCAGGTCGTCCAGCTCCGGGTGGCCCATGTTGCGGTAGATCGCCGTGCGCCAGTCGCGGCCGTAGCCCTTCGAGGCGCGGTAATCCATGTCCAGCACCACGTAGCCACGCTGCACCAGCAGGTTATGGAACATCTGCTCGCGGAAGTACGACGGGTAGGACAGGTGCACGTTCTGCAGGTAGCCCGCGCCATGCACGAAGATCACCGCCGGGCGCGAGGCCGCCTGCGCGGCATCGGCCGGCCCATAGAACTTCGCGTAGATGGTGCCGGCGCCGTGCGCCGACGGCACTTCCACGATCTTCGGCGCAATCCACGCATGGTCGGCAAAGCCCGGCTTCACCGTGTTGGTCAGCTCGCGCGGCGTGCCGCCGTCGGCGGAGACGGTGGCCAGCTGCGAGGGCACGTACGGGGCGGAGTGCAGCACGGCCAGCTGGCGGCCGTTCGGCGACAGCGCGAAGTCGTCCATGCCCTGGTAGGTGGTGACGCGGGTCAGCGCACCGCCGGAGGAGGCCAGCCTGTAGACGTCGTAGCTGTACGGCGCGACCTGGTTGGTGCGCACGTAGAAGGTCTTGCCGTCTGCGCTGAGCACCGGGTGGTCCACTTCAAAACGACCCGAGGTCAGCGCGGTGGCCTTGCCGCCGAGGGCCCGGGTGTAGAGATGCGAGTAGCCGGTCTCTTCGCTCAGGTACCACAGCGTGCGGCCGTCGTTGAGCCAGCCGAAGTCGTTGTTGTCCCAGTTGATCCACGCCTTGTCGGTGAGCCGGTGCTGGGTGGCCAGGGCGTGGCGGTCGAAGTCCACGGTGGCGATCCAGCGGTCCTTGTTGTCCACCGCGCGCAGCTGCACGGCCACCTCGTGGCCGTCGCCGCTCCAGACGATGCCGGGGCTGTATTCGGCGTTGACGATCACCGGGCGGGTCTTCGGTGCCGCCAGCTTGTCGGCGCGGTCGTCCTTGCCCGCCTTGCGCAGCGCGGCCACCGTCTTCGCGCGGATCTCCGCCAGCGGATCCTCGTGGATGCCGGGAAGGGTGGCGGTGTCGAGCGCGTACGTGGCGTGGGCACGCAGGTCGAGCAGGGTCAGCGACTGCGGTGCGGGATCGTTGCGGCCGACGTACGGGCGCGTGGCTTCCGGCTCGGCGTAACCGGAGTCGGTGACGTAATGGGTGAGGTCGGCCACCTTGCCGTCATCGGCGTCCTTCGCCTTCGTCACCACCAGCAGGTAGCGGCCATCGGGCGACAGCGAGGTATCGACGATGGCCACGTCCTTGCCGAGGTAGAAGGCCTCGGGCGCGCGGCCCGGGTCGGCGGCGGCGAGCGCGTCGGCGTCAGCCTTCATCGCCTTCTCGTCGGATTTGATCCCGCGCAGCGTGGTGAACAGCGCCTGCTGCTGGTCCTGCAGGTCGGAGGTCTTGTCTTTCTTCGGGTCGTCCTTCGCTTCCACCACCGCGGCCTGCCAGGCCGGGCCGCCCACGGTGTTGTAGGCAAACCAGTCGTTGCCGGCGCGCCAGGTGAGCAGGCGGCCGTCCGCCGAAAGATGCGGCGAGGTTTCCGCCGTGGCCGAACGGGTGACCTGCACGGTCGTGCCGCTGCCCAGGTCGCGCAGGAAGATGTCACCGTGGCGGACAAACGCGGCATGGCGGTGCTCGCGGTCGAACACCTGCTTCGTGCCGTCGGCCGTGGCGGCCGCGGCCGGGTCCAGCTTCACGGCCGCGCCACCGGCGGCGGGCACGCGGTACAGGTCGCGCACCGGGCTGCCATCGCGCTTGAGCGAGTAGTACACCTGGCTGCCGTCCACGCTCCAGTACGGCTCTTCCACCGCCTGCCCGATCCAGTCCGGGTCGGCCATGATCGTTTCCATGTCCAGCGGCGGCGGGGCGGCCAGCGCCAGCGCGGGCGCGGCGGCCAGGGCGGTGAGGAGGGCGGTGGCGAGCGTGCGCATGGGTGTTTCCGGCAGCGGCAAATTCGTCGAGGATAACCGCAGGCGCTACCCAACTGGCGGCAGGGGTGCCAGGCGTCATGGGTTTGCTACGCTCGGAGGACTTGCCCACGAGGTTGTCCCCAATGCGCGCCATGGTTCCCCGCCTGCTTGCCCTTAGCCTGTTCGCCGCCTGCTCGGCCCACGCCGCCGCGGGCAGCCCGCCGCCCACGCCGAGGCACGACGTCAACGACAGCCTGGGTGGCCAGCCTGTCGTGGACTCCTACCGCTGGCTGGAAAACCCGACCGGCGACGGCGTGCAGAAGTGGATCGAGGCGCAGAACGCCTACACGGAAGCGGCCATTGGCAGCATGCCCATGGGCAAGGAGCTGAGCGCGCGCATTCGCGAACTGGCCATCACCTCCACCACGCGCTCGTCGCCGACCCTGGCCGGCGGCACGCTGTTCTACTTCGAGAACACCCCGCCGCAGGCCCAGCCGCTGCTGGTGGCCAAGGCCTGGCCGGACGGCCCGGTGCGCACGCTGGTGGACCTCAACAAGGGCGACGGCAACACCGCCATCACCGAATACTGGCCCTCGCCGAGCGGTCGCTACCTCGCCTACGGCACCGCCGAGGGCGGCAGCGAGCTGACCACCGTGCATATCCTGGATACGCAGACGGGCAAGGCGCTCTCCGATTCGCTGCCGTGGGCCGGCGGCGGTACCACCCCGCAGGCGCTCGCCTGGGATGCCGACGAGAAGGGCGTCACCTACGCGCGCTTCGAGACGCCGACCAAGGCCAAGCCGCTGCACGAGTTCGACGCCTTCCTGGCGCACCACGTCATCGGCACCACGCAGGACAAGGACACCGTGGTCTTCGGCAAGGGCTACTCGCCGGTGGCCGAATACATCCTGCTCGAAGGCGAGGGTGGCAAGACCACCGCGCTGCTCGCCAACGAAGGCGACGGCGGCCCGGCCGAGGTGTTCCTGCGCCAGGGCAACGGCCCGTTCAAGAAGGTGCTCGGCCACGACGCCGACGTGCGCTCGGCGCACTGGGTGGGCGACCGCCTGTACGTGGTGACCTTCGCCGGTGCGCCGCGCGGCAAGGTCATCGCCCTGGACGCCAGCGGCAAGCAGACCGACGTGCTGCCGCAGGGCGAGGGCGCCATCCAGCGCGTCACGCCGATCGGCAACGGCTTCCTCGTGGTGCGCAGTGCCGGCCCCGACTGGTGGGCTGACCAGTACGACGCGAAGGCCACCTTCGTCCGCCGCCTGCCGCTGCCGGCCACCGGCATCACCATCGGTGGCGTCGCCGCCGAAAAGGGCCAGGACAAGGCGCTGATCACCTACGGCGGCTGGACCCAGCCGACCCGCTGGGCTGAGTACGACGGCGCCAGCGGCACCCTGAAGACGGTGTTCGAAGTGAAGCCGGCCGCGGACTATTCGAAGGTGCGCGTCACCCGCATCGATGGCACCTCGAAGGACGGCACGAAGATCCCGGTCACCGTCATCTCGATGGACGGCATCACCCCGAACGGCAAGCGCCCGACCATCCTGTACAGCTACGGCGGCTTCGGCATCCCCGTGACCCCGGGCTTCGTCGGCGCCAACCTGGCCTGGCTGGAGCGCGGCGGCGTGCTCGCCTACGCGAACATCCGCGGCGGCAACGAGTTTGGCGAGCAGTGGCACGAGCAGGGCCAGAAGACCCACAAGCAGAACGTGTTCGACGACTTCTACGCGGCCTCGCAGGCGCTGGTCGCCACGCATTGGACCGACACGAAGCACCTGGGCATCCTCGGCGGCAGCAACGGCGGCCTGCTGATGGGCGCGGCGCTCACCCAGCACCCGGAGCAGTACCGCGCGGTGGTGGCGATGGTCGGCATCTACGACGTCGGCCGCCACGAGACGGCCTTCGCCAACGGCCCGTACAACGTCAGCGAATACGGCTCGGTGAAGGATCCGGCGGTGGCCAAGGCTATCCGCGCCTACACGCCGATCTACAACATCAAGAAGGGCACCGCCTACCCGTCCGTGCTGATCACCACCGGTGCGAACGACCCGCGCGTGGCCCCGTGGCAGTCGCGCAAGTTCGCCGCCGGCCTGCAGGATGCGTCCACCTCGGGTAACCCCGTGCTCCTGCTCACCCGCATGGACGCCGGCCACGGCATCGGCGCCCCCTTCAGCCAGCGCGTCGGCAACGCCGCGCTGTCGATGACGTTCTTCGCGAACGAGCTGGGGCTGGGCGAGTAACAACCCGCGCCGCCTCGCCTTATAGTGGCGAGGCGGCCATGGGGAGCCGCGTCTTACAAGGAAGCGTTCGTGATCGTGTCGGACCTGTTCACCCTGCCCGCTTTCGTGGCCTACCTCGCCCTGGGCGCCTTTTACTTCGTCGCGTTCATCGTGACCTACATCTGGATCACGCCGCAGCGTGAGATGGCGCTGATCCGCGAGGGCAACCTCGCCGCCGCCATCAGCCTGGCCGGCGCGGCCATCGGTTTCGTCCAGCCGCTGGCCAGCGCGATCGCGCACAGCGTGAACCCGCTCGACCTGGCGCTGTGGGGTGCCGTGGCCTGGGCCGTGCAGCTGCTGACGCATTTCATCCTGCGCCTGACGATCCGCGACCTGCGCCAGCAGATCGAAGCCGACGTGCGCTCGGTCGCCCTGTTCGTCGCCGTGGTCGCCGCCTGCGTAGGTGCGATCAACGCCGCCGCCATGTCGTACTGAGGCCATCGCCATGGAAGACGAGGGCAAACCACTCACTCGTAAGCGCACGGTGGGCATTACCTTGGGCGTGCTTGGTGTAGCCGCCGTGGGCATGGCCGTCTTCAGCGGCAAGGACGTGCAGCGCAACAGCTATAACTCCCTCGAGGACTGCGAGCGCGACTACGCCACCGGCCAGTGCAGCCAGGATCGTTCGGTATCGGGCGGTTACAGCGGTGGCGGCGGTTATCACTACTACGGCCCCTGGTATCGCAGCGACTGGCGCAATGGCCCGCGTGCCGGCGATCCGGGCCCGGGACGCAGCACCGCCTCGATGGGCGGCTACACCGGCCACGGCCCGACCGGTTTCGACTTCGGTAGCCGCGGCGGCTTCGGCAGCACGGGCCACGTCTCGGCACGAGGCGGCTGATGCGCCGCGAGCGGATCACGCCGCGGGCGAACTGGCAGCGTGACGTGGAGTCCGTCGGCTTCGGCTTCCATACCATCGATGGCCACCCGTACTGGCGCGAGGACGCCTGCTATGTGTTCGACGCCGAGGCGATCGACCGCATGGAGGCGGCGACCGGGGAGCTGCATGCGATGTGCCTGGAGGCGGTGGACCGCATCGTCCGCGACGGACGCTATGACGCGCTGGGCATCGACGACCACGCCGCGCGACTCGCCGAGCGCAGCTGGTTCGATCGCGAGCCGGCGCTGTACGGCCGCATGGATCTGTCCTGGGATGGCGTCGCCCCACCCAAGCTGCTCGAGTACAACGCCGATACGCCCACCTCGCTGTTCGAAGCCTCGGTCGTGCAGTGGTACTGGCTGGAAGCCTGCTATCCCGACGACGACCAGTTCAACTCCATCCACGAGAAACTGATCGAGCGCTGGCGCCGCGTCGGTGGCGGCCATCGCGTGCACTTCGCCGCCTGCTACGACAACCCCGAAGACGGCACGACCACCGATTACCTGCTGGACACCTGCGTGCAGGCCGGCCACGACGTGCAGGCGCTCGACATCGAAGAGGTCGGCTGGTCCGGCAAGGCCTTCATCGACCTGGCCAACCGACCGATCGACCGCCTGTTCAAGCTCTATCCGTGGGAGTGGATGCTGGCCGAGCCGTTTGCCGACCACATCGCCCGCTCCGGTACGCGCTTCGTCGAACCGGCGTGGAAGATGCTGTTGTCGAACAAGGCGATCCTGCCGCTGTTGTGGGAATGGTTCCCCCACCATCCGAACCTGTTGCCCGCCAGCCTGCGCCGCGAAGACATTGCCGGCCCGGCCGTCGCCAAACCGTTCTGGGGCCGCGAAGGCGAGGGCATCGCCATCCTCGACGCCCACCAGGGCGCGGTGGTCGCACCGCATCGCGTTTACCAGGCGCTCGCACCGCTACCGGTGTTCGACGGGCGGCACACGCTGGTGGGTTCGTGGGTGGTCGGCGATGAAGCCGCCGGCATCGGCATCCGCGAGGACAACGACCGGATCACGCGGAATACCAGCTGCTTCGTGCCGCATCGGTTTCGTTGACCCGGTCGCAGTTCGGGATTCCATGCTGCATTGGATCGTGACAACCCGATCCCTGCCGCCTATAAACAGGGGTCTTGCGGGTGAAGTTGTCGATTCGTTTTAGATCGTGACAGTCCCGCGTTATGTCGACGGGACCCTGCATGCAGCGACGTGACTTGCTTAAAGGATTCGCCCTCGCGGGAACCGCGGGGCTCTGGCTTCCCCGCTGGGCAGGCGCCGAAGGCGCGGCACCCACCGCGCCCGCGCCGGTCCGCGCCATCCGGGGCCTGGTGCGAGGCGACGGCCCGGCGCGACAGCCGATTCGCATCACGCCACCGGCGTCCGGCACCTCGCGCCTCGCCATCACCCGCGTCGACGGCATGGAGGTGGATCGCCGGACGGTCGCAGCCGGTGAGGCGTCGTTCGATATCCTCGTCCCCGCCGTCGATGCCGCGAAGGCCGTGCGCGTCGAGTCCGAGGTAGGCGGCGCGCATGTCGTCGGCGCCGTCACCCTGCAGCCGGTACGGAAGATGCTGGTCTACGTGCTGCCGCATTCGCACCACGACCTCGGCTACACCGAGCACCAGGCCGACGTCGAAGACCACCAGGTGGAGAACATCCGCCGCGGCATCGCGATGGCCGATGCGACGTCCGGTTACGTAGAGGGCGCGCGGTTCGTCTGGAACCTCGAGGTGCTGTGGGGCGCAGACCTCTACCTGAAGCGCGGCAACGCCGCCGACCGCGACGCCTTCATCGACGCGGTCCGCAGCGGCAAGCTCGCGCTCAACGGCGCGTATGCCAATGAACTCACCGGCATCTGCCGTCCGGAAGAACTGCTGCGCCTGTTCCGCTTCGGCCAGCAGCTCGCCGCGCAGACGGGCACGCCCGTCAACGCGGCCATGATCAGCGATGTGCCGGGTTACACCTGGGGCACGGTCGAGGCCATGGCCCAGGCCGGGATCCGCTACTTCTCCGCCGCGCCGAATTACTTTGATCGCATTGGCCGCTTCATGGCCACGTGGCAGGACAGGCCGTTCTGGTGGGTATCGCGCAGCGGCCGTTCGCGCGTGCTGTTCTGGGTGCCGTGGACGGGCTACGCGATGTCGCACGTGATGAGCGCGGATGTCGACTGGGTCGGCGCCTACCAGGCACGGCTCGACGAGGTGGGATTCCGCTACGACATCGCCCACGTGCGCTGGGCCGGCCATGGCGACAACGCGCCGCCGGACCAGGGCATCAGCGACTTCGTACGCGACTGGAACACCCGCTATGCATGGCCACGCTTCCAGATCAGCGGCACCAGCGAGGCGTTCACCGCGTTCGAACGCAAGCACGGCGATGCGTTGCCGCAGCTGCGTGGCGACCTGACACCCTACTGGGAAGATGGCGCGGCCTCGTCCGCGCGCGAAACGGCGCTGAACCGCAACACGGCGGATACGCTGGTGCAGGCGGCCGCCCTTGCGGCGATGCACGGCAAGCCCTTCGATGGCGACGCGGCATGGCGCGACGTGCTGCTGTATTCCGAGCACACCTGGGGCGCCGCGCACAGCGTGACCCGCCCGGAAGAAGCGATGACCGTGGACCAGTGGCGGGTGAAGCGGGCCTTTGCCGACGACGCGGCGGCGCTGGCCGACGGCATGGTGGCCGCCAGGTCACCGGCCCACGCGACGACACACCACGTCACCAACACCACCGGCTGGGAGCGCGGCGGGCTCGTCTGCCTTCCCGCCGGTGCCGGCGACAGGCTCACCCTCGACGGCCACGTGCTGCCGTCGCAGCGCCTGCATGACGGCCGCGTGGCCGCCTGGCTGCCGCCACTGCCACCGCTGGCCACCGTGGCCGTGCATCGCGGCGAAGGCAGCGCGGGTGCGCCGCCGCATGCCGTATCCTTCGATGGGTCGGTGCTCGACAACGGCCTGGTCAGCGCGCGCATCGATCCGGCCACCGGCAACCTGGCCAGCCTGCGCCGGCACGGTATCGACCACGAATTCCTCGCCACCGATGCCGCGTGGTCAGCCAACCAGTTCGTCTACATGGCGGGCGATGCGGTGAACCGCCTGCAGACGACATCGCAGGCCGTCATCACGGTGGAAGAGGCCGGTCCGTTCGTGGTCAGTGTGCTGGTGACCTCGTCCGCACCGTCGTGCCGCTCCCTCACGCGCCGCATCCGGCTCATGGCCGGCGCGGACTGGCTGGAGATCGAGAACACGATCGACAAGACGCGTGCACCGTACGAGGAGGTGCCGGACCCGAACCACCGCGGCAAGACCATGCAGGCGGTGGCGAAGGAAAGCCTGCAGTTCGCGTTTCCCTTCGCCGTCCCCGGTGGCCGCATGCACGTGGACGTGCCGCTGGGCCAGATGGAACCCGAAGCCGACCAGCTGCCTGGCGCCTGCCGCAACTGGATGCCGGTAGGCCGCTATGTCGACGTGGCGAATGACGCACTCGGCGTGACGTGGATGACGCTGGATGCGCCCCTGATCGAGGTCGGCGGCGTCACCGCCACCAAGCTCAACTCGCAGACCGATCCCAGCGTGTGGATGGATCGCCTTGCGCCGAGCCAGACGGTGATGTCGTGGGTGATGAACAACCACTGGGGCACGAACTACCGGGCGTGGCAGGAAGGCCCGGTGCGTTTTCGTTATGCGCTGAGGCCGCATGGCGCGCGCGACGACGGGCTTGCCTCGCGCCTGGCCACCGGCATGACCCAGCCCTTGCTGGTCGATGCCGCCGCCCCCTCGGCGCCCTTGCTACGGATCGAACCCGAGGACGTGCAGCTGCAGTCGATCACGCCCAGCAGCGACGGCAAGGCCTTCATCCTGCGCCTGTTCGGTGCCTCGGGAAGCGACCGGCGCGCGCGGCTGCACTGGAGCGGGCCGGTGGGCAAGGCGTCGCTGTCCAACCTGGCCGAAGCGGCGCTCGCGCCCGTGCAGGGCGATATCGCCGTCGGCGGGTGGCAGCTGGTCAGCGTCCGCGTGGAGCGGGGCTGATAGCATCAGCCGATTCTCCTTCCCCGGACCGTTGCCCATGCCGCTTCCCACCGTCGAACACGAAACCCGCTCCGCCCCCGAATGGTCGGTGATCTGGCTGCATGGCCTGGGCGCCGACGGCAACGACTTCGCGCCGATCGTGCCGGAGCTGGTGGATCCGGCGTGGCCGTCCATCCGCTTCGTGTTCCCGCATGCGCCGGTGCGGCCGGTGACGGTGAACAACAACGCGCCGATGCGGGCCTGGTACGACATCAAGGGCCTGGCCATCGCCGACAAGCAGGACGCGGAAGGCATCCGGATGTCGATCGGCGAAGTGGAACAGCTGATTGCGCGGGAGCAGGAACGCGGCGTGCCCGCGTCGCGGATCGTCCTCGCCGGCTTCTCGCAGGGCGGGGCCATGACGCTATCCGCCGGCCTGCGCCATCGCGAAACCCTGGCCGGCCTGCTGGTGCTCTCCGCCTACCTGCCCATGCACGAGACCATTGAGGCCGAGCGTAGCGGTGCCAACCACGCCACCCCGATGTTCTGGGGCCACGGCGTGGCCGATCCGGTCGTGCCGCTGGCGCTGGGTGAACAGTCGCGCCAGCTGCTCGAAAGCCTTGGCCACCGGATCGACTGGCATACCTACCCGATGGGCCACTCGGTGAGCCTGCCGGAGATCAACGACATCCGTACCTGGCTCAGCGGCATCTTCGCCGCCGCGTGATGGCCGGCGCGGCGCGGCGTGCCGGGCATCCGGCATACTCTGCCGCATGCCGCCCGCGCCCTCCGATAACCCCGCCACGCCCCGTGCGTCGGCACCGCTGCCCGACTTCTGCAGCCTGCCGACGCTGTTCGCGCTGTTGGTGGTCAGCACGATCACCGCGTGCCTGATGTGGCTCGCCCCGGGCGGCACGTTGCGGGTGCGCTCGCTGTCGGTGGGCGTGCTCTACACGGCGTGGCTCTCGGTGTTGCTGACCGTGGTGCTGTGCAAGGCGCGGCCGGTGATGCAGCGGCTGCCGGGGATGTGGCCGTATGCCGGCATCTGGGGCGTGCTGATGGTGATGGTCGGCGTGACCAGCCTCACCCTGGCCTGGATCGACCACAACATCGGCTCGGGCCTCACCCCGGTCTCCACGGCCCGCTTCGTCCGCGACACCCTGCTCGCCACCGGCCTGCTCGGGGCGGCACTGCTTCGCTATTTCTACGTGGTGGCGCAGTGGCAGACTCGCGTGGAAGCCACGGCGCAGGCGCAGGTGGCCGCGCTACAGGCGCGCATCCGCCCGCACTTCCTGTTCAACAGCATGAATGCCGTGGCGGCGCTGATCCGCGTTGATCCGGACGCCGCCGAGCGCACGGTGGAAAACCTGGCCGAGCTGTTCCGCGCCGCCCTGGGTAGCGACGGCGCCAGTCCCGGCACCTTGGGCGAGGAATGGCGGCTGGTGGACCAGTACCTGGATATCGAAACGCTGCGCCTCGGCTCGCGCCTGCGCGTGGAACGCGACATCGACGTACCCGAGGCGCTGCCGATGCCGCGCCTGCTGCTACAGCCGCTGGTCGAGAACGCCATCCGCCATGGAATCCAGCCGCTGCGCGAAGGCGGCGTGCTGCGCCTGGGTGGGCGCCGTGTCGACGGTGGCGTGGCGCTGACGGTGGATAACCCGCTGGCCGATACACCGGCCACGCCGGGCACCGGGCACGGCCTGCGCAGCGTGCGCGAGCGCGTGCGCCTGCACTTTGGCGAGCGCGCCACGGTGAAAGCCGAAACACGCGACGGCCGTTTCGTCGTCAGCCTGTTCCTGCCGGAGGTAGCGCATGCGCGTCCTGGTCGCCGATGACGAACCGCTGGCGCGTGCGCGCCTGGCCAGCCTGCTCGCCCGCCGTAGCGACGTGGAAGTGGTCGGCAGCGTCGGCGATGGCGACGCGGTGCTGGCCGCCTGCGCCAGCCACCGACCCGACGTGCTGCTGCTCGATATCGAAATGCCCGGGCTCTCCGGAACGGCGGTGGCGGCGAAGCTCGCCAGCCTGCCGGTGCGTCCGCAGATCGTCTTCTGCACGGCGTACGAGCAGCACGCCCTGAGCGCGTTTGAACTCGGCGCCACCGATTACCTGCTCAAGCCCGTGCGCGCGGAGCGCCTGGACGAAGCGCTGGACCGCGCGGCCTCCCGGTTGGCCCCCGCGCAGCCCCAGCGTGGCGGCTGGCTGCGCGCGCGCAGCGGTGGTGACGAAGTGCGTATTCCCCTGGCCGATGTGCTGCTGCTGACGGCGGGCGAGAAATACGTCACCGTCGAACACGTGGGTGGGGCCCGGTTGATCGACGATTCGCTGCGCCAGCTCGAAGTGGCCCTGGGCGAACGGGTGATCCGCCTGCATCGCAACTGCCTGGTGCCGCGCGACCGCCTGGTGGGCCTGCGCAGCCTGGCCGACGGCCGGGTGCTGGCGCGCCTTGCCGGTACCGAAAGCACGCCCGAGGTGAGCCGGCGCAACCTGCCGGCGGTGCGTCAGCTGCTACGCACGGACGCCTGAGCCGTGGCCGCCAGCGGCCGCTAGAATAGGCGGATTGCTATCCGCACTTCCGGACTCCCCATGACCGCACCGCTTCGCATCGCCACCCGCAAAAGCGCGCTGGCCCTCTGGCAGGCCGAACACGTGGCCGCGCTGCTGCGCCAGGCGCACCCCGGCCTGGTGGTGGAACTGGTGCCGCTCTCCACCCGCGGCGACGAGATCCTCGACCGCTCGCTGGCCACCATCGGCGGCAAGGGCCTGTTCCTCAAGGAACTGGAAGTGGCCATGCAGGAAGGTCGCGCGGATATCGCGGTGCATTCGCTGAAGGACGTGCCCGCCTCGCTGGAACCCGGCTTCGCGCTGTCGGCGATCCTGCCGCGCGCGGACGCGGCGGATGGCTTCATCAGCAATGACTACGCGACGATCGCCGAACTGCCGAATGGCGCCCGCGTGGGTACGTCCTCGTTGCGCCGCCAGGCCCAGCTGCGCGCACTGCGCCCGGACCTGCAGCTGCTC
This sequence comes from Luteibacter pinisoli, assembly GCF_006385595.1. Classification (NCBI taxonomy): domain Bacteria; kingdom Pseudomonadati; phylum Pseudomonadota; class Gammaproteobacteria; order Lysobacterales; family Rhodanobacteraceae; genus Luteibacter; species Luteibacter pinisoli. The sequence continues at coordinate 4,540,746 of NZ_CP041046.1, forward strand.
GACCTGCGCGGCAACGTGAACACCCGCCTGGCCAGGCTCGACGAAGGCCATTACGAGGCGATCATCCTGGCCTGCGCCGGCGTGGATCGCCTGGGCCTGGGCGGCCGCGTGCGCAGCCGCCTGGCCAGCCCCGACTGGCTGCCCGCCCCAGGGCAGGGCGCGATTGCCGTGGAAATCCGCGAAGGCGACACCCGCGTCGCCGAACTGCTGGCGGCCATCGACGATGCCGACACCCGCCTGGCGACCGACGCCGAGCGCGCCTTGAACGAACAGCTGGGTGGCAGTTGCGCCGTGGCGATCGGGGCGTTCTGCGTGGTGGCCGAGTTTGGCCTCACGCTGCATGCGCTGGTCGGCGATGCCGGCAGCGGCGAGCTGATCGTGGCGCAGGCCGATATCGACGGCGACAAGCCGGTGGAGCTGGGCCACGAAGTGGCTGCCATGCTGATCCAGCAGGGCGCGGCCGAGTTGCTCAAGCCGCAGCGCTGAGGATAGGAGGAGCGCAACCCGTGCGCTCCTCCACCGTCGTTCGTCGACTCAGAAGTTGTAGACGAGGTTCGTCGTCATCAGCTTGTCGGTGCTGACCGTGCCCGGCTGCGTGTCGCTGTTGTAGCGGATCTGGTAGCCGAGCTTCAGCGCCATCTTCTTGGTCATGCTGACCGAGAGGCCGATGTCGTTCTGGTAGTACTGGTTCTTGGAGCCCGCTTCCACCAGGAACGTATCTTCCAGCGCGGTGTTGTCGGTGAGGCGGTACTTGCCGTTGACCAGGCCACGGCCAACCACTTCGCTCTGGGCGTTGGGCTGGGTCGTCACCGAGACCACCGAGCCGTCGGGCTGGGTCACGTCTTCCGTCGTCTTGGCCGGCTGGTAGCGCTTGAAACCGGGACCGATTTCGAAGGACAGCTCGGCGCGCTCGTTCTTCAGCGCGATGTAGCCGTAGCCCACCGAGATGATGCCCTGCCACAGGTTGGCGCCGAAATCGTCGTGCTCGTAACGGGCGGCGGTCACCACGTAGCTGCGCGGGTCGAACTTGTAGCCCACCGACGCGCCGCTGTCATAGCGGTTGGCGGTGGTGCTGAACTTGTCGATGGTGTTGCCGGCGGCGTCCTGCACTTCCACGTCGCCCTTCGAACGCAGGCCGTTAAGGTAGAAGCTGTTCTTCCACACCTCGTTTTCCTGCTGCAGGCCGAGCTTGGCGTTGGCGTTCTCCGAACGGGAGTTGCCTCGCGACGAGGCGAAGCCGAATTCACCGGAACCCGTCCAGCCGTTGTTCTTGGAGGCGTCCGAACTCGGGGCGGCATTGGCGTTGGCGTTTGCGTCCTGGGCCTGGGCGGCCATCGGCAGCGCGGCAAGAACAAGCGAAGCAAGGAGGATCTTTTTCATCGTTTACCCGGATGTGGAAAAAAAAGGGTGGCGGGTCAATGGCCGGCGAACTGTACCCAGGCGCGTCCATACAGGCGCTGCTCAAGGCATTGACCGATAACGCAGCTTAACGCGGCCATACCGGCGGCCACGGAGACCAGCGGCCCGACCGGGTGCGATACCAGCAGCACGCACGGCAGGCCCACCGACAGCACGGCAATGCCGAAGCACCACGCCAGCAAGGTGCCGCCCTCGCGGCCCATGCCCGTCGCGCCGTCAAAGGCGCGTTCCGCGGCCAGCAGGCGCAAGGCCCGCCAGCGCATGCCTTCGATCACGCCCAGCACCAGCCCCAGCGCCAGCATGCTCAGCCGCCAGGGGTTCAACGGCCCCAGCGTCGTCTCATTCTGCAGCGCGACGCAGAGCCAGAACCACAGGCCACCGGCAAACACCGCGGAGACCGCGCGCCCCAGGGGCTGCGCATTGGCCACCGAGGCCAGCGGCTGCGGCATCTCCCGCGCCGTGCCGCGCGCGGTGAAGATCAGCGTCGCCAGACTGCAGAGCATCAGCGCCGCGCCAGCCAGCCGGGTGGCCCAGAAATCGTTCTCCCCCCGCGCCAGGCCGCCCAGGGCCAGCATCGGCAGGTAATTCGCCATGGCCACCATGCCCTCGGTGGTCGGCAACATGCGCCTGAACGGGTCCCAGCCATGCCATTCGCGCGCAAAGGGCAGGCGGAGGCAGGTGGCGACCAGGCCCAGGCTCACCAGCACCAGGCCGAACGACAAGGGTACCAGCACATCGCCACGCCCGTCCGGGTAGCTGCCCAGCGCCACGGCCGTGCCCAGCACCATCCACAGGCCGTAACCGGCCGCGGTCGCGGTCTGGATGACCGCGGCAGGGAGGGAGAACAGCTGACCTCTCGGGTCCGGCGCGACGGTCGCACCGTCGTCGGGTTGCGCCATGGTCGGGGGCTTCGGCGATGGCAAAGCGACATTTTTGCGCCGATTGGCCCCTGGCGCAAACGTTCTCATGCCCTGGCGGCCCGCCTGGCCGTCCGGCGTAGTGCGCCAACCCTTGCGGACGGCCCCGGCCAACGCCATGCTTGTTGCGCGTAGATACGGGTGTCACGCCCGCGCGGACACACTTTGCACAGCTCCACCTGCCGGCGAGACCCATGGACCGCTACGAGCGCATTCTCACCCTGCACCGACTGCTGAAGTCCGCGCACTATCCGGTACCGCTTTCGCGCCTGATGGACGAGCTGGAATGCTCGCGCGCGACGCTCTACCGCGATGTGGCCTTCCTCCGCGACGCCCTCGGCGCGCCCGTGCAGAGCGTGGCCGGCGAGCAGGCCTCGTTCCGCTATGAGGCGGGCGAGGGCGACAGTTTCGAACTCCCCGGCCTGTGGCTGACCAGCGACGAGCTGGCCGCCCTGATGGCCCTGAACGAACTCATCGGCCGGTCCGACCCCGGGGTACTGGCCGGCGCCCTGGCGCCGTTCAAGGCGCGTATCGAGCGGCTGCTTTCGGACCACGGCAGCGGCAAGGCCCTGCCCGTCGACCGTATCCGGGTCATTTCCTGGGGCGCGCGCAAGCTCGACCAGCAGGTGTTCCGCATCGTCGCCGGCGCCGTGCTCGAGCGCCGCCAGGTCACCTTCCGCTACCGCGCGCGCACGACCAATTCGGACACCCGCCGCACCGTCTCGCCGCAGCGCCTCACCCACTACCGGGATAACTGGTACCTCGACGTGTGGGACCACGACCGCGAAGCGCTGCGCAGCTTCGCCGTGGACCGCATCGCCGAACCGCAGGCCCAGGATGCCCGCGCGAAGGACGTGGAAGACGCCGAGCTCAACGACCTGCTCGCCTCCAGCTACGGCATCTTCGCCGGCAAGCCGAAGGCCTGGGCCACCATCCGCTTTTCCTCGCATGCCGCCCGCTGGGTGGCCGACGAGCACTGGCATTCGCAGCAGAAGGGCGACTGGCTGCCCGACGGCCGGTATGAGCTGAAGGTGCCGTACTCGAACTCGCGCGAGCTGCTGATGGACGTGCTGAAGTACGGCCCCGATGCCGAAATCGTGGCACCGCTGCCGCTGCGCGAAGAAATGAAGATCCTGCTGCAACTGGCGCTGACCGGCTACCAGAACGGCACGAACGGTAACCACCCTTAAGAAGACGCGCCTGGCTCCATGAGCGACCTTGATATCGCCGAAACCGGCGCGCTACCTGCCACCCTCGGCCATCCCCGCAAACCGCGCGTCGCACTGGCGCTGGGGGCGGGTGCGGCCAAGGGCCTGGCCCACATCGGTGCCATCGAAGCGCTGGAAGCCCGCGGCTTCGAGATCGTCGCCATCGCCGGCACCTCCATGGGCGCCCTCGTCGGCGGCATCTACGGCATGGGCAAGCTCGACGTGTACCGCGACTGGGTCTCCACCCTGGCCCGCTTCGACGTGCTGCGGCTAGTCGACTGGAGCTTCTCCGGCGGCGGCTTCATCAAGGGCGACCGGATCATGGCGGCGCTGCGCGAGCTGATCGGCGAGGTGAACATCGAAGACCTCTCCATCGACTACACCGCGGTGGCCACCGACATCGACCGCGAGCGCGAGGTGTGGCTCACCCGCGGGCCGCTGTTCGATGCGATCCGCGCGTCCATCGCCATTCCCACGCTGTTCCGCCCGTATACGCACGAAGGCCGCCGCCTGGTCGATGGCGCGCTGCTCAATCCGTTGCCGGTGTTGCCGCTGATGCGCGAAGACGCCGACTACGTTATCGCCGTGAGCGTCGATGGCGCGGCTGAATTGCAGAAGGCGCCGGAGAAGGACGTGACCGCCGTGCCGGACCAGGGCTACGCGGCGAAGCTGGGCCGGCTGCTCGGCAAGGTGCTGCCCGGCTCGGACTCTAAGCTGGCGCGCGACCCGGGGGCCTTCGAGCTGATGACCCAGGCGATGGACCTGATGCAGGCCAATCTCTCGCGCCTGCGCCTGGCGGCGTACCCGCCGGACCTGCTGATCGAGATGCCGCGCAATGTGTCGGCGGTGTACGAGTTCTACCGCGCCCGCGAGCTCATCGAACTCGGCCGCGAACGCACCGACGCCATGCTGGACAAGTGGGTGCCGCGCGGCACCCCGCTCCGTCCGTAACGCTCAGAGCTCTTCGGTGCGGGTGACCTTGGCGCGACGCATCAGCCAGGCCACGCCACGCAGGTCGGCCAGGCCCACCCACAGGCGGTCGAGCATGCCGTACTTCGAGGTGCCCGCCGTCCGCGGGCGATGGCCCACCGGCACGCTCTGGCTTGCATAACCCGCGCGCTTCACCAGCGCCGGCAGGTAGCGGTGCATGTGGTCGAAGTAGGGCAGGCGCAGGAAGGTTTCGCGTTCGAACAGCTTCAGGCCGCAGCCGGTATCCGGGGTGCTGTCCTGGAGCATGCGCGAGCGCACCGCGTTGGCGACCTTCGAGGAAATGCGCTTGTTGAAGCTGTCGCGGCGGGTGACGCGCCAGCCGGCGAACAGCTTGAGGTCCGCAGCGGCGCCGGCACGGGCCTCGAGCAGCTTGGGGATATCCGCCGGATCGTTCTGCCCGTCGCCGTCGAGCGTGGCGATCCACGGCGCACGCGCCGCGCGCACGCCATTCCACACCGCCGTGCTCTGCCCGCTGCGGGTCACGTGGTGGATGATGCGCAGTTCCGGGTAGTCCTTTTGCGCCGCCTTCAGCACGGCGACGCTGTCGTCGCTGCTGTCATCGTCGACGTAGATGATCTCGAAGTCGATCCGTCCGCGCAGGGCCGTGGCAATTTCGGCGAGGAGGGGCGGGATGTTGTCGCGCTCGTTGAAGACGGGCACGACCACGGCGAGGTCGGTCATCGTGGTTCCGGGGCGGGTAGCGGGAGTCGGGCCGCATTATCGCCCAACAAACCTTTACAGCGACACCGTGGCCGTCGGGCTGGCCGGGCCCTCGATGGCTTCGCGCCAGCCGCGCTCCGCGGTATCCATGGCCTTGTGGCTGGCGCCCTGGGCGAGCAGGAGCAGGGTGCCCTCCCGCAGCGGCACCTCGCGGCCATCCCAGCCATCGCGCTGGAAGGTGCCGGCCTTGCCGTCCATCTTGCCCGGCATGTACAGCGCCACCACCGGCTCATCGTCCATCCGGGTCACCGCGTGGACCACCGGATACGCGCCCACCACGCAGTCGTGCACGTAGGTGACCATGCCCGGCGCGGGGCCCTTCAGGTGCGTGGCGCGGCCGACGAAGCCGGCCTCGACCTGGTCGTCGGTCATCGGCCGGGTCAGCGCCAGGGCGTCCATTTCGCCCGGCATGTGCGCCACGGCCAGCGCGTCCAGCGAGTGCTGGTCGGCGTAGCGCCAGAACATCCCGACGCCGCCGAAGGCGATCAGCACGGACGCGGCCATCGCCATCCAGCTGCGCCGGCGGCCCAGCTGCTGGCGGCGCTCGCCGGTGGCCTGGGCGAGCAGGATCCGGTCGGCGAGGCCCTCGGGCACGGGTATGTTCATCGCCGCCTCGATGTCGTCTTCGAAGCGCTGGGCGCGTTGCCAGAACGCGGCGCAGCCGTCGCGGCAGCTGTCGCGGTGGGCGAGCAGTTCGGGATCGCGCGAACGGGGTTCGCTGCCGATGCGGCGGCGGAAGTCGAGGCAGTTCATGTCCGGCCCCCTTCGGCCGCGGCGCGTCCGCCAAGCAGCGCCTTGAGCTGCTGGCGGGCGCGGAACAACTGGGTCATCACCGCACCGGGCTTCTGCCCCGTGCTGGCGGCGATCTCGTCGGCGCTCATGCCGGCAAGCACCTGCATGGCCAGCGGATCACGGTATTTGTCGGGCAGGCGGCTGATCGCGTCGCGCACCTGCGCGGCGTCGCCGCTGCGCTCGGGGCTGGCGAACACCGTGTCTTCGGTGATGTTGTCATCCAGTTCCACCACCTCGAGGCGTTTGCGCTCGTACATCCGCGCGTGTTCCCGGCGCAGGATGGTGAACAGCCAGGCCTTGGCCGACTCGGCGTCGCGCAGGGCGTCCAGGTTCTTCCAGGCACGCAGGAAGGTTTCCTGGACCAGGTCCTGGGCCACGGTTTCAGAGCGCGTCAGCCACCAGGCAAACCGGTAGAGGTCGGCCGAGAGGGCGCGCACCATGGCTTCGTACTGGCGTTGCTTCGGGTTCACTACCTCACTGACCGGGGGCTTCGCCATTTCCTTACACCCCGGCGCGCGTCAGCGGATCTTGCTGAGGATGCCGTCCAGCTCGTCGTTGCTGTGGTAGTGGATGACGAGCTTGCCCTTGCCGCCGCGGCCATGGGCCACTTCGACACGGGTGGCGAAGCGTTCGGCCAGCTCGCGCTCAAGCGTGGCGATGTTCGGATCCACCGGGCCGGCGGACTTGGCCTTGCCCTTGGGCGCTTCCTGGGCCTTGCGGGCCGCGTCTTCCAACTCGCGCACCGTCCAGCCGTGGCGCGAGGCTTCCAGCGCCAGCGGCTCGGCGATGGTGGCCGGCAGGGTGAGCAGGGCGCGGGCGTGGCCCATCTCCAGCTTGCTCTCGTCGAGCAGCTGCTTGATGGAGGCCGGCAGCTCGTTCAGGCGCAGCAAGTTGGAGACGGAGGCGCGCGAGCGGCCCACGGCGTCGGCCGCCTGCTGGTGGGTCAGGTCGAATTCGTCCACCAGGCGCTGCAGGGCCTGGGCTTCTTCCAGCGGGGTGAGCTCCTGGCGCTGGATGTTTTCGATGAGCGCCATGGCCAGAACGGACTGCTCGGGCACGTCCTTCACCAGCGCGGGAATCTCGCTCATCTGCGCGCGCTGGGCGGCGCGCCAGCGGCGTTCGCCGGCGATGAGTTCGTAGCTGTTCTTGCCGATGGCGCGCACCACCACCGGCTGGATCAGGCCCTGGGCCTTGATCGAGGCGGCCAGTTCGTCGAGCGCCTCGTCGTTCCAGTGGCGGCGCGGCTGGTACTTGCCGGCCTGGATATGGTGGATGGGCAGCGTGCGCAGCTCGCCTTCCTGCTCGATCACCGAGGGGGCGGCTTCGGGACCGCTGCCGCCGCCCAGGAGGGCGTCCAGGCCACGGCCGAGTCCACGTTTCTTCGCTGCTGCCATGGGGCGCTCCTTAAGGCGTGGTCGGGGCCGTGGTGTCGCCGGCATCCGCCTCTGCGTCGGCCGCAGGGGGGGTGGCGCCATTCAGGGCCCGCTCGCGGCGGATGATTTCGCCGGCCAGGCCAATATAGGCGATGGCACCGCGCGAGCCGCGATCGTAAAGATGGATGGGCTGGCCGTGGCTGGGTGCCTCGGCAAGGCGCACGTTGCGCGGGATCATCGAGCGCAGCACCTTGTCGCCAAAGTGCGTGGTGAGCTGGGCCGAGACCTCGTTGCCGAGGTTGTTGCGCACGTCGTACATGGTACGCAGCAGGCCTTCCACTTCCAGCGCCGGGTTCAGGCGCTGGCGCACGGCCGAGATCGTATCCAGCAGGCTGGAAAGGCCTTCCAGCGCGAAATACTCGCACTGCACCGGGATCAGCACGCCATCGGCGGCGGTCAGCGCGTTAAGCGTGAGCAGGTGCAGCGAGGGCGGGCAGTCGATGATGATGGTGTCGTAACGATCGGACACCTTCTTCAGCTGCTCCTTCAGGCGATGCTCGCGGGCCATGCCGTCCATCAGCTTCAGCTCGGCGGCCGTGAGGTCGCCGTTGCCGGGCATCAGGTCGAAGCCGGCCTCGGTGCGCACCAGCACGTCCTGGATCGACACTTCGTCCAGCAGCACTTCGCAGCCGTTGGGCTTGGCTTCGTGCTTGTCCACGCCCGACGCCATGGTGGCGTTGCCCTGCGGATCGAGGTCGACAAGCAACACCTTGCGCTTCGCGGCGGCCAGGGCCGCGGCGAGATTGACGGAAGTCGTGGTCTTGCCGACGCCGCCCTTCTGGTTGGCGACTGCGATAATGCGGGCCATGGAGTGTCGGTAGCTGCCGTGCACGGAAGGGGCGCTAGCGTAGCATCTAGCGCGCGAAGGCTGCAGGCGCTGCGCCGCCCGCTCAGGCCCGGCGAATCACCACCAGGTGCCGCTCACCCTCCACGCCCGGCACGGAGAGGGCGTGGATCGCCTCCACCACGAAGCCCGCCGGCACGCCATCGAGCTCCTCCGCCGGTTGCTTGCCCTTCATCGCCAGCCACGTGCCGCCCGGCGCCAGCAGGTGCCCGCCCCAGCCGAGCATGTCGGCCAGCGAGGCGAAGGCGCGGGCTGTGATGCATTCAAACGTGCCTTCCACCTCTTCCACGCGGCTCTGCAGTGCCCTGGCGTTGCCCAGCTTCAGCGAGCGGATGGCCTCGCGCAGGAAGCGCACCTTCTTGCCGTTGGAATCCACCATCAGCACTTCGCGCGCCGGCTCGGCCAGCGCCAGGGGGATGCCCGGCAGCCCCGGGCCCGTGCCCAGGTCGGCCAGCGAGCGGCCGTGGACATAGGGAAGGATGGCCAGCGAATCGAGCAGGTGGCGGGTCACCATCTCCCGGTCGTCGCGGACGGCGGTGAGGTTATAGGCCGAGTTCCAGCGCTCCAGCAGCTCGCGGTAGTCGAGCAGGCGGTCCACCGTGCCCTCGGGCAGGCCGACGTCCAGCTGGGCAATGCCGCGTTCGAGCAGGGATTTGAGGTCGTCGCGCGCGGTCATGGGCATGGGGACTCGTCTACTGGCCGCAAATTATCGGCGAAAAAAAGGCGGCGTTGCCGCCGCCTCTTAAAAAACGCGCACGCGTTCTCTTGTTATCTGCTTCAGGCGGCGTCGAGCTCGACGCGGGTAACCAGCATGCCGCGGGCGCGGAGCGAGCCGTTCACGGCGTGCTTGAGCTGCGTGCCGACGGCGCGACGGTCCAGGGCATGGCCCGTGGCGGTGTCGCGCAGGGCGGCGACCACGTTGCTGCGGATCAGCTCGGGGGCTTCGTCGATCACCGGATCCGCCGCGGCCGGCTCGAGCACCTGCCAGTAGACCGTGCCACCTTCAAAGCGCAGCACCTGGCCGCCGAGGTCGATCTTGTGGGCGATGCGGTCGAGCATGGGCAGCACCATATGGGTGCCGGCCGAGAGCAGGGCCGGGGTACGGCCGTAACGGCGGACGCTGTAGACCTTGCCTTCCGGCACGCGCTTCACCGAGGCAACCGCGAGGGCGCTGGCGAGAAGGACGCTGGTGAGGAGGGCGATAGTCAGCATGGCTGTTACATCAGACGGTTACGTCGTTTTCCTGTCTCGCGGTGCAACGAGATGCCGCACGGCGCTGATCGGTTGGGGTGTTAACTCTAAACTAACGGGAGGGGTTAACGCTAGTTTTACCAAACCCCCATATTCAGTTAGCGGACGGGTTGGTCAAAACTTGAGCACTGGGCAAGGAGTGACCACCGATTGACCGGTGGACCCCAAATGATAACAATTATCAATAACTCCCTGACCGGGCTCGCCCATGAACCTCCTCGGCTGCCTGGTGGCCTTCGCCGCCATGGCTCTCGCCTACCTGTCTTCGCGCAACCAGCGCGCCCTGGCGCGGCCCCTGGGCCGTGGGGCCAAGGTGGCGGCGGGCGTGCTGACGGTGCTGGCGCTGGCGTGCTGGGTGGCGGGTGAAACGACGCTTCCAGGAATTTTCTCAACGCTGACCGCCCTGATGCTCGGCGCGGTGGCCTTGCCCTACGTCACCTGGCTGTTCAAGCCGGCCGCTGAAAGGAAGGCCCGCTGATGCTGGGCAAGACGTTCGCCGGCATCCTCCTCGGCTTCCCACTGTCGATGGCCATCGTCGGCCTGGCCGTGTACCTGTGGCCGGGCGCCAGCGAAGCCGTGCTGATGCCGTGGCTGGTCGCCTTCTTCCCGCTGTGGACGGTGGTGATGGCCTGCACCTTCCTGTTCCGCACCGGCGTCCGCGCCTGGGCGTGGCTGGCGGTCGCCAACGTGGGCGCGTTCGCCGCCCTGTTCCTCGCCAAGCACACCCTGCCGGGTATCTGAGCCATGAAGTCCAGCACCCTCCGCACCTTCACCACCGTGCACACCTGGACGGGCCTGCTCGCCGGCTTTGCCTTGTTCATCGCGTTCTATGCGGGCGCGATCACCATGTTCCACGACCCCATCGACACCTGGGCGCTGCCGAAGCAGGAGCTGGCCGATGCACGGGTGATGGACCGCGCCGGCGCCATGATGGCCGACATCGTGGCGAAGCATCCCGCCGCCCGCGCGTCGATCGGCGTCACCTATGCCGCGGGACACCCGTCGCACGAAGTGGCCGCGTACTGGATGGAAAAAGATGGCTCCTGGATGACCCAGGCCATCGACGACACCGCCGCGCACGATGCCGAAGACCACGAGCACGGCCTGGCGGATTTCGTCTACGAACTGCACTACGACCTCGGCATCCCCGAGTTCGGCATCTACCTGATGGGCATCGTCAGCGTCATTTATGGCCTGGCGCTGCTGACGGGCGTGATCATCCACCTGCCGAACCTGGTGCGCGAGATGTTCGCGCTGCGCCCGGGGCACAACCTCAAGCGGCTGTGGCAGGACGCGCATAACGTCATCGGCATCCTCAGCCTGCCCTTCCACATCATCTTCGCCATCACCGGCGCGTTGCTGTGCCTGACGATGGTGACGCTGATGGCCTTCAACACCGCCATCTTCGACGGCAAGCTGATGGGCGCGTTCGAACGCATGACCAGCGCGCTGCCCGAGACGAAGGCCAGCGCCGGTGTCGCCACCATGCTGCCGCCGGCCGAACTCGGCGCGCTCGCACGCAAGGCCGCGCTCGGCGCCGGCGCGGCGAACTTCGAGCCGGACTACATGCGCTACGTGCATTACGGCCAGCCCGGTGCGGCGGCGGAAGTGCGCGGCACCTCGACGAAGACGCTGGGCGAGTACGGCATGGTCGCGCTCGATGCGTCCACCGGCCGCGTGACGAATATCCAGCTGACCGGCGCGCGCGATGCCAACCACGCGACGTACTCGGCCATCTTCGGCCTGCACTTCGGGACGTTCGGCAGCCTGTCGCTGCGCTGGCTGTATTTCATCCTCGGCCTGGCCGGCGCCTTCCTGTTCTACTCCGGCAACCTGCTGTACATCGAAACGCGCCGCAAACGCCGCCAGGCGGAGCAGCCCCTGAAGGTGCGCGCCATGGCCACGGCCACGGTCGGCGTCTGCCTGGGGTCGTGCCTGGCCATCTCGGTGATGTTCGTTGCCAACCACCTGGCGTCGTATGTTGGTGCGGAACCCACGCGGGTGGTGCAGCCGGCGTGCTTCATCACCTTCTTCGCTGCCATCGCCTGGACGGTCTGGCGCCGGCCGGCACGCGCCGCCGTGGACCTGCTGTGGGCCACCGCCGTGATTTCCGTTGCCGTGGGCGGGCTCGACATCGTGCTGCACGGCGATCGCCTCGCCCGCACGCTGGCTGAAGGCCGTTACGACGTGCTCGGCGTGGACCTGGTCGCCATTGCGATGGGCGCGGGGTTTGGCTGGCTGGGCATGGCCACGCGCAAGCGCGCGGTGGAAGGTGACCCGTGCAGCGTGTGGTACGGACGGCGGCCTGAGCACCACGCGTTGACAGGCGCCGTATAGAATCGGGGCTTGTTCCCGCCTTGATGCCCGCGCCATGACCCACGCCACGCCTTATCCCATCGGTACACCCGGCCAGCCCTGGGGGCCTGCCGAGATCGACGCGTGGCGCGCGAAACAGGTGAAGCAGCGCAGCTATGCGGACGAAGTGCTCGCCGCGATCGAGCCGCTGCGCGCGGCCTTCGATGTGCAGGATTACGGTGCCGTCGATTACGCCGGAGAGCACTACCGGTTCGTCGCACTGCGGACGCGCGACTGGGATGCCAGCCTGCCGGTGATGGTGGTTACCGGTGGCGTGCACGGCTACGAAACCAGCGGCGTGCATGGCGCACTCCAGTTCCTGCGTGAGCACGGCAACGACTACGCCGGCCGGGCGAACGTGCTGGTGGTGCCCTGCGTGAGCCCCTGGGCGTACGAGCGCATCCATCGCTGGAACTACGACGCCATCGACCCGAACCGCAACTTCCGCGAGGGCAGCCCTGCGGCCGAGTCCGCCGCGCTCGTGCAGCTGCTGGCACCGCTGGGCGACAGCGTGCTGATGCACATCGACCTGCACGAAACGACGGACACCGATGAATCGGAGTTCCGCCCCGCGCTGGCGGCGCGCGATGGCAAGGTCTACGACCCCTGCGACGTGCCGGATGGTTTCTACCTGGTGGACGACGCGGACAAGCCGCAGCCCGACTTCCAGAAAGCGGTGATCGACGCCGTGGCGAAAGTCACCCATATCGCCCCCGCCGACGCGGCCGGTGAAATCATCGGCTCGCCTGAAGTCGCGCACGGCGTGATCGAATACGCCCTGAAGTCACTCGGCCTGTGCGCCGGCATCACCCCGGCGCGCTTCTGCACCACCACCGAGGTGTATCCGGACAGCCCGCGCGCCACGCCGCAGGAATGCAACGACGCGCAGGTGGCGGCGGTGCGTGCCGCCATCGACTACGCGCTCGCGCATCGGGGCTAGGCGGCAACCGGTGCGCGCACGTGCTGCGCGCGCAGGACAATCCAGGCCAGCGCCGCGAGTGTCAGCGCGATGATCACGCCGCCATAAAGATTGATGGCGGTGAGCAGGCCCTGGTGCTGGGCGACATAGCCCACTGCAATGGTCGGCACGCTGAAGGCCACGTAGCTCTCGATATAGAACGCGGCCATCAGGCGGCTGCGCTCATGCGGTTCGGCCAGGGGCATCACGCTGCGCACGGCACCGAGGAACGAGGCGCCGAAGCCCGCGCCGGCGATCACCGAGCCGACAAGCAGGCCAACGGCGGAGCCGGTGCCCGCACCCACCAGCACGAGTAGCAAGCCACCGGCGAGCAGCGACGCGCCGACGACCAGTGCGTGTAGCGCCGCGTGGCGCAGGCCGGCAAGCACGGCGATGGCACCGCTCAGCATCAGCGCGGTGACGGTGAGGCCACCCAGCCACGGTGACGTCGAGTGCGTCGTCTTCGCCACCAGCGACGGCATCAGCGAGAGATAGAAACCGCCGAGCATCCACAGCGCGACATTGAGCGGCGTCACCGCCATCAGCGCGGCACGCGCGCGTTCCGGTACGGCCACGTGCGGACGTAGGCTGGCGAGGGCGCCCGGTTTGCGCACCGCGGTTTCCGGCGTGCGCAAGGTCAAGGCCAGGCCGGCCAGCAGCAACACGGCGAGCACCACGTACACGCCCTGCAGCGGCGCCGGCGCCAGCACGACCATCGCGGTGCTGCCGAGCGCGCCCGCGCCCAGCCCGATCATCGGCGCCAGGCTGTTCACCGTGGCACCGCGCTGTCGGTCGAGGTCGAGGAGGGCGGCAGCGAGGGTGGACATGCCGATGCCCGTGGCGACGCCCTGCACCAGGCGGGCCACGATCAGCCACGCCGGGCCGTCGGCGACCATGAATAGCACCAGTGCGACCACGTCCAGCGCGATGGCAGCGACGATCACCGGCCGCCGCCCGAGGTGGTCGGAGAGGCGGCCGCCGACGAGCAACGCCATGAGCAGGGCGAAGGCGTACACCGCAAAGATCACGGTCAGCAGGGTGGGCGTGAAGTGCCACGCCGCCTGGTACAGCCGGTACAGCGGCGTCGGCGCCGTGGAGGCGGCGATAAAGGTGGCCAGCGTGAAGGTGTGGATGGCCAGCGGGCGGCGGGCGTCATGGGCGATCATGGGTTTCGCCTAAAAGCAAAGAATGTGCGTTAGTGTACGCCGCCCTGCCACTAAAGCAACTACTTTGCGTTTAGGTGTAAACTGGCGCTCGCCATGAACGACGCCACCCTCATTCCTGCCCGTACTGCCGGCCCCCGTCCCGGTGGCCGCAGTGCGCGTGTCCAGGCCGCCGTCCACCAGGCGGTCCGCGAGCTCCTTGCCGAGGGGCCGCGTGACGCGTTGACCGTACCTGCGGTGGCGGCACGTGCCGGCGTCACGCCGTCGACGATCTATCGCCGCTGGGGTGATCTTTCGCAGCTGATGGCCGATGTGGCCGTCGCCGTGTTGCATCCCGAAGGCGCGCCGCCCGACACCGGCAGCTACCGTGGCGACCTGACCCTGTGGCTCGAGCAGTACCTCGACGAGATGTCGTCCGGCCCGGGGCGCACCATGCTGCGCGACATCCTCGGCGCCTCCACAGAGCAGAACACCGGCCGCTGCCTGTTCTACTGCACGCAGCAGATCGACGCGATTGGCGAACGCGCCCTGGCTCGCGGCGAGACGCCGCTGCCGACGGACGCGGTGATCGAGGGCGTGGTCTCGAAGCTGATGTACGGGATCCTTTTCGCCCCGTCGACCCCGACCAACGACGACATCGGCCGCTGGCTCGACGCGTTGCTCGGCGTTTAATAGCCCCGACAGCTATTCAAAAACGTGAAGGTTTTGCATAGAAACGTGCTGCACCGCAGAAGTTCGGGCAAGACCACCCAAGTCACCGTTTCTAAATAGATTTTCATTAAAGCCGGGCAAGTGGTATTGCACGTAATAACGTTTACTCGTGCAGTGCAACAACTGCTTGATTTAACAGGCTTTACACGGAATCTGAAAACGTTTACGTTCCGCGCCGTCGAACCCCGGAGGGGCCGGGACGCAGGGCGAACACGACGTGAGTGTGACGATCAAAGACGTCGCGAGGATGGCCAACGTATCGGTGGCATCGGTTTCTCGTGCGCTGAACGGCCATGGCGGCGTGACCGCCGAGACGCAGAAACGCATCCGCGAAGTCGCCACCCGGCTGCGCTACGTGCCGCATAGTGCTGCGCGCAGCCTGATCACCCGTCGCACCCAGACCATCGGCGCCCTCCTGCCCGACCTGCATGGCGCCTTCTTCTCCGAACTGATCCGCGGCATCGACCTCGCCGCACGGGCCCGTGGGCTCTACCTGCTGGTCTCCAGCTCGCACGGTGATGCCACCGAAGCGGCCATCGCCCTGCGTGCCATGCAGGGCCGCGTGGACGGCCTGCTGGTGATGTCCCCGCACGCCGACGCCGCCTTCCTCGACGAAAACCTCCCCATCGTCCTCCCCACCGTGCTGATCAACAGCCATGTGCGCTCCGAGCGCCATGCGTCGCTGGACGTGGACGACTTCGGTGGCGCGCACGCGATGGTCGACCACCTGGTGGCCAGCGGCCGCAAGCGCATCGCCTTCATCGCCGGCCCGGAAGTGAACCACGACGTGCAGGAGCGCTGCCGCGGCTACCGCGAAGGCCTCGCCGCCGCCGGCCTCGGTGACACCGCCGTGGTGCTGCAGGGTGACTTCACCGAAGAAGCGGGTTACCGCCTGGCGAAGGAAGCGCTTGCGCTGTCGCCACGCCCCGACGCGATCTTCGCCGCCAACGACATGATGGCCATCGGCGCGCTCTCCGCGCTGTCCGAAGCTGGCGTGCGCACGCCGGACGACATCGCCGTGGTCGGCTTTGACGATATCCCGATGGCGCGTTACGTGACGCCGCCGCTGACGACGGTGCGCGTGCGCATTGCCGAACTGGGCGAAGCCGCGCTGGATCGCCTGGCCCAGATGATTGAATCCCCCGATGACGACGAGCCCAGGCCGGGCGTCGTGGTCGGCACCGAACTCGTCGTACGCGCCTCCTGTGGCGCCAGCGACAAGGTACGACGACGCGACTGATTGCGGCGTCGGCGCTACGCGGCTTGCCGGGCCGTGGCTGGAAACCAGGACGGCGTTATTGATGGATATCGAGAACCATCCGGTCCGCGCGCGGAACGGGCGGGGGTACGTCGCAGATCGCCTTTGATGAGGTGGCTTCGACCACCGCGACGCGGCTGGAAGGCCGGACGTCGTACCCAAGCCCAGCCGGACCGGGTCGCACACACAGAGAGTTATTGGGAGAGAGGGGTACCATGAACGCTTCGAAGCACATGAAGAAAAAACTGCTGTGCGGCGTGATCGCCGCCAGCATCGCCGCGGCCGTTGCACCGACCGCCACGATGGCGCAGACCGTCACCGCTACCCTGAAGGGCAAGGCCACGCCGGGCGCGCAGGTCACCGCGTTCAACCCGCAGACGGGCACGACCCGCAAGGCCACCGCCGGTTCGGACGGCGCCTACATCATCAACGGCCTGCCGCCGGCCACCTACCAGGTGGATGCTGGCCCGGGCACGCAGCAGAACGTCACCCTGACGGTCGCCTCCACGGCGACGCTCAACCTTGCCGCCTCGTCCACGGCGCCGGCCGCCACCGCGGCGAATGCCACCTCGATGGAAGGCGTCACCGTCAGCGCCTCGACGCTGACCGAAGTGAAGACGCCGGAAGTGGCCAAGACCATTTCGCTGCGCCAGATCCAGACCATCCCGCAGGTGTCGCGCAACTTCCTTGAGTTCGCCGATACCGTCCCCGGCATGGTGTTCAGCGTCGATGCGCAGGGCCATACCTCGCTGCGCGGCGGTGCCCAGAACGACAGCTCGGTCAACGTCTTCATCGACGGCGTGGGCCAGAAGAGCTACGTGAAGGAAGGCGGCGTCTCCGGCCAGGTGAACAGCCAGGGCAACCCGTTCCCGCAGCTCGCCATCGGCGAGTACAAGGTCATCACCTCGAACTACAAGGCCGAGTACGACCAGGTCTCGTCGGCGGCGATCACCGCGGAAACCAAGTCGGGCACCAACGAGTTCCACGGTGAAGTGTTCGATACCTACACCTCGGACAAGTACCGCAGCCGCACCCCGTCGGAAGAAGACGGTGACAAGGCGCGTTCGTTCGAGAAGGAATACGGCTTCGCGCTGGGTGGTCCGATCATCAAGGACCAGATGCACTTCTTCGTGACCTTCGAACAGAAGAAGTTCGATACGCCGATCACCGTGAGCCCGGGCTCCGATGCGCCGGCCAGTGCGATCGGCCTGCTGCCGACCGCCGCGCAGAACGCCTTCGGTTCGGCCAGCCTGCCGTTCGACGAAAAGCTGTACTTCGGCAAGATCGACTGGGAATTCACCGATCGCGACCGTATCGAGATCAGCACCCAGGTGCGCCGTGAAACCCAGGCCGACAACATCGGCCAGGGCCAGTCGGTTTCGCAGTCCATCTTCACCGAGAACCATGACACCCGCGGCACGTTCCGCTGGCAGCATAGCGGCGACTGGTACTTCAACGAGCTGAAGGCGTCGTACGAGAATTCGTCGAACGACCCGCTGCCGGTGAACTACGGCAACGGCTACAACTACACGTACAAGCCGGCCAACGACGCCACCATCATCGGTATCGGCGCCGCCTCGCCGCTGGCCACCCAGATCAAGGGCCAGGAAGGCCCGATGCTGTCGGATGACTTCACCTTCAACGACCTGACCTGGCACGGCGACCACGTCGTGAAGATGGGCTGGAAGTACAAGGAAGTGACCCTGCATGCGCAGGACTCCCAGGACGTCAACCCGCAGTACACCTACAGCGTGGACGACACGGGCACCGAAGCGATCCCGTACAAGATCCAGTTCTCCAACCCGGTCCCGGGCCTGAACTCGGTTTCCGAGACGAAGGACAAGCAGTACGGCGCCTACATCCAGGACGACTGGTCGGTGAACGATCACCTGACCCTGAACCTTGGCGTGCGCTGGGATAAGGAGAAGACCCCGTCGTACCTCGAGTGGGTGACTCCGGAGAGCGTGGTCAACGCGTTCAATTCGCTCGATCCGAATGCCCAGGGCCAGTTCCCGGGCCAGACCTACGCGCAGACGCTGGCCAAGGGCGGCATCGACTACCAGAACTACATCAGCAACGGCAGCAACCGCCATGCGCAGAACCAGTGGGCACCGCGCCTGGGCTTCTCGTATGACCTGTTCGCCGACGAAGAGCATGTGATCCACGGTGGTGTCGGTCGTTCGTACGACCGCAACCTGTACGACTACCTGCAGCTTGAGCAGACCAAGTCCGCGCTGCCGTACCAGGCGATCAACATCAACACGGCGAGCCACCCCTGCACGGTCGGCGTGAACAGCTGCTTTGCGTGGGATCCGGCCTACCTCAACGGCCTGAGCACGCTCCAGGGCCTCGTGCAGGGCACGAACCTGGGCCAGGAAGTTGACATGCTCAACAACAACCTGCGCGCACCGTACTCGGATCAGTTCAGCATCGGCATGTCGAACAAGCTGGGTGACTGGAACACCGACGCGACCATCACCCGCGTGCTGTCCTACGACGGCTTCGTGTTCACCCTCGGCAACCGTTACCCGGATGGCTCGTTCTTCCAGAACGGCGGCCAGCCCTGGAACAACGGCATCCCGGGCTTCGGTTCGATGATCCGTGGCGATAACGGTATTCGTACCGCGACGACCCAGGTGCTGCTGTCGACCGACAAGCCGTACACCCGCGAATCGGGCTGGAGCGCGAACTTCGCGTACACCTATAGCCACGCCAAGCAGAACCGCGATATCAACGAGCACTACTCGTTCGATTACGGCTCGATCCGCGATTACCCGTTCATCACCTCGAACGCCGCCGCCAAGCATCGCTTCGTGGCCACCGGCTCGCTGGATGGTCCGTGGGGCTTCACCTTCTCCGGCAAGCTGATCGTGGCGACGCCGTTGCCGTGGAACGGCTTCCAGAACTGCGGTTCGGGCTGCGTCTATGCGAAGGGTGAGTCGTCGTACCCGATCGCAGCCGTGCCGCCGGCATCGAAGTTCCTGGTGGGGGGCAAGATCTGGGGTTACCGCGAGATCGACCTCCAGGCCACCAAGGACTTCCTGGTCAACGAGAACGACCAGACCAAGTTCTACGTCCGCATCGACCTGCTCAACGTGTTCAACTGGAAGAACTTCGCGGATTACACCTCGAACGTAGGTCCGAACGCGGTGGGTTCGCCGGTGGTCTACAACAAGGACGGCAACATCACGGGTGTGCCGCGCACGGCGAAGATCACCGCCGGCTTCAAGTTCTAAGCGTTATCGCTGTAGCAAGGGTGCATCCGGTGGGCAAGACCGGATGCGCCTCCTTCACGCCCGCGAGTCTCCCCGCGGGCGTCTTTTCTCTTCCGGCATGATGGTTCCGCGCGATGAGCAACGGCACGACGAAGATTGTCATTGTGGGCGGCGGTACGGCCGGCTGGATGGCGGCGTCGGCCTTCTCGCGAACGCTGGGCCAGCACGCCAGCATCCGCCTTGTGGAATCCGAAGAGATCGGCATCGTCGGCGTCGGTGAAGCCACCGTCCCGCACATCAAGGCGTTCAACCAGCTCCTGGGCCTGAATGAAGCGCAGTTCGTCGCGCGCACCCAGGGGACGTTCAAACTCGGTATCGAATTCCGTGACTGGCGCCGCAAGGGCGACACGTACGTGCACGGCTTCGGTTCCATGGGCCATGACATTGGCCTCGTTCCGTTCCACCAGTACTGGATCAAGGGCCGCCTGCGCGGCGAGGCCGCTGACCTGCTCGATTATTCCGTCAACACGGTGGCGGCGATGCGCGGCAAGTTCATGCCCGCGCCCGTCGACGTGCCACCGAGCAATCCGCTGGGCAGCATCGCCTACGCGTACCATTTCGATGCCGCGCTGTACGCGCGCTTCCTGCGCCAGTTCGCCGAAGAACGCGGCGTGCGCCGCACCGAAGGCAAGGTGCGGGAGGTGGAAACCAACCCGGAGAACGGCTACGTCACCGCGGTGCGCCTGGAGAACGGCGATCGCGTGGAGGGTGACCTGTTCATCGATTGCACGGGCTTCCGCGGCCTGCTGATCGAAGGTACCTGCCAGTCCGGCTACGAGGACTGGAGCCACTGGTTGCCCTGCGACCGCGCCATGGCCGTGCCGTGCGCGAAGGTGGGCCCGCCCACGCCGTATACGCGCAGCACCGCGCGCGAAGCCGGCTGGCAGTGGCGCATTCCGCTGCAGCACCGCACCGGCAACGGCTACGTGTATTCCAGCCAGTACCTCAGCGACGACGAAGCCGCGGCCACCGTGCTCGGCAACCTCGACGGCGTGGCACTGGCCGACCCGAAGCCGCTGCGCTTCACCACCGGCATCCGGCGCAAGGCGTGGATGCGCAACGTGGTGGCCCTGGGCCTGTCCAGCGGCTTCATGGAGCCGCTGGAGTCGACGTCCATCCACATGATCCAGTCCGGCATCTCGCGCCTGCTGCAGCTCTTCCCGGCCACCGGCGATATCGACCCGGTGCTGGTGGACCGCTACAACGAGCAGTCGCGCTTTGAAGCCGAGCGGATCCGCGATTTCCTGATCCTGCATTACAAGGCCACCGAGCGCGACGATTCGGCGTTCTGGAACCATTGCCGGACCATGCCGATCCCCGAGTCCCTGCAGGCCAATATCGACCTGTTCCGGCATAGCGGGCGTTTCTTCCGCAATGCCGAGGAGATGTTCGGCCTGGTCAGCTGGGTCCAGGTGATGGTCGGCCAGGGCATCATGCCCACCGGCTACCATCCGCTGGTGGACCAGATGCCCGATGCGGACCTGGTGAAGTTCCTGGCCAGCGTGCGCGAGGTGGTGTCGAAGAATGTCGACTTGATGCCGGCGCACGAACAGTTCATCGCCCGCGAATGCCCCGCCCCGCAGGTCGCCGCATGACCTTCCGGGGCATGGACACGGGGGGTGGCGCCCCGTATGGTTTTGACTTCGACCAGGGCCCTTCGGGGCCTTCTTCTGGCCTCGCGACGTAAACGTTTACGCGAACACCGTCCCCACGCGGTTCGCGTTAGCCTCGAAACAGCTCCAAGGACTTCCCCCATGAAAGCTTCGACCACCAAGCGCCTGACCCTCGCCCTCGCCGCCCTGCTGGCGTGCACCGCCCCCCTGGCCATGGCCCGCGACGCCACCAAGGGCGCCAAGGCGGCCAGGCCGGCCGCCGTGATGTCGAAGGACCTGCACCCCGTGCCGCCGATGATCGCCGACCTCGAGAAGCGCACCTTCCAGTGGTTCTGGGATAGCGCCAACCCGGAGAACGGGCTGATCCCGGATCACTACCCGACCAATTCCTTCGCTTCCATCGCCTCGGTGGGCTTCGGCCTCACCGCCTACGGCGTGGGCGTGGAGCGCGGTTACGTCACCCGCGACCAGGCGGTGGACCGCACGCTGGCCACGCTGAAGTTCTTTAACGAGTCCGCGCAGAACGAGACCGAGGACGACGCCACCGGCGTCCACGGCTTCTACTACCACTTCCTCGACATGCAGACCGGCAAGCGCTTCGCGCGCTGGGTGGAGGTCTCGTCGGTGGATACCACGCTGCTGCTCGGCGGCGTGCTGTTCGCGCAGAGCTATTACGACCACGACACGCCCAAGGAAAAGGAAATCCGCGACCTGGCCGACCAGATCTACCGCCGCGTGGACTGGACCTGGCTGCAGAACCACTCGCCGCTGATCAGCATGGGCTGGACGCCGGGCGGCAAGATGATCCCGCACGACTGGGCCGGCTATAACGAAGGCATGCTTGTCTACATCCTGGCGCTGGGCTCGCCGACGCATCCGGTGGGTGACGACGCGTGGACCGCGTGGACGAAAACCTACGATAAGACCTGGGGCGAGTTCCACGGCCAGACCTTCCTGAACTTCGCGCCGATGTTCGGCCACCAGTACAGCCACACCTGGGTGGACTTCCGCGGCATCAAGGATGCGTGGAACCGCGAGAAGGGCCTGGACTACTTCGAGAACAGCCGCCGCGCCGCGTATTCGCAGCAGGCCTACGCCGTGGCCAACCCGGGCGGCTGGACGGGCTATGGCAAGAACGTCTGGGGCCTCACGGCGAGCAACGGCCCGGGCGGCCTGATCATCAAGCAGGGCGACAAGGAGCGTACGTACCAGGGCTATACCGCGCGCGGCGCCGGCCTGGACTACATCTCCGACGACGGCACCATCGTGCCGACGGCGGCCGGCGGCTCCATCGCCTTCGCCCCGGAAATCGTCATCCCCGCGCTGGAAGAGATGAAGGCGAAGTACGGCAAGTACATCTTCACCAAGTACGGCTTTGTCGACGCGTTCAACCTCACCTTCGACACGCACACCGACCTGCGCACCGGCCAGGTGGTACCGGGCTTCGGCTGGGCCGATACCGTGCACCTGGGCATCGACCAGGGCCCGATCGTGCTGATGATCGAGAACTACCGCAGCGAGTTCGTCTGGAACGTGATGAAGAAGAACCCGTACATCCGCAAGGGCCTGCAGCGTGCCGGCTTCACCGGCGGCTGGCTGGACGCCGAGACGGCTTCCACCCTGTGGTGATTCGCGCCACCCGCCTTGGCTTCGTCGCCGCGCTGGCCCTTGCCGGCGTGGCGCTGTCGTCGTGCGCGAAGGAAGAGAGCGGCACGCGGACGCTGCAGCTGTGGACGATCGGCCGCGAGGGCGAAGCGGTGCAGCAACTGCTTCCCGAGTTCGAACACGAGCATCCGGGCCTGCACGTGGAAGTGCAGCAGCTGCCGCTGACGGCGGCCCACCAGAAGCTGCTCACCGCGTATGCGGGCGATTCCACGCCGGACATCACCCAGCTGGGCAACACCTGGATCCCGGAGATGGTGGCGCTCGGCGCGCTGGAGCCGCTCGACGCGCGGGTGAAGGCCTCGAAGGTGGTCGACCCGGCCGATTACTTCCCGGCCATCTGGTCCACCAATGTCATCGACGGCACGCTGTATGGCGTGCCGTGGTACGTCGACACGCGCCTGCTGTTCTACCGCAAGGACCTGCTGGCGAAGGCCGGCTACGACCATCCGCCGCGCGACTGGGCGGAATGGCAGGCCATGATGGCGAAGCTGGCCCAGCCGCGCGGCAAGGCCTACGGCGTGCTGCTGCCGACCAACGAATTCGAGCAGCTGCTGTCGCTGGCCCTGCAGCAGCCGGACCCGCTGCTGCGCGACAACGGCCGCTACGGCAATTTCCAGAGCCCGGGCTTCAAGAAGGCCCTGGCCTTTTACGTGTCGCTGTTCAAGGACGACCAGGCGCCGATGATGACCAACGTCGGCGTCGGCAACCCGTGGGCCGCGTTTGGCCAGGGCTTCTACGCGTTCTACCTGTCCGGCCCGTGGAACATCGGTGAGTTCCGCAAGCGCCTGCCGCCGGAGCAGCAGGGCGACTGGGCGACGACGCCGTTGCCGGGCCCCGATGGCCCGGGCGCATCGAATGCCGGCGGGTCCAGCCTGGTGATCTACCGCGCCTCGAAGCACAAGGACGATGCGTGGGCGCTCATCGAGTTCCTGTCCCGGCCGGCGATCCAGGAGCGCTTCTACCAGATCCTCGGCGACATGCCGCCGCGACGTTCCTCGTGGACGGCGCCCGCGCTGCGCGATGACGACAAGGCCGCCGCGTTCCGCGACCAGCTGGAGCGGGTGAAGGCCACGCCGCCGGTGGCGGAATGGGAGCGCATCGTCACCGAGATGCAGCTGGTGGCCGCGCAGGCCGCGCATGGCGACCTCACCATCGACCAGGCCGCGGCCGAGATCGACCGCCGCGCCGACCGTCTCCTCGAGAAGCGCCGCTGGATGCTCGACCACGGCCACAAGGCAACGCCATGAACACCTCCCGTGCCGCCTGGCTCTTCATCACCCCTGCGCTGATCATCCTCGGGCTGTTCTTCCTGCTGCCGGTGGTCGCCGCGCTGGTGCTGTCGGTGACCGATTACGACCTCTACGCGCTGGCGGACATCCGCAACCTGCGCTTCGTGGCGTTGCAGAATTACTGGGCGCTGCTGCAGCGTCCGCTGTTCTGGTCGGCGCTGGGCCATACGGTGTACTTCGTGGTGGTGGGCGTGCCGCTGTCGCTGCTGGCCTCGCTGGGCGCGGCCATGCTGCTGAACTCGCCGCTGGCCCGCTTCAAGCCGTTCTTCCGCACGGCGCTGTTTGCGCCGGTGGTGACCACGGTGGTCGCCGTCGCGGTGATCTGGCGCTACCTGTTCAATACCAAGTACGGCCTGATCAACTACACCCTGGATGCCATCGGCATGCCCACCGTGGACTGGCTGGGCGATCCGCACTGGGCGATGCCCACGATCATCCTGTTCGCGGTGTGGAAGAACTTCGGCTACAACATGATCATCTTCATGGCCGGCCTGCAGGCGATTCCCGCCGACCTGTACGAAGCGGCGCGCATCGATGGCGCATCCGCCTGGGCGCAGTTCCGCCACATCACGCTGCCGATGCTGAAGCCGACGATGCTGATGGTGAGCATCCTCACCGTGTCCGGCTACTTCCAGCTGTTCGCCGAGCCTTACGTGATGACCGAAGGCGGCCCGCTGCAGAGCACGACGTCGGTGCTGTACCTGATGTATGAAGAAGGCTTCAAGTGGTGGAACCTCGGTTCGGCCTCGGCCGTGGCCTTCATCCTGTTCGTGATCATGTTCGCGGTGACCGCGGCGATGCTTCGCCTGTCGAAGCGGGGAGAGCCGGCATGAGCCCGCGCATGGCGAAAGCCGTCATCAATGGCCTGCTGATCGCGGCGGCCGCCGTCGCGATCGCGCCGCTGCTGTACATGGTCTCGGTATCGTTCATGACGCCGGGCGAGGCGAGCGCGTTGCCGCCGCCGGTGCTGCCCACGCACTGGACGCTGGCCAACTACCGGCAGCTGTTCCTCAACGCGGGCATGGGCCGTTACCTGTTCAACAGCCTGCTGGTGTCGACCTCGATCACCGTGGTGTCGCTGGCCTTCAACCTGATGGCCGGCTACGCGTTCGCCAAGCTGGAGTTCAAGGGCCGTGCGCGGCTGTTCCAGCTGCTGCTCGGCGCGCTGGTCATCCCGGCCCAGGTCGCCATGCTGCCGCTGTTCCTGCTGTTGAAGTACATGGGCCTGGTGAATACCTACGGGGCGGTCATCGTCCCCGCGCTGGCCACCATCTTCGGCATCTTCCTCGTCCGCCAGTATGCGAGCGGTATCCCGGACGACCTGATGGAAGCGGCGCGCATCGATGGCGCGGGCGAGTTCCGCATCTTCGCCACCATCGTCATGCCGCTGCTCAAGCCGATCATGGTGACGCTGGCGATCTTCACCTTCCTTGCCGCGTGGAACGATTTCATGTGGCCGTTGATCGCGCTGACCGGCCAGGAGCACTACACGTTGCCCATCGCGCTGGCCTCGCTGTCACGCGAGCACGTGCAGGACAGCGAACTGATGATGGCCGGCTCGGTCGTCACCATCCTGCCCGTGCTCGTGCTGTTCCTGGCGCTGCAGCGCTACTACCTGGAAGGCCTGCTGCTCGGCAGCGTGAAGGGGTAAGCCATGAAAGCACTGGGATTCCTCGCTGCCGCGCTCGTGGGTACGGGCGCGCAGGCGACGACGCTGGACACGTTCGACGCCACCACCGGCTGGGTCGCCACGCATACCGATGATGTCTCCGCGTCGCTGCATGCCGTGCCGGGCACGAAGGGCCAGGGCGTCTGCCTTGCGTTCGATTTCAACGGCGTGTCCGGCGCGGCGTCGATCCGCAAGACGCTGCCGATCGATTTCCCCGCCGGCTTTGCGTTGAGCTTCGACGTGCGCGGCGCGATGCCGGCGAACACGTTGCAGCTGAAGCTGATCGACGACAGCGGCGACAACGTGTGGTGGTACCAGCAGTCGGGCTTCGTGCCGCCCACGCAGTGGAAAACCGTGGACGCCACCAGCCGCCAGGTGGAGTTTGCCTGGGGCCCGACGAAGGACCGCACGCTGCGCCACACGCGCGAGGTGGAATTCGTCGTCTACAAGGAAGCCCAGCCGCAGGCCGGCCCTGACAAGGGCGAGGTCTGCTTCGACAACCTCGCGCTGGTGGCGCGCAAGCCGGCCGCCGTGCCGGCACCGGCGCCAACCGCCAATGCGGTGTTCGAGCAGCGCGCCACGGCGGTTCGTCGCGGACTCTACCCGCGCGGCTTCTCCGGCGAGCAGTCGTACTGGACCATCGTCGGCGTCGACGGCGGCAGCCGTGATTCGGCGTTGATTTCCGAGGATGGCGCGGTAGAGATCACCCGCGGCGGCTTCTCCATCGAACCCTTCCTGCTCGACCAGGGCAAGCTGGTGACGTGGGCGGATGTCACGACCACGCAGTCGCTGCGCGATCGCTACCTGCCGATGCCTTCGGTGGCGTGGACGAAGGGCGATCTGTCGCTGAGCACCACGGCGTTTGCCCAGGGTGCGGCGGGTGCCTCCGAACTCGTGCTGTCCTATCGCGTGGCCAACGCGGGCGATGCGCCGCGCGACGTCACCGTGATGCTCGCCGCGCGGCCGTTCCAGGTGAACCCGCCGACACAGTTCCTCAATGCACCAGGCGGCATCGCGACGATTCGTGAGCTGGCGTGGGATGGGACGGCGCTGACCGTCAACGGCAGCCGCAAGGTGATCCCGCTGCAGAAGACCGGGGCGGTCATCGGCTCCGTGAATACGCCGAAGATGCTGACCGAGCGCATCGAGGGTGGCGAATCACCCGGCAGCCTGGCGCTGGGTGCCAACGGCTTGCGCGACGCATCGGGCTTCGCGCAGGGCGCGTTGCTTTATCCGGTGCACGTGCCGGCGCACGGGCATGTCGATCTCGGGCTCGTGGTGCCGGTGGCGCAGGACGATGCGGTGGCCGTGCCCACGGATGTGTCGGCGTGGCTGGCTTCGCACGCGGACGCGGTGGCGGCGCAGTGGCGCGAGAAGCTGGACCGCGTGTCGATCACCGTACCCGCCGTGGCGCAGCCCATCGTCGATACGATGAAGAGCGGCATCGGCCAGATCCTCATCTCACGTGACGGCCCGGCGTTGCAGCCGGGCACGCGCTCGTACTCACGCACGTGGGTGCGCGATGGCGCGATGATGCTGGAAGGCCTGTTGCGCACGGGCCATGACGATGTCGCGCGCGAGTTCATCACCTGGTACGCGCCGCACCAGTTTTTGAACGGCAAGGTGCCCTGCTGCGTGGACACGCGCGGCTCCGATCCCGTGCCGGAAAACGACAGCCACGGCGAGCTGATCTCCAGTGTCGCCGAGCTGTGGCGTTACACGCACGACCGCGCCACGGTGGAGGCGCTGTACCCGCACGTGCGCAAGGCAGCGGAGTACATGGACACGCTGCGCGCCAGCGAGCGCCAGCCCGCGCGGCTGCAAGGCGCCGACCGCGCCCTGTACGGCCTGATGCCGGCCTCGATCAGCCACGAAGGCTATTCGGCCAAGCCGATGCATTCGTACTGGGATGATTTCTGGGCGTTGAAGGGTTACGAAGACGCCGCGGACCTGGCGACCGCGCTGGGCCACGCCGACGACGCGTCGCGCTTCGGCACCTCGCGCGACCAGTTCCGCGACGACCTGCACGCCTCGATCGACGCTGCGGTGAAAGCCAAAGGCCTCAGCTTCATTCCCGGTTCCGCGGAGCTCGGCGACTTCGATGCCACCTCGACGACGATTGCGCTCTCGCCCGGTGGTGAAGGCTCGCGCCTGCCGAAGGCGCTGGTCGACGGGACGTTCGAGAAGTACTGGCAGACCTTCGTCGCCCGCCGCGACGGCAGCGTGGCGTGGGAGGACTACACGCCCTACGAACTGCGCACGATCGCGACGTTCGTCCGCCTCGGCTGGCGTGAACGGACCAACGATCTCATCGCGTTCTTCTTCGCCGACCGCCGGCCGGCAGCGTGGAACCAGTGGGCGGAAGTGGTGGGCCACGACCCACGCAAGCCGCGCTTCGTCGGCGACATGCCGCACGCGTGGATCGCCTCGGACTACGTGCGCTCGGCGCTGGATCTGTTCGCCTACGATCGCGACGCCGACGGCGCCATGGTGCTGGCCGCGGGCGTCCAGCCCGCCTGGCTCGAAGGCGACGGCATCACCGTCCAGGACCTGCGCACGCCGTATGGCCGCCTGGGCTACACGCTGAAAGCGAAGAACGGCAAGGCGACGCTGACCATCACCCAGCCGATCCATCCGCCGGGCGGCCTGGTGCTGTCCCTGCCATCGGGCGAGATCAAGGTCACCAAGGGCCAGACCCAGGCGTCAGTGGGCGGCGACGCGCGTCCGTAGCAGGGCGTCCACCGCCTGCTGCCATTCCGCCGAGCCCGGTTCAGACTGCGGGGCTTCCTCGCCCAGCTTGGCGTTCACGGCCTGATCCCAGGCCGGGGTGTTCGGCTGCGGGCCGTGCCCGTCGTCGCTCACGGCCAGGGTCGTGTCGACCCAGCTGAACCACTCAGGGGTACCCAGGGCGGCCGTGGCCGGTGCGAGGCGACCGGGCGCCGGGGAGGAGGCCGTACTGGCGGCGGCGGGGGCCGCGCCCGCGGGCGCCTGGGGCCCCGGGGGCGAGCAGGCCGCGATGATGAAGGCGGCCGTTAGCGGGATTACGGTGAGGAAGAAGCGCATGGGCCCAAGCCTACAAACCCTTCCCCGTCCGGCACTTAAACGCGGCAGGGAACTTCCCGGCCTTGTTCAGTTTCAGAACTTGCCGGCGCGGAAGTCCGCGATCGCTTCGTGGATCTGCGCGGGCGTGTTCATGACGAACGGACCGTAGCGCGCGACCGGCTCGGCCAGCGGGCGTCCCGCGACCAGCAGGAGCCGGGCAGGCTCCGCGGCGGCGAAGGCCACCGTATCGCCCTTCGACAGCACGGCCAGCTCGCCGCGCGAGAGCACCTGGCCGGCGACGCTCGCCGCCTTGCCATCGAACACGTAAGCGAAGGCGCTGTGGCCTTCCGGCAGGGCCACGTCCAACGCCGCGCCCGCCTCCAGCGCGATATCCAGGTAGATCGGATCGGTGGCGATGCCGGACACCGGACCCGTCGCGCCCGCCAGCTCGCCGGCGACGACCTTCACCGTCACCCCGGGAGCGGGCTGCACCACGGGAATGTCCGAGGGCGGGATGTCCTGGTAGCGCGGCGCGGTCATCTTGTCGGCGGCGGGCAGGTTCACCCACAGCTGGAAGCCCCACATCAGGCCTTCTTCCTGCTGCGGCATTTCCGAATGGATAAGACCGCGGCCGGCGGTCATCCACTGCACGCTGCCGGGGCCGAGATCGCCCTGGTTGCCCTGGTTGTCGCCGTGGCGCATGCGCCCGGCGAGCATGTAGGTGACGGTTTCGAACCCGCGGTGCGGGTGGTCCGGGAAGCCTTCGATGTAATCGCCGGCCTGGTCCGAACGGAATTCGTCGAGCGTGAGGAACGGGTCCAGCATGTCGAGCGCCGGCTGGCCGATCACGCGCTTGAGCTTCACGCCGGCGCCGTCGGCGGTATCCATGCCGCGCACGCGGCGCGTGATGCTGCGCTGGCCCATGGGACTCAGTGCACCCAGTGGCCGGAGCGATGCCGCGGCGGCGGCTCCTCGTCGGTGGGGCGCGTCGCCATGGCGGCGATCTCCTTTTCCGTGGGGACGTTGTCGCGCCAGTAGGCCGTCACCACGGCGAGCACCTCGGGCAGCTGGCCCAGGCACTCGTCGTATTCTTCGTCGCTCAGCCGCTCGAACTCCGCGTCTGCCTGCAGCACGCCTTCGTCCACCGCCAGCGCCATCACCGGGCCAAGCAGCTGCATCAGTTCCGGGTCTTCGGCCAGGCGCGTTTCCCACAGCGCGGCGCGCATGTCGATGCCACGGCTGAAGCCTTCGCACCAGCCGGCGGCGGAGAGCATCGGGCCTTCTTCGGTATCGATTTCACCGAGGATCGGCTCGTACGCTTCCACGTCGAGTTCGGCGGTGATGGAGTCGTTGAGCTTGGCCAGCAGCGCCAGCACGCGATTGCCTTCATCCTCATCGGTGAACGCGTCGTGCAGCACTTCGGGCAACCATTCGTCAGGCTGGACTTCGAGTGGGCCGACGGCGATGGCGGACAGCAGTCCGTGCACGCCGTCGAGCATCAGGTCACCTTCCCGCCCGTGCACGCGCAGGTAGGTGTCGAGTTCTTCCAGTTCCTTGTCGTCAAGCGAACTGGGCCATTCGGATTTGGGTACGTTCAAAGCGTTAACTCCAGCGCGACGGGCGCGTGGTCGGACGGTTGCTCCCACTTCCGCGGCGCCTTGTCGATGATGGACGAGACGGCGGCGGCCTTGAGGGCGTCGCTGATCAGGATGAGGTCGATCCGCAGCCCCATGTTGCGCCGGAACGCGGCCTGGCGGTAGTCCCACCAGCTGAAGAGGCCGGCCTCGTCGGAGAACAGGCGGAAGCTGTCGTGCAGGCCGGTGTCGAGGATCGCCTGCAGTGCCGCGCGCTCGGGCGGCGAGCAGAAAATATCCTCGCCCCAGGCCACGGGATCGTACACGTCGCGGTCGTCGCGGCAGATGTTGAAATCGCCCAGCACCACCACCTTCGCGTGCTTCGCCATTTCCTGCGCGATGAAGGCGCGCACGCGCTCCAGCCAGTGCAGCTTGTAGGTGTACTTCTCGTCGCCGAGCGCCTTGCCGTTCACCACGTAAAGATTGATGACGCGCACGTCGCCCACGGTGGCCGCGAGGATGCGCCGCTGCGGATCGTCGAGGCCTTCGATATCGGTGACGATGTCGGTCAGCTCATCCTTCGCCAGGATGGCCACGCCGTTATAGGTCTTCTGCCCCGAGTACACGACGCGGTAACCCATCGCGGCGATCTCGTCGACGGGGAACTTGTCGTCGGTGAGCTTGGTTTCCTGCAGCGCAAGAATGTCCGGCTGCGCCTCGGCCAGCCACTGCTGGAGGTGGGGCAGGCGGACCTTGAGCGAATTGACGTTCCAGGAGGCAATCTTCATCGCCGCATTGTAAAGGAAACCCACGTGACGACCCGGCGTCAGATGGGTTTCCCCCGGCGGTCAGGCGGTGAGGCCGTAGCTCCTGAGCAACGCATCCGGGCTGGGCTCCCGGCCGCGGAAGGCCGTGAACGAGGCCAGGGCAGGACGGGTGGCGCCCACGGCGAGGATTTCCTTCCGGAAACGCTCACCGGTGGCGCGGTCCAGCACGCCCGCCGCTTCGAACGGTTCGAACGCATCGGCCGAGAGCACTTCCGCCCACAGGTAGCTGTAATAGCCGGCCGAGTAGCCGCCGGCGAACACGTGGGTGAAGGCATGCGGGAAGCGCTGCCATGCCGGCGGGTGCAGCACCGACACTTCCTTGCGTACCTGCTCCAGCACCTCCATCGGGCGCGCACCCCGGGCCGGGTCGTATTCCAGGTGCAGACGGAAATCGAACAGGCCGAATTCCAGCTGGCGGACGAGGAACATGCCGGTGTGGAAATGGCGGGCCTTGAGCATGCGCTCGTAAAGTTCGTCGGGCAGCGGCTCGCCGGTCTGGTAGTGCTTCGCGAAGGAGCGCAGGGCCTCGCGGTCCCAGGCGAAGTTCTCCATGAACTGGCTGGGCAGTTCCACCGCGTCCCACTCCACGCCATCGATGCCGCCGACGGAGGGGATATCCACCTCGGTCAGCATGTGGTGCAGGCCGTGGCCGAATTCGTGGAACAGGGTGAGCACGTCGTCGTGGGTCAGCAACGCCGGCGCGCCGTCGGTCGGCGGCGGGAAGTTGCAGGTGAGGAAGGCCACCGGCAGCTGCAGGTGGTCGCCATCGCGGAAGCGTGCGGCACTCACGTCCATCCACGCACCGCCACGCTTGCCGGAGCGCGCGTACAGGTCGAGGTAGGCGCCGGCAAAGATGGTGCCGTCGGCGTTGCTCAGGTCGTAATAGCGGACGTCCTTGTGCCAGGTGTCCACGTCGTCGCGCGGCGTGAAGGTGACGCCGTAGAGGCGCTCGACCACGGCGAACAGGCCGTCCACCGACTGCTGCGCCGGGAAGTACGGCTTCAGCTGCTCTTCGTCCAGCGCGTAGCGATCCTGACGCAGGCGTTCGGCGGCGAAGGCGACGTCCCAGGGTTCGAGGTTGTCGATCTTCAGTGTGTCGGTGGCGAAGCGGCGCAGTTCCGCCAGTTCTTCGCGGGCGCGCGGCCGTGCTTTCGCGGCAAGGTCGCGCAGGAAATCGAGCACCACCTGCGGCGAGCTCGCCATCTTCGTTGCCAGCGATTCCTCGGCGGCGTTGGCAAAGCCCAGCAGCTGCGCGGCTTCGTGGCGCAGCGCCACGATCTTCTCGATGCGTTCGGAGTTGTCGAACTTGCCCTTGTTCGGGCCTTCGTCCGAGGCACGCGTCTGGTAGGCGTAGTACACGTCGAAGCGGAGGTCGCGGTTCTCGGCGTAGGTGAGCACCGCCTGCACGCTGGGCTGCTTCAAGGTGACGAGGTAACCGTCGAGCTTCTCTTCGCGCGCGTATTCACGCAGCACGGCGCGGCCCGATTCCGGGATGCCGGCCAGGTCGCGTTCGTCGGTGATGTGCTTGTGCCAGGCCTCGGTCGCGTCGAGCACGGCGTTGGAAAACTCCGTGGTCAGGCGCGACAGCTCCACGCCGATCTCGCGGAAGCGGGTACGGGCGGGTTCTTCCAGGGCGACGCCGGAGAGCCGGAAATCACGCAGGGCATGCTCCACCGCGGCACGCGCGGCCGCCGGGAGGCTGGCGAACGCCGCATCGTCGGCGACGGCCTGGGTGGCTGCGTACAGGTCGCGGTTCTGGCCTACCTCGAGCCCGTGCTCGGTCAGCTTTTCTTCCGCGGCGCCATGCGCCTTGCGCAACGCGGCGGAGTCCGCCACCGAATGCAGGTGGCTCACCGGCGACCACGCGCGGGACAGCGCCTGGTCCAGGCGCTCCTGGGCAAGGATGACGTGCTCGAAATCGCGGATGGCGCCAGCCGCGGTGATCTGGTCGATCCCGGCGCGCTCGTTGGCGATCAGCCGGTCGATCGCGGGTTCCACGTGCTCGGGCCGGATAGCCGAGAACGCGGCCAGGTCGCCACTGGGATCCAGAAGGGGGTTAGTGCTGTTATCCATGGACATCTCCTGGTTCGGCCAGATACGTGTCTTTCAGGCGAACGTAATTCGCCGCCGAGTAATACAACTGTTCTACCTGCGCATCGCTCAGCACCCGCACCATCTTCGCGGGATTGCCGACCCACAGTTCTCGCTCGCCGACGACCTTGCCGGGCGGGACCAGCGCGCCGGCAGCGATAAAGGCGTTTTTCTTCACTACCACGCCGTCGAGCACGGTGGCGTGCATGCCGATCAGACAGGCGTCTTCAAGGGTGCAGGCGTGGATGACCGCGCCATGGCCGATGGTGACGTCCTCACCGATGATGGTGGGAAAGCCGCCCGGGCTGTACGGGCCGTCGTGGGTCACATGGATGACGGCGCCGTCCTGCAGGTTGCTGCGCGCGCCGATACGGATGTGGTGCACGTCGCCGCGGGCGACGGCGCCCGGCCAGAGGGAGACATCGTCGGCCAGTTCCACGTCGCCGATGACCGTGGCGGCCGGATCGACATAGACGCGGGCGCCGAGGCGGGGAAGGGTGCCCTTGAAGGGCCTTAGGTTCGTAGGCATGGCGCCATTCTAGGTCCTCGAGGGAGGCCCTGTGGCGCGATCGCGAAGGGCGTCGCGCACAGGGTGCGTTCCTACTGGAACCTGCCGCCGGTGATGTGGCCGCTGTCGTCCCACTGGGGGTAATAGCGGCTGTTGTTCATCCGGAATTCCCGCGTGGTGATCGAGTCGGGCATCACCAGCTGGACGTCGGGGTAGGCGGCATGGAACTGCTCAGCCGTGGGCTTCGTGGCGATGAAGGCGTCGAAGGCCTTGGTATCGGTAACGAAGCCTTTCACCGCCGTCGGTGCGGGCGGGGAGGCCGGGGTGGTCTGGCAGGCGCTGAGGGCGGCGCCGCCGAGGATCGCCATGAAAAACAGGGTTCCGATGCGGGACATGGGACAGGCTCCTTGCCTTGGGGGGAGCGCCGATCTTAAGACAGCGCCCCGCCACGGACCATGAACCGGTGCCTCAGCCCCCGCTCTTCCGACGCATCGCATCAGCCTTCGCCTCGTCTTCGGCGGTGACCACCTGCTGCTGGGCGTCGAGCTTCGCGCCCAGGATGATCAGGGTGTAGTTGGTCGGATCGAAGTCGCGAAGGAGGGCGATCTCCCGGCGCGCCTCTTCCAGGTCGCGGTGGTTGATCTGCCGCTCGATGCCCTGCGAGGCAAACGGCAGGGTCTCGCGCAGGGCGTCGGTGGCCGTGGCGTTGTTGACGTCGAGCTGGAGGATGCTGAGGTAGTACTCGTAGGCGTTGTTGCCCTGCGGGGCCACGAGGCGCCCCTCGCGGGTGGCGTCGCGCGCCAGGCCGAGGAGGATGTCGATTTCGGGCGAGGCGCCGGCCGTGGCGACGGGCTCCGGGATTTTCGCCGGCGCATCGGCCTCGGCAAGCTGGTGGCGCTGGCGGACGCCAAGCACGAGCGCCGCCACCAGCAGCACGGCGGTGACGACAACGACGATGATCGCGCGGCGGGGAACCGCGGCGATACGGGAAGCGGAGTTCATGGGGGTAGTTCCGTCACACAGCCCGCAACCAGGCCGGCCCCCTGTCGGACGGCCCCTGCGGGCGCGCCATCTTCCCCGCCCAGTGTTGCAGGCCGGTGACCGGCCACCCATGGCGGTGGTTTCGGACAAGCCAGCGACCCGCCGCCCGGCATCGAATCCCATCACACCCATGGAGTGAACCGGTCATGATCCTTTTGCTTGCCCTGCTCATCGGCATCGTCGCGGGACTGCGCGCCATGCTCGCCCCGGCCGCCGTGTCGTTCGCCGCCCGCTTCGGCGGCCTGGCCCTCGCCGGCACGCCGCTAGCCTTCATGGGTTACGCGTGGACGCCGTGGATCCTGGGCATCGCGGCCCTGGCCGAACTGGTGACCGACCAGCTGCCGACCACGCCCAGCCGCAAGATTCCCGTGCAGTTCGGCACACGCGTGGTCACCGGCGCCCTGAGCGGCGCGTGCGTCGGGGCGGCCCACGGGATGCTGATCGGCGGCGGCGTTGCCGGCATCGTCGGCGCGGTGCTGGGCACCTACGGCGGCTCGTCGGCCCGCACGGCCATGGCCCGGGCGTTCAAGTCGGACCGCCCGGCGGGCCTGGTCGAGGACGTCGTGGCGATTGTCCTGGCCCTCGTGGTGGTAAGCGCCGCCTGAGCGCACGGCGCAGCCTTCCCTTAGTATCCGGGGATGCTCGATCTCCACGCCATCGCCGTCGTCCTGTCCGTCTACGTCGTCGGCGTGGTGATCCCCGGGCCGAACTTCGTGGCCGTCGCCCACAAGGCGGCATCGACCAACACGGCCGATGCCCTCGCGATGGTGGCCGGGATCGTCGTGGTGAACCTGTTCTGGGCCAGCTGCTCGATCCTGGGCGTGGGCATCGTCTTTGCCACCTTCCCGTGGATCGCCCTGGCGGTGAAGATCGCCGGCGCCCTCTACCTTGTCTGGTTCGGCGGCCGGTTGATCGCGAAGGCGGGGAGCGCCAGCGAGGCGAGGGTGAACGAAGGTGGCCCCACCGTCTGGCAGTCGTTCCGCGCCGGCGTCGCCACGAACATCGCCAACCCGAAGTCGATGGCTTTCTTCGCGGCGGTGTTCGCCGCGGCCGCGCCAGCCCACGTCAACGCGCCCACCTTCCTGGGCATGCTGGCCACCGTGGCCGTCGTCGCCTCGTCCTGGTACGCCTTCGTCGCCGTGCTGTTCGCCACGCCGCGCGTCGCCACGCGTTACCGCCAGTGGAAGAAAGCCATCGACCGCGTCTGCGGCTCGGTGATCCTGGCCCTCGGCATTCGCCAACTGGTTCGCTGACACCGCGCCGTCATCCGGTGAAGCTACCTTCCGGACCGTGGAGGTGGCCGATGCGATACCCGCGACGAATCCTTTGCCCCGCGATGCTGCTGGCCACCCTGGCCGGCTGTGCTTCATCGCCCCCCGCTACGGTGGCTGCCCTGCCAGCCAGCGCCGGCATCGCGGTGTCGTGTACGGAAGACGCCATCAGCGATCGGCCGTGCTTCGCCGAAGCCCAGCATCGATGTGCGAAGCCCGCAGTGGACACGATCCATCTGGTGCTTGCCGAACCCGGCGCAGGCACGCCACGCTACGACTATCGCGCGACTTACAGCTGCGCCTCGCCCGTTAACGCGGTGGCGCCGAAGTAGCTCGTTCGAGGTCGGCCAGCCACGCCATCGCATGCTCGCGATGTGGCCCGCACATCGCCGCCTCGGGCTGGAGGCCGGCGCAGACCTTCGGGCGATCGGGGTGGCCGAAGATCTGGCAGCGGTGGTCGGCGCCGAGCTGGATGCAGCGGACGCCGGCGGGTTTGCCGTGGGGCATGCCGGGGATGGGCGAGCTGATCGACGGGGCGATGCAGCACGCCCCGCATCCGGGGCGGCAGGCTAGCGCCATCAGTAGCGCTGGCGGAGTTCCCGGTACACCGGGTCGGTGTCCGGGCGCTGGCCGTGCCAGGCTTCGAACGCGTCGGCTGCCTGTTCCACGAGCATGCCCAGGCCGTCGCGGAACCAGTCCGGGCGCACGCCCGCGGCCACGGCCCAGCCCTTGAACTCAGCGGCCGATGCGCCGTAGCAGAGGTCGTAGGCGGTGGAGTGGTCCTGGACGATGGACATCGGCAGGTCGAAACCGCCGCCGGTGACGCCAATCGAGGTGGCGTTGACGATCAGGTCGAAGCATTCGCCTTCCAGGCCATCCCAGTAGCGGGTGTGGCAACGGGCCGGCTCGCCGATCGCGTCGGCCACTTCATCGGCACGCTCGGGCGTGCGGTTGACG
Organism: Luteibacter pinisoli; assembly: GCF_006385595.1. NCBI lineage: Bacteria > Pseudomonadati > Pseudomonadota > Gammaproteobacteria > Lysobacterales > Rhodanobacteraceae > Luteibacter > Luteibacter pinisoli. The sequence continues at coordinate 4,577,587 of NZ_CP041046.1, forward strand.
ATGGTCAGCGACTGCACGCCGGCGTCCATCAGCGCCCAGGCCACGGCCTTCGCCGCGCCACCGGCACCCAGCAGCAGGGCATCGTGGCCGCGCAGGTCGAAGCCACCACGCTCGGTGATGTCGCGGACGAAGCCGCCGCCATCCGTGTTGTGTGCCTTGATCCGGCCGTCGGGCAGGCGGGTCAGGGTGTTGGCCACGCCGGTGCGCCGGGCGGCTTCGGTGTGTTCGTCGGCCATCGCGAAAGCGGCATGCTTGTGCGGGAGGGTGACGTTGGCGCCCACACCGCCTTCCGCGAAGAACTGGCGCACGGCGGCCTCGAACCGGGCCGGCTCGGCGTCGATCGTCGCGTACTCGAGGCGGATGCCCAGCTGCGCCGCGAACGCCTCATGGATCCGGGGCGACAGCGAATGCGCGATGGGGTGACCGAAGACGGCGAAACGTGGCGCTTCAGCGCTCATGGACTCTCCTGGCTCAACGCCGGACCCCGCGCCCGGCGAGGCGATTCTAGCAAGGCCTAGAGATATCCCGGCTTGCCGGCGTCTTCCGCCCGTTGCGGCACTTTCCGCACTTGTTCCACCGGATAGCCCTGCCCGCGCGCCAGCTCCAGCAGGCGCTGGTACACCGCGTCATCGATCACCGGGTCTTTCGCCAGCACCCACAGCAGCTTGCGCGAGGGCAGGCCGACCAGGCTGATCCGGTAATCGTCGGAGAGGGCGAGAATCGAGTAGTCGCTGCGGAAGGGCCACAGCAGCTGCACCTTCCAGCGGCTGGCGTCCTTCGGGTCGGGCAGCCAGGCCTTGCCGTGCCAGCTCTTGGCCGGGGCATCGAAGCCCTTGCGGTAGTGGAACCAGTTGTCGATGGTGCCGTCGGGGCGCAACCGGTACTCATCGGCGGTGGCCACCTTGCCGCGCTCGAACATGTTGGGAATGGTGCCGATCACGTACCAGGTGCCCATGTAACGGGGCAGGTCCACGTGGTCCACGGTCTTCAGCGGCGCATCGGCCGCGCAGCTGGCGGCGGCGACACTAACCAGGAGAAGCAAGGCGGTGGGAAAGCGGCTCATGGGGCAGCCTGCAACGAACGAGATCAACGTGCGGTCAACGGTCGCGGCATCTGAGACGGCGGCGGGCCAGGATCCGTTCCACGCCCACCGCACCGAGGAGCACGCCATGCACGACACGCTGACCCCGCGCCGCACCGTCGCCCTGATCGCCCTGGCCTGGCTGGCCGGTGGCTTCCTGCTGCTCCTGCTGACGCCGCTGTCCGCGCGCAGCGAGACCCTGGGCTGGACGCCGACGTTCTGGCTGCTGCTCGCCCCGATGAGCGTGCTGGTGGCGATCAAGCCGCGGCTGCCGCTGGACCTGCTCGCCGCGCTGATGCGCCGCTGAGGGCTCTTAAGGCTGGATGCCGAGCCGCTTCAGCTCAAGCCGGCGGAGGAACTCCTGCATGATCCGCAGGTACAGGTCTTCGCCGAGGTAGGCATCTTCCACGCCCGCGTCGATCGACGGGTTGTCGTTCACCTCGATCACCACCGGACGGTCGCCGACCTGCTTGAGGTCCACGCCGTACAGGCCATCGCCAATCGTCTGCGTGGCCTTCAGCGCCAGCTTCACCACGTCCGATGGCGCCTCGCGCACCGGCACCGTGCGGAAACCGCCGGACTTGGCCGTGCCTTTCGCGCCGTGGTTGTAGATCTGCCAGTGGCCGCGCGACATGAAGTACTGGCACGCGTACAGCGGCTCGTGGTTGAGCACGCCGATGCGCCAGTCGAACTCGGTGTACAGGTATTCCTGGGCGATGAGCAGGGCGCTGTGCGAGAACAGGTCCACCGCGGCCTTCTCCAGCGCCTCGACCGATTCCACCTTCACCACGCCGCGCGAGAACGAGCCATCGGGAATCTTCAGCACGATGGGCAGGCCGAGCGCGTCGGGCAGGTCGCGCAGGCGGCGGATGTCGTCGCGATAGAGGATTTCGGTTTTCGGCGTGGCGAGCTTGCGCGACACCATCAGGTCGTTCAAAAAAATCTTGTTCGTGCAACGCAGGATCGATGTCGGGTCGTCCATCACCACCATGCCTTCGCGCTCGGCGCGATGGGCGAAGCGGTAGGTGTGGTTATCGCTGGCGGTGGTTTCGCGGATGAACAGGCCGTCGTATTCGGCCAGGCGCTGGTAGTCGTTCTTGCCGATCGGGTCCACCTCGATGCCGAGGTGCTTGCCCGCTTCGATGAAATGCTTCAGCGCCTTCTTGTTCGACGGCGGCATCGATTCGTTCGGGTCCACCAGCATCGCGATGTCGTAACGGTATTGCCTGCGCGCACGCGGACGGCGCCAGATCTTGCGCGAGAACTTCTCCAGCGCCGCGGCGAAGGCGTCTTCCTGCGCGTCATCCAGCGTGTGCAGGCCTACCGGCTTCACCGCGGAAATCTGCCAGATGCGCTCGCGCTCGAACTCGATCCGCATGAGCGGGCACGGGAACAGTTCGAAGATCTGTCGCGCAAGATCTTGCAGGTCAGGGTAGGCCGTCTCGCCGAAATACATCAGCACGCCAAAGTCGGTCGTGTCCCGGCCACGCGCGGGCAGGAAGTTCTCGAGCTTTTCGTTGAGGTCGTCGATGTGCAGGCCGTACAGCGAGCGGCGGCGCAGGTCGTTCACCGTGCGCACGGAGGGGATGACCTTGTGCCCGCGCGCTTCGGCCAGCAGGGACACGTAATAGCCCGTGCCGAGGTATTTGTAGCTGCGGCAGAGGTTGATCACGTGCGTGCGCTCGTCGTCGCCACCGACGGGCTCGCGGAGGTAATCCATGGCGCTGACGACGTCGGCGGATGGGTAATACGAGCCCCAGTCCGAGGCTTTCTCCACGACGATGACGAGCCGGCTCATGTGACCTCGATTCCACGGCGCATGCCCTGGATCGACCCCACCCGGGGCCGATCGTTCGCCGGTGGCGCAGTGTGGTCCGGGCGATGGCGGCGTACAAGGCGCCGGGTTCCGGCTTTCGCAAAGGATTAAGGAAAAAGTCATTGATCGACCGCCCCCACGGGTCTACAGTGCCGCGCTTGCCCCACCCCCCAACCTCGCGCCGGAGCCCCCAAAGCGCATGCGTCCACCCCCGGTAACCGCCGCGGTACGCGTTCGTCGCGCCGAGGTCAGTGATCTCGACGACCTGGTCGCCCTCGAAGAGGCGACCTTCGACACCGACCGCCTGAGCCGCGCCCAGTACCGCAAGCACCTCGACAGCGAAACGGCACAGGTGCTCGTGGCCAGCGCGAACCATCGGCGCTTCCTCGGCACGGCCGTGGTCTTCTACCGCAAGGGCACCTCGGTGGCCCGGCTGTATTCGATCGCCACCAAGCCGCAGGCCCGTGGCAAGGGCGTGGGTTCGGCGCTGATCGAGGCCGCCGAAGACGCCGGCCGCGCACGCGGCTGCCGCGTGCTGCGCCTGGAGGTTCGCAAGGACAACAGCGTGGCGATCCGCCTCTACGAGCGCATGGGTTACCACCGGATCGGCGAGTACGCGGCGTACTACGGCGACGGTGCCGACGCGCTGCGCCTCGAAAAGACGCTTTGACGCGACCCGGGGCTATACTGGCCGCCGTTTCCGGGAAGACGCCCATGCGCCGACTGATCCTGCCGCTTGTCCTCGCCTGCGCCGTTGCCGCCAGCCTCGAAGGCTGCGGCCAGAAGGGCGACCTGTTCATGCCGCCGCCGCCGGCTCCCGGTACCACGGCGAAGCCGGCCGTCGCGCCGCCCCAGGGCCACCAGGGCCAGTCGCTGACCGAAGCCACCAGCCCCGCCGTGCAGCCTGCGCGCGCCAGCACGGTGGATTCGCCGGCGCCGGTGAGCACGACGTTGTCGCCGTACGACCCGCTCATCCACCAGTAACGCCCGCATGCCTGCCCGCTTCACCAAGATGCACGGGATTGGGAACGACTTCGTCATCGTCGACTGGCGTGAAGACGCCGGCCGCGTGCCGAACGCCGCCCGGATCCAGGCCCTGGCCGACCGCCACACCGGCATCGGCTTCGACCAGCTGATCAGCATCGAGCCGGCGCGGGATCCTTCCTGCGAGTTCTATTACGGCATCTGGAATGCCGATGGCTCGCCGTCGGGGCAGTGCGGCAACGGCGTGCGCTGCGTGGCGGCGTGGCTGTATCGCGATGGGGCCATCGCGCGCGATGTGCCGGTGCGGCTGGAAAGCCCGTCCGGCCCGGTGGTGGTGCGCGTGCTCGACGAAGGCACCGTCACCGTGGACATGGGCGAGCCGGATTTCACGCCAGCGCACATCCCGCTGGAACACGCCGCGCATGCCACGTACACGCTGCAGGTGGACGGCGAGGACGTGAGCTTTGGCGCCGTCTCCATGGGCAACCCGCATGGCGTCGTCTTCGTGGACGACGTGGCGGACCCGCGCGTCGACCGGCTCGGTCCGTTGCTCACGGCGCATCCGATCTTCCCGCAGGGGGCCAACATCGGTTTCGTCCAGCGCGTGGCGGTGGACCGCCTGAAGCTGCGCGTGCATGAACGCGGCAGTGGCTGGACTCGCGCCTGCGGTACCGGCGCCTGCGCCGCGGCGGCCGTGGCCCATGCCCTTGGCCTGGCGACGACGGACGTGGCGGTCGAACTGCCCGGCGGCACGCTCACTATTTCGTGGCACGGTCCGGGGCACAGCCTGTGGATGACCGGCCCCGCGGCGTTCGCATTTGAAGGCGAAGTGTGACGCGAGCGCCCGAACGCGGCACACTCGGCGCATAGCATCACCAAGGACACCCGTGCCATGACCGATACCGCGATCGACGGTGACATCAAGCCAGCCACCGTGGCGTCGTACCTTCGACGGCACCCGGAGTTCCTCACCGATTACCCGGACCTGGCCAGCCAGCTGGTGATGCCGAGCAGCAACGGCCCCGCCGCCGCGCTGTCGGTGCACCAGCTGCGCGTGCTGCGCGAGAAGAACACCGAGCTCGAGGCGCGCCTGCGCGAGCTGGCCACCGTGGCCTTTGAGAACGAGACGCTGATGCGCCGGGTGCACAGCCTGATGCTGGCCCTGCTTGGCGCAGCCGATATGGAAGAGACGGTGCGCAACGTGGTGTTGCGGCTCACCGACGACTTCAAGTCCGAGCGCATCCGCCTGGTGTTCTTCGGCGACCTTTCCGGCCTGCCGGACGAACCGTGGTTGCTGCGCGAGCCGCGCGGCCTCGCGGGCCTGCCCGAATTCGCCACGTTCCTCGAGCATAACGACCCGGTCGCCGGCCGCCTGGCGCCGGACAAGCTGCACCGCCTGTTTGGCGAAGCCGCGCCCGATGTCCGTTCGGCCGCGCTCATGCGGGTGGGCCCGGATGCGCTGCTGGCCATCGGCAGCGCCGACGCGGACCGCTTCCACCCGGGCATGGGCACGCTGTTCCTGGACATGATTTCCACCACCGTCGGCTCGGCGATCGAACGGGCCCGGAAGGCCGCGTGAGCCCGCGCGAGGCCGTCGAGGCCTTCCTGCGCCATTTCGCCGCCGAACGGGCGCCCTCGGCACACACCCTCGCGGCCTACCGGCGCGACCTGGACAAGCTGCTCCGCTTCATGGAAGCGGACGGCATCACCTCGTTCGACGACCTGGCCCCGGACCGCCTGCGCGGCATGATCGCCCGCGAGCACCGCGGCGGGCTCCAGCCGAACAGCATCCAGCGCCTGCTCTCCGCCTGCCGCACCCTGTTCCGCTACCTCACCCGCGAGGGCCGTCTGGCCCATGACCCCGCCGCCGCCGTGCGGGGGCCCAAGGTGCGCCGCAAGCTGCCGGTGGTGCTGGATGCGGACGAGGCCAAGGAGCTGGTCGAAACGAACCTCGGCGGCTCCCTGGCGCCACGCGACAGCGCGATGATGGAGCTGTTCTATTCCAGCGGGCTGCGCCTGGCCGAGCTCTGCGGCCTGCGCTGGGACGACCTGCAGCTCGATGACGGCCTGGTCCGCGTGCTCGGCAAGGGCAACAAGACCCGGATCCTGCCGGTGGGCCGGTTTGCCGTGGCGGCGCTGCAGGCACTGGCCGCCCTGGGCGGCGCGGCGCCCGAGCAGGCCGTGTTCAAGGGGCGCGAGGGCGGGCCGATCAGCCCGCGCACCGTACAGGCCCGCCTGGCCAAGCTCTCCAGCGGCCATGCCAAGCGCGTGCACCCGCACATGCTCCGGCACACCTTCGCCAGCCACATGCTGGAATCCTCGGGCGACCTCCGCTCGGTGCAGGAGCTGCTCGGCCACGCCGACATCGCAACCACCCAGATCTACACGCACCTGGATTTCCAGCACCTGGCCAGGGTGTACGACGCCGCGCACCCCCGGGCCAAGCGGAAAGGCTAGGCCGCGGGCTTGGGTGGCGGCGTCGCTGGCCCCACCTCTTCGGTCTCCCCCAAGGAATCCCCCATGGAATCGATGCACGCAACGACCATCGTCTGCGTCCGCCGCGACGGCAAGGTCGTCATCGGCAGCGACGGCCAGGTCACCCTCGGCGCCACCGTGATGAAGGCCAACGCCCGCAAGGTGCGCCGGCTGGGCCGGGGCGACGTCCTCGCCGGGTTTGCCGGCGCCACCGCCGACGCCTTCACCCTCTTCGAACTGTTCGAGGAGAAGCTGGTGAAGAACGGCTACAACCTCACCCGCGCCGCCGTGGAAATGGCCAAGGAATGGCGCACCGACCGCCGCCTGGGTCGCCTCGAGGCGATGCTGGCCGTGGCCGACAAGGACGCCTCGCTGATCATTTCGGGCAACGGTGACGTGCTGGAGCCGGAGAACGGCCTGATCGCCATCGGCTCGGGCGGCCCGTACGCGCAGTCCGCGGCGCTGGCCCTGCTCGAGAACAGCGACCTCGATGCGCGCACGATCGTCGAGAAAGCGCTCAAGATCGCCGGCGATATCTGCATTTACACCAATCACAACGTCTCGATCGAGGAGCTCTGAGCGATGTCCGAACTGACTCCCCGCGAGATCGTCAACGAACTGGACCGCTACATCGTCGGCCAGAACGACGCCAAGCGCGCCGTGGCCATCGCCCTGCGCAACCGGTGGCGCCGCATGCAGCTCGAGCCGGGCATGCGCGAAGAAGTGACCCCGAAGAACATCCTGATGATCGGCCCCACCGGCGTCGGCAAGACCGAGATCGCCCGCCGCCTGGCCACACTGGCCAACGCGCCGTTCGTGAAGGTGGAAGCCACCAAGTTCACCGAGGTGGGCTATGTCGGCAAGGATGTGGAATCGATCATCCGTGACCTCGCCGATGTCTCGTACAAGCTCGTTCGCGACCAGGCCAAGTCCCGGGTGAAGAGCCAGGCCGAGGATGCCGCCGAAGACCGCCTGCTCGATGCCCTGCTGCCGCGCCGCCAGGCCTCCGGCTGGGATGACACCGGCGCCGGCGTGCCGGCGATCGACAACGACACCCGCCAGAAGCTGCGCAAGCAGCTGCGCGAAGGTGCCCTGGACGACCGCGAGATCGAGCTGGATTTCGCCATGAACGTCGGCGTCGAGATCATGACCCCGCCGGGCATGGAGGAAATGAGCCAGCAGCTGGGCAAGATGTTCCAGAACCTAGGTGGGCAGAAGTCGCAGAAGCGCAAGACCACGATCCGCCAGGCCCGCCCCATCCTCGTCGAGGAAGAGGCCAGCAAGCTGATCAACGACGAGGAGCTGCGTGCCCGCGCCGTGGATAGCGCCGAACAGAACGGCATTGTCTTCATCGACGAGATCGACAAGGTGGCCCAGCGCTCGGAATGGGGCGGTGCGGGCGTCAGCCGTGAAGGCGTGCAGCGCGACCTGCTCCCGCTGGTCGAGGGCTCCACCGTCTCCACCAAGTACGGCTCGATCAAGACCGACCACATCCTGTTCATCGCCTCGGGCGCGTTTTCGCTGGCCAAGCCCTCGGACCTGATCCCGGAGCTGCAGGGTCGCCTGCCGATCCGCGTGGAACTGAACGCGCTGTCGGTGGACGACTTCAAGCGGATCCTGCGCGAGCCGAACAACGCGCTGACCAAGCAATATGTTGCGCTGCTCAATACCGAGGGCGTCAGCCTGGACTTCACGGACACCGGCGTGGACCGCCTGGCCGACGTGGCCTTCCAGGTGAACGAGCGGACCGAAAACATCGGTGCCCGCCGCCTGCATACGGTCATGGAGCGCCTGCTGGAGCGGATCTCGTTCGAGGCGGCTGACAAATCCGGCGAAAAGTACGTGATCGACGCCGATTATGTCGATAAAAACCTGGCTTCCCTCGTGAAAGACGAGGACCTCAGCCGTTACATCCTGTGAACTTACATCCTCTGAACATTGACGGGTGCCCCCTCCGGTAAACTATTGACCACTATGGGCAAGGTTATTCAACTCAAAACGAACGGCCAGCGGGCCTCCCTGCGTGAAGCGCAGGACAGCCGCCAGCTGGTTCGTATCTGGCGCGACGAACTCGAACACGGCAGCTTCTGCGGCTACGTGGGCGGAGTCGGCCGCGAATTTTTCCTTTTGTGGGTGGTGGGCGACGGCGTGAGCTATGACGGCATGTACGTCATGCGGCACCGCGACATCTCCGAATTCGAGGCGCCGGACAAGCACGCCATCTTCCTGGAGAAGGCGCTCGCGCTGAAGGGCATCGCCCCGACGCCGCCGGCGGATTTCCCCCTGGACGAGATCAGCCAGGTGGTGAAGGCCGCCGCCGCGCACGCGCCGGTGATCGGCGTGCACGTGGACAGCGAAGACGAGTCCGAGGTCTGCTACATCGGCCGCGTCGTCAGCGTGGAAGAAGAAGGCTTCAACATGCAGGAGATCACCCCGGACGCGGAATGGATGCGCGAAGCATCGTTCTTCTCCTGGGATGAAGTTTCCACCGTGAGCATGGAAGACGCCTACGCCACCTCGCTGCTGGCCGTGGCCGGCGATCCGCCGCCGCTTGAGCAGGGCACGGGTGGCGGCTTCGGCCAGGCGCCGACGTAACCGCAGCACCCCAACGCATCGAATCCCCGCCTGGGCGGGGGTTCGATGCCGTGTTTCGATGTTGTGTTCTGAAGGCTCCAATGAACCGCCCGCGCCCCCTCGACATCACGCTGCACCAGGCCTCGCGCGTCCTTGAGGTCAGCTTCGATAACGGCGAGCAGTTCCGCCTGCCCTACGAGTACCTGCGGGTGAATTCCCCCAGCGCCGAAGTGCAGGGTCACGGCAAGGGTCAGAAAGTTCTTGTGTCGGGTAAGCAGGGCGTGGGTATTTCCGCCATCGAGCCCACCGGCCACTACGGCATCCTCATCCGCTTCGACGATGGCCATGCCAGCGGCATTTTCGGCTGGGACACCTTGCACGACCTCGGCCGCGCCTATGACAGCGCCTGGCCTGCCTACCTTGCCGAGCTCGAGGCCAAGGGGCTTTCCCGCTGATGAAAGCATGCGCATGAAAGCATCGTGCGCAGCCTGGGCGTATATTTGCGCGCCATCCCCCTTCCGGTACCCCCAACGGAGCCCCGTGGCATGACGCGAATTGTTGTCGTCGGCAGCATCAACATGGACCTCGTCACCCTGGCCCCGCGCTTTGTCGGCCCGGGCGAGACGATCACCGGGGATCGCTTCCTCACCATCCCCGGCGGCAAGGGCGCGAACCAGGCCGTGGCCGCGGCGCGCCTCGGTGCCCAGGTGGCCATGGTCGGCAACATCGGCGATGACGCGTTTGGCCAGTCGCTCTACGACGGCCTGAAAGCCGAAGGCATCGACGTCAGCCACGTCACCCGCATCGACGGGATCGGCAGCGGCACGGCCTCGATCACCGTCGCCGGTGGCGAGAACCAGATCGTCGTGGTGCCGGCCGCCAACGGCCGCGTCACCCCTGCGCAGGTGGACGCCGCGCGCGAGGTGATCCGCGGCGCCGACGCGCTTCTTGTGCAGCTGGAAATTCCCCTCGATGCCGTGGAGGCCACGCTGCGCATCGCGCACGAAGAGGGCGTCCCCGTCATCCTCAATCCCGCTCCCGCGCAGAAGCTGCCGGTGGAGTGGCTTACGCGCGTGCGCTTCCTCACCCCGAACCAGCACGAGCTGGCGATGGTGCTGGGCGCCTCCGCCGATACCGATTTCCGTGAACTGATGCGCCAGGCTCCCTGCCCGGTCGTCCTGACCCGTGGCGAAGATGGCGCATGGTTCACTGACAAGGACGAGGAGCCGCGCCACCAGCCCGGCTTCAAGGTCGACGCGGTGGATAGCACCGGCGCCGGTGATACGTTCAATGCCGCCCTCGCGGTGTACCTCGCCGAAGGGCTCGACGTCGCCGTGCGCAAGGCTTGCGCCACCGCCGCCATCGCCGTTTCCCGACTGGGTGCCCAGGGCGGCATGCCGCGCGCCGATGAGGTCGCGGCCTTCCTGGAGAGCCACCCATGAGACGTAGCGGCCTGCTGCATGCCGAACTCAACCGCATCATCGCCGCGATGGGCCACACCGATACGCTGGTGATTGGCGATGTCGGCCTGCCCGTGCCGCATGGCGTGCCGTGCATCGACCTCGCCGTGCTGCCGGGCACGCCGTCCTTCGCGGTGGTGTTCGAGGCGGTGTTCGCCCAGCTTGCGGTGGAACACGCGACGATCGCCAGCGAAGTCCACGCGCACAATCCGGCCATGGTCGCGCTGAAGGGCCGCCTGGACGACAACGGCGTACCCGTGGACGAACTCAGCCACGAGGACTTCAAGGCGGCCACCCGCCGCGCGGTGGCCGTGGTGCGCACGGGCGAAACCTCGCCTTACGCCAACATCATCCTGCATGCCGGCGTCACCTTCTGATGGGCACGCCGATCATCCGGATGAAGGGCATCCAGAAGGCCTTCGGCCCGGTGAAGGTGCTCGAAGGCGTGGGCTTCGAACTGTGCCCCGGCGAAGTGCATGCGCTGATGGGAGAGAACGGCGCGGGCAAGTCCACGCTGATGAAGATCCTCACCGGCATCTACGCGCCTGACGCGGGCAGCATCGAAGTGGACGGCAAGGCGGTATCGATCACCTCGCCCGCCGACGCCGAGAAGTACGGCATCGCGATCATCCATCAGGAACTCAACCTGATCCCGGCGCTGAGCATCGCCGACAACCTGTTCCTCGGTCGCGAGATGCATCACTTCGGCTTGCTCAACCGCAAGGCGATGGAGACCACCGCGAAGGAATGGCTGGTGCGCGTCGGCATGACGAAACTGGACCCGGCCACGCGCATCGAACGGCTCTCCGTGGGCCAGCAGCAGATGGTGGAAATCGCCCGCGCGCTCGGCCAGAAAGCCCGCGTGCTGATCATGGACGAGCCCACCGCGGCGCTCACCGAAAGCGAAACCACCACGCTGTTCAAGCTGATCCGCGAACTGCGCGAGCAGGGCACGGGCATCGTCTACGTGTCGCACCGCATGGAAGAGATCTTCGCCCTGTGCGACCGCATCTCCGTGCTGCGCGACGGCCACTTCGTCGGCACGCGCCCCGTCCCGGGCCTGGCGTTCGACGAGGTGGTGAAGATGATGGTCGGGCGCACGCTGGATGCGCGCTATCCGACTCGCACGCCGAATATCGGCGAGGTACGCCTCAAGGTCGAGCACGTCAGCGGCGGCATGGTGAAGGACGTCAACTTCGAACTGCACGCGGGCGAAGTGCTCGGCGTCGCCGGCCTGCTCGGCGCCGGCCGCACCGAGATGGCGCGCCTGCTGTTCGGCCTGGACAAGCTCGAAAGCGGCACCGTGACGCTCGACGGCAAGGTGGTGACACCGAAATCGCCCAGCGAAGCGATCCATGCCGGCTTTGGCTTCGTCACCGAAGACCGCAAGGCGCAGGGCCTGGTGCTCGACATGAGCCTGCGCGAAAACGTCAGCCTGCCGCGCGTTCCCGCGCATGCCGGCCTCGTCGATCGCGGCAGCGAAAAGAAACAGACCTCCGGCCTCATCGACGCGCTGAAGATCCGCACGCGCGACATGGAGCTGGATGTGCGCGCGCTGTCCGGCGGCAACCAGCAGAAAGTGGTGCTGGCCAAGTGGCTGGCCCTGAAGCCGCGCGTGCTCATCCTCGACGAGCCGACACGCGGCGTGGACGTGGGCGGCAAGGCCGAGATCTATCACATCATCAATCAACTCGCGGAGCAGGGCGTGGCCATCCTCATGATCTCGTCGGAATTGCCGGAGGTGCTCGCCATGAGCGATCGCATCCTCGTCATGCACGAAGGCCATGCGACGGCCCTGCTTGATGCGCACGGCGCCACCCAGGAAGCCGTGATGACCGCCGCGACCGGAGGCAAGTGACATGACGCTGCAAATGAACTGGAGCCGGGCCACCACGCTGCTCCAGCGGCTCGGATCGGTGATCGGCCTCGTGCTGCTCTTCATCGTGCTGTCGGTGATGAGCCCCGACTTCCTCACCACCGGCAACCTGCTGACGGTGCTGCGCCAGGTGTCGATCAACGCGCTGATCGCCTTCGGCATGACCTTCGTGATCCTCGCCGGCGGCATCGACCTGTCGGTGGGCGCGATCCTCGCCTTTACCGGCGCGATCACCGCCGGGCTGATGGCCGCGGGCCACGGCATGGTGCTGAGCATCGGCGCCGGCCTCGGCCTCGGCCTGATCCTCGGCATGATCAACGGCGTGCTGGTCTCGTGGGGCCGCGTCGCCCCGTTCATCGCCACTCTGGGCACGCTCACACTGCTTCGCGGACTCACGCTCTCGTACACGCAGGGCAGCCCGATCCCGGTGAGCAACCCCGGCTTCGCGCTGATCGGCGGTGGTTACGTGGCCAACCTGGTGCCGCTGCCGGTGATCTGGATGTTCATCGCCTTCGCGGTGTGCGGTTTCCTGCTGCGCGGCACGGTGTTCGGCCGCCACGTGGTGGCCATCGGCGGCAACGAAGAAGCCGCGCGCCTGTCCGGCGTACGCATCGCCCCGATGAAGCTGGCGATCTACGGCCTGTCCGGTCTTCTCTCCGCCTTCGCCGGCATCGTGCTTACCTCGCGCCTGTACTCGGCGCAGGCCACCGCCGGCGCGGGCTACGAGCTGGACGCCATCGCGGCCGTGGTGCTGGGCGGCACCAGCCTCGCCGGTGGTCGCGGCTGGCTCTTCGGCACGCTGATCGGCGCGCTGCTTATCGGCTTTTTGAACAACGGCCTCAACCTGCTCGGCGTAAGCTCGTTTTACCAGCAGGTCGTCAAGGGCATCGTCATCCTGATCGCCGTCCTGCTCGACAGGCGGCAGTGAAAACCACGAGGGAACACACCATGCGCAAACTCACCTTATTCGCTGCCGCTGCCGCAGCCACGCTTCTCGCCGCCTGCTCGCAGCAGGGCCCGGGCGAGTCGGCGCCGTCCGCCGCCGCCACCGCAGGCGGTGCCGCCGCGGGTGGCAAGCCGGTGATCGGCCTGGCGCTGTCCACGCAGAACAACCCGTTCTTCGTTGAACTGAAGGACGGCGCGCAGAAGGCCGCCGATACCGCGGGCGTGCAGCTGGTGGTGGTCGACGCGCAGGATGATCCGGCGCGCCAGATCTCCAGCGTCGAAGACCTGATCCAGAAGCGCGTCTCGGTGATCCTGCTGAACCCGACGGATTCCTCGGCGCTGGCCGGTGCCGTGCAGTCCGCGCAGCGCGCGAACATCCCGGTGATCACGCTGGACCGTGGCGTCGATGGTGCCGACGTCGCTTCGCACATCGCCTCGGACAACATCGCCGGCGGCAAGATGGCGGCGGATTTCCTCGCCAAGCAGCTCAACGGCAAGGGCAACATCATCGAGCTGCAGGGCGTGGCCGGTACCTCGGCAGCGCGCGAGCGCGGCAAGGGCTTCGACGACGAGATCGCCACCACCGGCATGAAGGTGGTTGCGCAGCAGCCGGCCAACTTCGACCGTGCACAGGGCCTCTCGGTCTCCGAGAACCTGCTCCAGGGCAACAGCGACGTCCAGGCGATCTTCGCCCAGAACGACGAGATGGCCCTCGGCGCGGTGCAGGCGCTGGCCGGCAAGAACAAGAAGGTGCTGGTCGTCGGCTTCGACGGCACGCCCGACGGCAAGAAGGCCGTGCAGGACGGTGGCATGGCCGCCACGGTGGCCCAGCAGCCGGAAGAGATCGGCCGCCTCGGCATCGAGACCGGCAAGAAGCTGATCGACAAGCAGCCGGTGGAGAAGTCCATCGCGGTGCCGCTCAAGCTGCTCACCAAGGAATAAAAAGAAGGGCCGCGAAAGCGGCCCTTTTTCATGATGCGGCCGTCGATGCGCTCGTCCGTTATTCCTGCGGTGCCGGTGCCACGACGTCACGCTGGCCGTTGATGCCCATGGCCGACACGATGCCCGCGTGCTCCATTGCTTCCACCAGGCGCGCCGCGCGGTTGTAGCCGATGCGGAACTGCCGCTGCACGAACGAGATGGACGCGCGCCGCGTGCGCAACACGAACGCCGCCGCCTCGTCGTACAGCGGATCCAGCTCGGCATCGATGCCGTCTTCGCCGGCGTCGCCATCGCTGGCTTCGCTCGGCGGGCCCTGCAGGATTTCGTCCTTGTAGTCGGGTTCGCCAAACTGCTTCAGCCACGCGACGATGCGATGCACCTCTTCGTCGGCCACGAACGCGCCGTGGATGCGTTGTGGATAACCCGTGCCCGGCGGCAGGAACAGCATATCGCCCTGGCCGAGCAGGCTTTCGGCGCCCATCTGGTCGAGGATGGTGCGCGAGTCGATCTTCGACGACACCTGGAAGGCGACGCGCGTGGGGATGTTCGCCTTGATCAGGCCGGTGATGACATCCACGGACGGACGCTGTGTCGCGAGGATAAGGTGGATGCCCGCCGCACGCGCCTTCTGCGCGAGGCGTGCAATCAACTCTTCGATCTTCTTGCCCGCGACCATCATCAGGTCGGCCAGCTCGTCGATGACGACGACGATCATCGGCAAGGTGTCGAGATGCTCGGGCACTTCCGGGTGCGCGGGGAACGGATTGAACAGCGGCTTGCCGATGGCGCGCGCTTCGCGAACCTTCTGGTTGTAACCGGCGAGGTTGCGCACGCGCAGGTCGGACATCACCTTGTAGCGGTTTTCCATCTCGGCCACGCACCAGTTCAGCGCGTTCGCCGCGAGCTTCATGTCCGTGACCACCGGCGCCAGCAGGTGCGGGATGCCTTCGTAGACGGAAAGCTCCAGCATCTTCGGGTCGATCATGATCATGCGCACGTCTTCGGGCGTCGCCTTGTAGAGCATCGACAGGATCATGGCGTTCACCGCCACCGACTTACCCGAGCCCGTCGTGCCGGCCACGAGCATGTGCGGCGCTTTCGCCAGGTCGGCCACCACCGGTTCGCCGGTGATGCCCTTGCCCATGGCCAGGGTCAGCAGCGAATCGGAGTCGCGGTATTCCGACGAATCCAGGATCTCGGAGAGCGCGATCATCTGGCGCTGCTCGTTCGGCAGCTCCAGGCCCATGCACATCTTGCCGGGGATGGTTTCGACGACGCGGATCGACGTGCGACCCAGTCCACGCGCGAGGTCCTTCATCAGCGCGACGATCTGGTTGCCGCGCACACCCGTCGCAGGCTCGATCTCGTAGCGGGTAATCACCGGGCCGGCCGACGCGCCGACGACCTGCACCGGTACCTTGAACTCGGCCAGGCGCTGCTCGATCAGTTCGCCGGTTTCCGCCAGCTCGTCTTCGGTGATCGCGAACGCGTTGGGCGAGGCGGCCGCCAGCAGGGTGAGCGGCGGCAGGCTGATGGCGCCGTGGTTCACGGTGCGCAACGGCTTCGGCACCGTGATGCTGGTGATCGTGGCCTGTTCGGTCGGCGAGGCATCGTTGGCGGCGATCGCGAAGCGCGACACGGGCTTCACCGGCGGCGGCGGGGCCACCGGCGGAACCACGTCCGGCACGGACTGCGTGACGACCGGCGCGATGGGCATCGACGGTATCGACGGTGTCGAGGGCGCGGGCGTCGGCGTCGGCGTCGGCGTCACGATGGCCGTAGCGGTGATGATGGGCGTGGTCGGAATGATCGGCGGTGCGACCGGGTGCGGCGCGATGGGCTGCTGCGCGACAGCCGGCGGCACGTCTGCGTGCGCCTGCGCCTGCATGGCGCGCGGCGCCAGCCACGGCTCGCTGATCACGGTATCCGGCTTGCTGCGATGGCGCGGCGGCACCGGCGTGGTGACCGACGGCCGCACGGGATCCGGACGCGCCGGTTCGCTGCGCGACAGGCTCGCCGTCGAGGTGGTCGCGGCCACCGCTTTCGCGACCGGCTTCACCACGGGCTTGGCGGCGCGACGACGTGTCGGCGTGCGATCCGCGCGACGCACGGCGGCCGACGGCTTGCGCCCGGTAGCGCGCGAGGTGCCACGGCGGAGCAGGCGACTCGTCCCTTCGATGGCGAGCGCGCCCATCGGTTCGAGGATGCCGTTGAGGCGGCTGATCGCCTGCGACCACGGGACGCCGACGTACCAGGGGAGGGCGATGACGATGAAGGCCAGCGATACCGCGGCGACGACGGGCGCGGCCGGCGCGGCGAGGGCGCCCAGCCAGCGGCACACGACACCGCCCACGGACGCGTCGTCCGTGAAGTGCGAAATGACCAGGCCTTCCAGCATGCTGCTCGCAAGCAGCACGAGGACGAAGCCCGCCCAGAAACGGATGGCACCGGGGCCAACCGTTGGCGGACGCCGCCGCCGGACAAGGGCAGCGGCGACACGCCAGAGCAGGGGAAGCAGCCAGAGAGTGGAGAGCCCGAAGGCGCCGAACACGAACGAGAGCATGCCTAACCGCAAAGATTCGAGCGAATGCCGTAGTTTACCGTGCATTCGTACGTGCGGTGGGTGAATGTTCGCCTAAGCCACTGTCCCGGCTACTCCCGGTGGATCAACGGCGGTAGCGCGGGGCCACTTCCTTGCGCGACAGATTCGGGCCCATCGCAAGGCGCGCACTGTTGTAGGCCTCGAACTGGGCTTCATCCTGCAGCGGCGGGATGGTGACGACTTCGCCACGGTCGTAGCCGAGCAGGGCGGCGTCCACGAGGTCGGCGGTCTCCATGACCATGCCCGGCAGCAGCGCGTCGACGTCCTTGCCGGAGTTTTCCCAGATTTCGCTGCGGGTCGCGCCCGGCAGCACGGCCTGCGCATGCACGCCCGTGCCCTTCAGCTTTTCCGCCAGGCTCAGGGTGATGTTGAGCACGTGCGCCTTGGTGCCGCTGTAGATGCCGTCGAACATCTCCGGGACGAAGGCCAGCACCGAGGCGATATTGATGATGCCGCCGTTGTTGCGGGCCACGAAGGCCTTGGCCGCCACGGCGGTGAGGATCGTCGGCGCGACGGTGTTGATCGCGAGGATCTTCTCAATCGCCGGCGAGCCGTTCTCGAGCAGGCTGCCCTCGAGAGAGATACCGGCGTTGTTCACCAGCAGGGTGATGGAGGGGTCCGAGGCGAGGCGTTCTTCCACCTTGGCCAGGTCCGAACGCAGGGTGAGGTCGGCCTGCAGCGTCTCGACCTTGCGACCGGTGCGCTCGGTGATCTTGCGGCCCAGGGCCTCCAGGCGATCAAGGCGGCGCGCGACCAGGATCAGGTCGTAGCCACGGTCGGCCAGCCGTTCGGCGTACACCTCGCCAATGCCCGACGAGGCGCCCGTAACGATGGCAAAACCTTTGGAATCAGTGCTCATGACGTGTCTCCGGATGGGTGGATTGCATATTGATAGTAACTAGGTTGCCATACGATAGTGACTGGACTATCATTTTGCAATGGACATCGAAAAACTTTCTTCCGGTACCTGCCCCATCTCCCGGGGCCTCGCACTCGTGGGCGATGCCTGGAGCGCGCTGATCCTGCGGGACGCCGGGCGGGGCATGACCCAGTTCGACCAGTTCCGGGCAAGCCTCGGCATCGCCCCGAACATCCTGTCGCGACGGCTGAAGGCCCTGACGGAGGGTGGTGTGCTGGAGAAGCGGCGCTACAGCGAGCGGCCGCCGAGGGACGAGTACATCCTCACCGCGGCCGGCCGGGACTTCTTGCCCATCCTCGCCGCCATGGGCGAATGGGGTCGCCACCACAACGGGGGTGGCGCGATCAGCCAGCTGACCAACCTGGCGACGGGCGAGCGAGTGGAAGCCGTGGTGGTCGACCGCCGCACGGGCGTGCCGCTGGCGGACATGGACGTACGGCTGGAGATGCCCGCCTAGCGTTCCACCGCGATGGTCCAGCGGCCGCGGCCGTGGTCCGTATAAATGAACTCGACGGGCAGGAACTTCTCGATCAGCGCGGCATTGCTGCGCGTATGCGCGGAAGGCGCCAGGGTGGTGAAGCTGCCACCACCGGCCAACGCCATCGGCAACAACAGCTGGTCGGCGAGGTAGCTATCCGCCACTACGTCGGCCGCCAGCCAGGCGCGTGCTTCCGCACAGGCGCGCTCGGCCACCGCTTCGGCCGTGACCCGCTTGATGCCGAAGCCAGTGAACACCGCAGATGCATGTTCGGTGCGGAAACGGATCGACAACGCATTGCCCGGGCCCATCGCCCGGCGCACCTCGCGTAGAGAGGCTTCACCGTCACCCAGGCCGAGCCGCGCCCGGGCAATCGCAAGCTCACGCTCGCCGATCTTCGCCGGGATGGCCGAGACAATCGCCTCGGCGTGCTGCTCGAGCACGGGGCCACGCTCGCCGAAATGCACCGGGGCCGGCTTGCCGCCCGCGCGCAACGCCATGCGGATCTCGCCGCCGCCCGCCGGATAGAAGCCGTGGCTGTCCAGGGCGAACGACGCGTCCAGGCCCATGCGCGCCATGGCCGGCAGGAACGCGTGGGCGATGAAGTCCGCCGAGGGCGCCTGCGGGTTATGCGTGCCGCCGACAATCGACAGACTCGCCTCCACGCCATGCATCCACAACGCGGGGAGGACGGTCTGCAACACCAGCGTGGTCGAACCCGCCGTGCCGATCGTCCAGCGATGGGCACCGCCGTGCACAGCGCGCGGGCTGAAGCGCAGCGTCGTGGATCCCGGCGTCGCGCCGTCCACGTCCGCATCGCCGACCTGCGCCGCGGCTTCCACCGCGGTGAGGTGCTGGCGTAGCAGGCCCGGGCGCTCGCGCTTGCCGCGGATGTTTTCCATGGCGAACGGCTCGCCACTGCACAGGCTCAGGGCCAGCGCGGTGCGCAGCAACTGGCCGCCACCGGCCTGGCCATCGATCTCGATCATGTCCCTCGTTCCTTTGCACTGGGCCCCGCCGTTCGGCGGGGCCGCTTCCTATCCCTTCACGCAGACCACCTGGCGTAGCGTGTGGACGATTTCGATCAGGTCTTCCTGGGCCTTCATCACCGCTTCGATCGGCTTGTAAGCCGCCGGCGATTCGTCGATGACGTCGCGATCCTTGCGGCATTCCACGTGCTCGGTCGCCTTGCGGTGATCGTCCAGCGTGATCTCCTTCCTCGCCTGGGTACGGCTCATCACGCGTCCCGCGCCATGGCTGCAGCTGTTGAAGCTTTCCTCGTTGCCGAGGCCGCGCACGATGAAGCTCTTCGCGCCCATGCTGCCCGGGATGATCCCCAGTTCGCCCTTGCGCGCGCTCACCGCACCCTTGCGGGTCAACAGCACCTCCTTGCCCAGGTGGGTCTCGCGACTCACGTAGTTGTGGTGGCAGTTGACCGCCTCGGCCCACGCTTCGAACGGCTTGCCGATGACCTTGCGCGCCGCCTCGATCACATGGCCCATCATGATCGCGCGGTTGGTGCGTGCATAGCGCTGCGCCCAGTCCACCGCGAACACGTAATTGCCGAAGTGCTCGCTGCCCTCCGGCAGGTAGGCAAGGTCCTGGTCGGGCAGGTTGATCATCCAGCGACGCATGTCCTGCTTGGCCAGCTCGATGAAGTGCGTGCCGATGGCGTTCCCCACGCCACGCGAGCCCGAGTGCAGCATGAACCAGACGCGATCGTCTTCGTCGAGGCAGACTTCGACGAAGTGGTTGCCCGTGCCGAGCGTGCCGAGGTGATGCAGGTTGTTGGTCCGCGCCAGCTTCGGGTACTTGTCGGTGATCAGGCGGAAATCGGCGAGCAACTCGCCCCAACCTTCCCTGGTGGCCTCGGGCGGCGTCTCCCACGCGCCCTTGTCGCGACGGCCCACGGTGCGTCCGTGCGGCACCGCCGCCTCGATCGCGTGGCGCAGGCCACGCAGGTTCTCGGGCAGGTCCGATGCGGTCAGCGTCGTGCGGGTCGCGATCATGCCGCAGCCGATGTCGACGCCGACCGCTGCCGGCACGATCGCGCCGACCGTCGGCACGACCGAGCCCACCGTGGCGCCCTTGCCGAGATGGACGTCGGGCATCACGGCCAGCCAGCCGTGCACGAACGGCAGCTTCGCGATGTTGACCAGCTGCTGGCGTGCCTCGTCTTCCAGCGGGACGCCGCGCGTCCACAGCTTGATCGGCGCCGCGCCGGGTTCGTTGATGACTTCGTATGCGGTGGTGGTCATGGGTCTGCTCCTGCGGACTCGGATGGTAGTTGCGGTGGCCTCGCCATGTGATCCGCCTGCCCTCCCGGTGGGCCCATTCCCACCGGGAGTAGAAAGACGGTTATCGCTGGCCTCGATGACAGGGTTAGAGCAGGAGCCATGCCAACAACCGCCTGAAAATCCTAACTACATGTATTTGCATGGAATGTTGTCGTAACGGTGTTTCACGCGCGCTGAGTCACTTCTTCCATTACGATATGTAGATATCGTTATGTAGATGGATGGATCCATGAAGACCAAGGTCGTGATCGGGTTCCTGGGTACCCAGCTCGACGCCGGCGACAAGCCGGATCGCTGGGAGCGCTGGCGGCCGACGGTCTCGCTGGGCATGCACGAGGATTTCCTCGTCGGGCGGATCGAGCTTCTGGCGGATGCGCGGCGCGCTTCGCGCACGCTGCGCCGGGTGGTCGACGACCTGGCCCAGGTCGCTCCGGAGACCGAGGTGCGGGTCCACGACACCTACATCGATAATCCGTGGGATTTCGAGACGGTGTACGAGACGCTGCATGCGTTCGCCCGCGCGTATCCCTTCGACCTCGATAACGAGGACTATTACTTCCACATCACGACGGGCACCCACGTCGTGCAGATCTGCCTGTTCCTGCTGACCGAGAGCCGGCACCTGCCCGGCCGCCTCCTGCAGGCGTCTCCGCCGCGCCACGCCGGCGCGACGGCCAGCGTCGGCGAACTCAGCGTGATCGACCTCGACCTGTCGCGCTACGACCGCCTGGCCCAACGCTTCCAGGTCGAGCAACAGGACGACCGCAGCCATCTCAAGAGCGGCATCGCCACGCGCAATGCCGCGTTCAACCGGATGATCGAGCAGATCGAGACGGTGGGTAGCCGCTCGTCCGCACCCATCCTGTTGATGGGGCCGACCGGTGCAGGCAAGAGCCAGCTCGCCCGCCGCCTGTTCGAGCTAAAACAGGCGCGGCGCGAACTCAACGGACGCTTCGTCGAAATCAACTGCGCGACGCTTCGCGGCGACGGTGCCATGAGCGCGCTGTTCGGCCACGTCAAAGGCGCTTACACCGGCGCCGCTGGCGAGCGCGCGGGTTTGCTGCGCAGCGCCGACAAGGGCCTGCTTTTCCTGGATGAGATCGGCGAACTGGGCGCGGACGAGCAGGCCATGCTGCTGCGTGCGCTGGAAGACAAGCGCTTCCTGCCGGTCGGTGGCGATCGCGAAGTGTCCAGCGACTTCCAGCTGATCGCCGGCACCAATCGCGACCTCGGCAAGCGCGTCGCCGAAGGGCGCTTCCGCGACGATCTTTATGCCCGCCTCAACATCTGGTCGTTCCACCTGCCCGGCCTCGCCGAGCGCATGGAAGACATCGAGCCCAACCTCGATTACGAACTGGAACGCTTCGCACGCGACGAGAACCGTCGGGTGACATTCAATAAGGAGGCGAGGGCACGCTACCTCGCGTTCGCCGTCTCCGGCGATGCCCCGTGGTCGGGCAACTTCCGCGACCTCGGTGCCTCGGTCATGCGCATGGCCACGCTCGCACCATCGGGTCGCATCAACGAGGCCTGCGTCGACGAAGAGATCGCTCGGCTGCGCCGGCTCTGGCGCCAGGAAGGCGAGGGCGACGTGCTGCGCGAGCTGCTCGGCGACGCAGCGGATGACGTCGACCTGTTCGACCGCCTGCAGCTGGCCCAAGTCATCCAGGTTTGCCGGCGTTGCCGCAGCGTTTCCGACGCGGGCCGGCAGCTCTTCGCGGCATCGCGGGCGAAGCGCGCCAGCACCAACGACGCGGATCGCCTGCGCAAATACCTCGCGCGCTTCGGCCTCAACTGGGAGGCCGTGACCGAAGCGCGTTAGGCGATCACGGCGCCGCCGGCGGGGCCGGCGTATACGCCACGCGCAGCATACAGTCGTAATCCGCCTGCGGCATCAGCTCCATCGCCGCGCGCCGCGTATCGAGATGGACACGATCTTCCACGGGTTTCAGTGACATCTTGACGGCATGGCCCGTGCCCGCATCGATGTCGTACTGCGTGCCGTAACGTTGCGGCTTACCCTGGGCGACGAGTACGCGGTCGGTAAGCATGGCCACGTCGCCTTTCATGACATCCCCCCTGGACCCCAGCTTCGCGACCACCGGGAGCATCGACGACTGGAACGCGAGGTCCTGGTCCGCATGTTGGACCAGGATGAAAGCCTCTTCGACGCCCCGGTGACCGACGGCGTCGACGCTGGGAAAACCTTCGGCCACGAAGTGGATCTTCATCCAGGCGAGGTTCGCCTTGTCCACCGCCATCGTCGCTTGCGCCAGGCCTTCGTTCGTCGGCGAGGCCATCGCCGCGCGTCGCCGGGCCTGGTCGTCCTCGAATCGTCGGTCGAGCTCGGCACGCAGCGCGGGATCTCCCGGCGGCGATGGCTTGCCGTTGGCCTGCATTCGCGCCTCCATCGTGCGCCCGAACGCGTCGAGCCATGCCTTCGCGCCGGGACATCGGGCGGCCGTGACGTCGTCCTGCGCGTTGGCTTCCGCGATGGGCGTTCCTAACGCGATCAATGCCACGGCCGTGGCAAGGCAACGAATCATGCGCTTCATCCTGAACGGCGTCCGGGAACGCTTATGGCTTGCCTGCGGCAGGCGCAGCCGGTACCGTCGCTGGTGTATCCGGGGCGTAGAAGATCTTCAGCGCACACTCGTAGTCAGCGTGGGGCATGAGGTCCATGCTCGCGCGGCGTTCGTCGAGCTTCGCCATGTCCTCGGTCGGGTCCATCTTCATGTCCGCCATGTTCGACATGTTGGTGCTGGTGTACTGGGTGCCGTAGCGCTGCGGCTTGCCTTGCTTGCGCAGCACGCGGTCGACCAGCATCGCGACGTCGCCCTTTTTCAGTTCGCCGGATTCACCGCGCGCCTGGACCTGCGGCAGCATCGCCTGCATGAAGGGCACGTCGGCCACGGCGTGCTGGACGAGGATGAACGCCTCGGCGACGCCGCGCAGGCCGACTGCTTCGGCGTGCGGGAATCCCTTCTTCGCGAAGTTGTCCTTCATCCAGGCCAGGTTGTCCTTGTCGACCTTGTCCATCGCCTCGAACCGCGCCTTGTCCTGCGGTGACGCGATCCACGCATTGCGCGTCGCCTGGTCTTCCTGCGAGCGCCTGTCCAGTTCCTTGCGCATATCGGTATCGGTGAAGCCGGCGGCGCTATCGTCGCGGGCGAGGCCTTCTTCGGACAGCGCGGGATGCGCCTTGGCGATCTTCTCTCCCCAGGCGCCAACGGCGGGGCACTGGGCCTTCACTGCGTCGTCCTTGGCATCGGCGAAGGCGGCGCCGGAGACGGCGAGGCAGAACGCGGCCAGGGCGGCGCGGCGTGCGAACGGATGGGGCATGTGGATTTCCCTCCCTGGGGATGGCCTGCTAGGGGCAGGCGGGTATGGCGTACAGATCGTTGGGGCTGCCGTCTTTCGAGGCGACGATCGGGGTCTGCGCCCGGGTCGACCATGCCTGCGACGGCCACCAGCGTGGGACCACCGGATGCGTCGTCGGTTCCACGGCCTGGCCCGGTTCCGGCACCAGCACATCCGCGTGGCTGCATCGCGCAGCGGCGAGGAAGCGTTCCGGCGGCTCGGTCCATGCATGGTGGGCAAGCTTGACCAGGCCCCAGTGCACCGGGATGAGGGTGCGCGCGCGGACCTCCTGACCCACCTGCATGGCCTGCTCGGGGCCGAGGTGCCAATCGGGCCACTGGGCGTCGTACTGGCCGGCCTCGATCAGGCCCACATCGAACGGACCATAGCGCTCGCCGACTTCGGGGAACGTGTCGTTCATGCCCGTGTCGCCGGAATAGAACACGCGGTGGCGCGGCCCGATCAGCGCATAGCCGGTCCACAGGGTCTGGTCACTGCGGGCGCTGAGCCGGCCCGAGGCGTGCCGCGACGGCACCGAGGCAATCGTCAGCGTGCCGACCCGTGCCTCCTGCCACCAGTCCAGCTGGGTGATGCGGTCGGACGGAATGCCCCACCCCACCAGGTGCGAGGCGATGCCGAGCGGGACGATGAAGCGGGCGCCTCGCTCGTAGAGGGCCTGCACCGACGCACGATCGAGGTGGTCGTAGTGATCGTGCGAGATCACCACGACATCCACGCGCGGCAGGTGCTCGATGGAGACCGGCGGCGGATACCAGCGCTTCGGGCCCAGCCACGGGAAGGGCGACGTGCGCTCGCTCCAGAACGGATCGACAACGACGTTCGTGCCGTCGATTTCGAGCAAGAGGGAGGAGTGGCCGAACCAGGTGACGCGCAGGCCGCTGGCCGGCGGCGTCTTGTACGTGGTCGATGAATCGACGGTCGGCACCGGTGCGTCCGGTTCTTCACCGGGGCGGGAGGCGAAGATCTGCCAGATGCCGCCGCGCAGGTTCGAGAACATCGGTTGCGGGTTCTGGAACTGCTCGCCGTGCCACTCCGGCGACTGCTCGTTGCGCGTGAGGAATTCGCCCTTCGGCAACGTGCCGACGTTGGGCCACGCACTGATCGCGACGAACGCGAGAAAGACGATAAGCAGGATGGCCACGTAGCCCAGGTAACGAAAGAACCGTTTCAATCCGCACTCCTGTCGTTCGCGGTCACCTTAGCATCGGGCACGCACAAAAAAACACGGCGGGAGCGCGTGCGCTTCCGCCGTGTCGGTCGTTCCACCCGTGTGACGCTTAGCCCTTCGGCATCGTCGCCATGTCGATCACGAAGCGATAGCGCACGTCGTTCTTCGCCAGGCGCACATAGGTCTCGTTGATCGAGGCCATATCCACCACTTCGATGTCGGAGACGATGTTGTGCTCGGCGCAGAAATCCATCATCTCCTGCGTCTCAGCCATACCACCGATGGCCGAACCGGCCACCGTGCGACGCGGCAGCATCAGGGCGCCACCCGGGAAGGCATCCAGCGGGGTCAGCGCGCCGACGAGCACCATCGTGCCGTCCAGCTTCAGCAGCATGAGGTACGGCAGGATGTCGTGGCTGACCGGCACCGTGTTCAGCAGGAAATCGAACTTCGAGGCCGCGGCTTCCATCTGCTTCGGATCCGTCGAGACCAGCACCTCGTCTGCGCCGAGGCGCTTGGCATCTGCACCCTTGGCTTCCGACGTGGTGATCATCGTGACGTGCGCACCCAGTGCCTTGGCGAACTTCACGCCCATGTGGCCGAGGCCGCCGAGGCCGATCACGCCCACCTTCTGGCCCGGGCCCACCTTCCAGTGACGCAGCGGGGAGTACGTGGTGATGCCGGCGCAGAGCAGCGGCGCGGTGGCCTTCAGGTCGAGCTTGTCGGAGATCTTCACCACGAAGCGCTCTTCGGTAACGATGTCGGTCGAGTAGCCGCCGTAGGTCGGGGTGGTCTTGTCCTGCTCGGTACCGTTGTAGGTAAAGCTGGTGTGCACCTGGCAGTACTGCTCCAGGTCCTTCTTGCACGACTCACAGGTGCGGCAGGAATCGACCATGCAGCCGACGCCGGCGTAATCGCCCACCTTCAGCTTCTTCACGGCCGAACCCACGGCCTTCACGCGGCCGACGATCTCGTGGCCCGGCACCATCGGGAAATTGGAGTTGCCCCAGTCACCCTTGGCCTGGTGCAGGTCGGAATGGCAGACGCCGCTGAACAGGATCTCGATGTGCACGTCATGGGCGCCGACGTCGCGGCGGTTGAACGTAAAGGGGACGAGATCCGTCGTGGCGCTCTTGGCGGCATAACCGTGGACTTCAAACATGGGTGTCATCCTCTACAGGGGGATTAAGGAAAGCGGGGAACCATAACCCTCAACAATCCAAGGCGCCAACGGGATTATTCGGACGAATCATTGAGGTATCCTTGATAATCATGCGTCCAGACAATCTTTCGCACCTGGCGGCCTTCGCCGCCGTCGCCCGCCACGCCAGCTTTCGCAAGGCCGGCGCCGAGCTCACGCTCTCCACGTCGGCCATCAGCTACGCCATCCGTGGCCTCGAGGAGCGGCTGGGCGTCATGCTGTTTCATCGCACCACCCGGAGTGTCTCGCTGACGGAAGCCGGGCAACGGTTGCTGGAACGGCTGCAGCCGGCGCTTCGCGACGTCGGCGATGCGCTGGAAGAGATGAACGACTTCCGGGCCCACCCCGCCGGAACGCTCCGCATGAACATGCCACGGGTGGCCGGACAACTCTTGTTGCCACCGCTCCTGCCCGGCTTCCTGGCGGCCTATCCGGATATCCATTTCGAGGCCGTGGACGACGACGGCATGATCGATATCGTCGCCTCCGGCTATGACGCGGGCATCCGTTTCCACGAGGCGGTACCGGAAGACATGATCGCCGTGCCCTTCGGCGGCATGCAGAAGGGCGCCTGCGTCGCCTCGCCGGAGTACCTGGCCCGTCGCGGGATACCCCAGCATCCGTACGACCTGTTGCAGCACGATTGCATCCGTTTCCGCTTCCCCAGCGGGCGCCTCTACAAGTGGGAGTTCGAGCAGGGCGAGACCAAGCTCGAGCTGGACGTGCGTGGCCGCTGCACCTTCGGCGATTTCTGCGTCTCGATCGACGCGGCGATGGCCGGGGTCGGCCTCACCCTGGTGCTGGACGACCAGGTGGATGACTACGTCCGCGAGGGCCGCCTTGTGCGGGTCCTGGAGGACTGGTGCCCGCCGTATCCGGGCTTCATGGTCTATTACCCGCGCCAGCGCCGGGTGACATCGGCCCTGCGTGCGTTCGTCGAATACCTGCGCGAGCACACTTAACGGGGTAAACTGGCGCCATGCTGCACCGCACAACCGCGGCGCACCCCCGTCCCAGGTTTCCCCATGACCTCCGCTGCCCCCGCACTCGACCCGGGCACCCCGCCCGTCCGCGCGCCCCATGTCGGCCTTGTCATCCTTGCCCTCGCGGTGGGTGGCTTCGCCATCGGGACGACTGAATTCGCTTCGATGAGCATGCTCCCGCTCTTCGCCCAGGGCCTCGGTATCGACGCACCCACGGCCGGCCACGCGATCAGCGCCTATGCGCTGGGTGTGGTCGTCGGCGCCCCGATCATCACCGTGCTTGGCGCCCGGCTGCCGCGCCGCCGCCTGTTGCTCCTGCTGATGGCGATGTTCACGGTGTTCAACGGACTGACCGGCCTGTCGCCCAACTACCACTGGATGCTGGTGTTCCGCTTCCTGGCGGGCCTGCCGCATGGCGCGTACTTTGGCGTCGCGGCCCTCGTGGCTAGCTCCCTCGTCCCGGCCAACCGGCGCACCCGCGCGGTCGGCCAGATGTTCCTCGGCCTCACGGTGGCCACCATCGCCGGCGTACCGCTGGCGAGCTGGCTCGGCCAGGCCGTGGGTTGGCGCTGGAGCTTCGCCCTGGTCGCCGTGCTTGGCATCGCCACGATGAGCGCGGTGTTCGCCTTCGCACCGAACACCCCGGCCGATGTGAAAGCCAGCCCGCTGCGCGAGCTCAGCGCGCTGAAGCGTCCGCAAGTGTGGATCACGCTGGGCATCGGCGCGATTGGCTTCGGTGGCATGTTCGCTGTGTACACCTACCTAGCCGACATCCTGCTCAACGTCACCCACATGCCGCTGTCGTCGGTGCCGTGGATCATGGGCGTGTTCGGCATCGGCATGACCCTCGGCAACATGGTGGTCCCGGTCTTCGCCGACCGCGCGCTGATGCGCACCGCGGGCGCGCTCCTGCTGTGGGCGCTGGTCATCCTCGCCATCTTCCCGTTCACCGCAGGCAACGTCTGGACACTCGGCATCGCCGTGTTCTTCATCGGCATCAGCGGTGCACTGGGTACCGCGCTTCAGACACGTCTCATGGATGTGGCCGGTGATGCGCAGGCCCTGGCGGCCGCGCTGAATCATTCCGCCTTCAACACGGCGAATGCGCTCGGCCCGTTCCTCGGCGGTCTTGCGATCGCCGGCGGCTACGGCTGGACGTCGCCCGGCTGGGTGGGAAGCGGCCTGGCGTTAGGTGGCTTGTTGCTTTGGGCTGTGTCTGTTGCTGTTGAGCGGAACAGCGTCGCTCAGGAAGCGGCGCAGACTTGCTGACCGCGCAAATGCGCGGAGATGCTAGCCATCGGTGAATTCCTACACTGTCTGACGAGCGTCGCCTAATATGCGCGACGCGATGTAGGAGACACCATGACAAGCATGACCATCACAGACACCGCCGTCCTCTCCGACCTTGATCAGCTCGCCCAGTCCACGGGCCGTGATGCTGCCGATCTGGTCACTGAAATTCTTCGTAAGCACTTCAATCCGAAGCCGCGCCGTCTCGTTCCCGATCCTAACGACCCTCCGGGGAGTGCCGCTGAACTTCTTGCAGCGATTCGGGCTGATTTTGAAGAAGTTGGCTGGATGGAGCTGGAACTTCCTACCAGGCGCTCACTGGGATGATCTTTCTCGATACCAACGTCTTGTCCGAGTTGGTCCGAGAGTGCCCAGATACGAACGTCCTTGGGTGGTTTCAATCGTCCCGTCGTACCGAACTAGCTACGACGTCCGTTTCGAAAGCCGAAGTCCTCTTCGGTCTCGAGAGCATGGCCGACGGTCGTAAGCGCCGGGATCTCTCGGCGAAGATTCACCGTCTTTTCGTCGGTCATTTTGACGGGCGAGTGGTCCCTTTCGACGAAGTTGCATCCGAGTGGTATGGGAGGGTTCGGGCTAAGTGCAAGCGCAAAGGCAAGTTTCCGGGCGACATGGATACCATGATCGCCGCGATTGCCCTTTCGCACGACGCCTCTCTTGCGACAAGGAATACGAAGGACTTCGAAGCGTTCGCGATCGATCTGATCAATCCCTGGAACTTCGAAGCTGGGTGTCTAACTCATGCGCGACTGGTTGACTCAAGTGCAACGGCACGCGAAGGTTTGCCTGCTACTTACCAATGCAGAACGAACTGAAGATCGCGCCAAGCAGATCGTCGGACGAGTAAGTTCCGGTGATTTCACCGAGCGCGTGCTGAGCGTGGTGGAGCTCCTCGGCGGCCAATTCACCGGCGTGCGATTCGTGCAACGCAATCGCCGTGTGGTCGAGGTGAGCTTTGACTTGCTCCAGTGCGACAACGTGGCGGCGACGCGCACTGAACGCGCCTTCACCGGCACCGGCCGTGGCTAGCGTGCGCAGCATGTCACGAAGGGCATCGAGGCCTTCGCCGGTATGCGCGGACAACCACAGTTTGTCGTAACGGGCGCTGCGTTCCTGGTGCGCCGGCACGGAACCCAGGTCGATCTTGTTCACGACGACGATGTGCGCAGCATGCGCCGGCGTTGCCTCGAAGAACACGAGATCGTGATCGGCGTGCTGTTCGTCGGTGACGAGCACCGCGACGTCGCAACGCTCGAGCTGGGCACGTGCGCGACGGATACCTTCGCGCTCGACGATGTCATCGGAATCACGCAGGCCCGCCGTGTCGGCGAGTTCGAGCGTCACGCCGTCGATGGTGATCGCTTCGCGGAGCACATCGCGTGTCGTGCCGGCGATATCGGTGACGATGGCGCGCTCTTCGCCGGCCAGCGCATTTAGCAGACTCGACTTGCCCGCGTTCGGCCGGCCGACGATGGCGACGGTGATGCCGTCGTTGAGACGCACGCCGCGACGGGTTTCGACCAGCAGCGCATCCAGGCTCGCGCGTAACGCGGCGAGCTGTTCGCCAATCACCGGATCCGCGAGGAAATCAATTTCCTCTTCGGGGAAATCAATCGCCGCTTCGATATGCACGCGCAGTGCAATCAGCTCGGCGAGCAGTGCATCGACGCGCGCAGAGAACACGCCTTCCATCGAACGCAGCGCGGCACGCGCGCCCGCTTCCGACGTGGCGCTGACCACATCGGCCACCGCTTCGGCCTGGGCAAGGTCGAGCTTGCCGTTGAGAAACGCGCGCTCGGTGAATTCACCGGGGCGTGCGAGGCGTGCGCCGAGCGAGATGCATCGACGAAGGAGGGCGTCGAGTAACACGGCACTGCCGTGGCCCTGGAGTTCCAGGACGTGTTCGCCGGTATAGGAGGCGGGGCCGGGGAAGTAGAGCAGGATGCCGCGATCGATCAGCTCGCCCTGCGCGTCGCGGAAGGCCGCGAAGTGCGCGTGCCGCGGCTTCGGTTCGCGGCCGAGCATGCTCGCCGCGATCGCCGGTGCCAGGGGGCCAGACAAACGAACGGCGCCGACACCGGCCGCGCCGGCGCCGGTGGCGATGGCTGCGATGGTGTCGGCGCCGTGGGACATCGGATTACGCCGTGCGGGCCTTTTCGTGGGCCTTGTCGACGCTGCGGTTGATCCACCACTGCTGGAGCAGGCTGGTCGCACCGTTGACGGTCCAGTACAGCACGAGGCCGGACGGGAAGAAGGCGAAGAAGACGCCGAAGATCAGCGGCATCACCTTCATCATCTTGGCCTGGGTCGGATCCATGCCAGCGGTCGGCATCATGCGCTGGGTGAGCAGCGTGACCAGGAAGTACAGCACCGGCAGCACGTAGAAGGGATCCGGCGCCGAGAGATCGTGGATCCAGCCGAAGAACGGCGCATGGCGCAGTTCGATCGACTCGGACAGCACGCGGAGCAGGCCGATGAAGATCGGGAAGGTGATCAGGATGGGCAGGCAGCCTGCCATCGGGTTCACCTTCTCCTTCTTGTACAGCTCCATCATGGCCTGCTGCATCTTCATGCGGTCGTCGCCGTAACGCTCCTTCAGGGCCTGGACGCGCGGCTGGAGCTTGCGCATGCGGGCACCCGAACGGAACTGGGCGTCGGTCAGCTTGAACAGGGCGGCCTTGATCAGCAGCACCAGCAGGATGATGGCCACGCCCCAGTTACCGCTGATGGCGTGCAGCTGCGAGAGCAGCCAGTGGAGCGGGGTGGCGATGATGGTCAGCCAGCCGTAGTTCGCCGTCAGGTCGAGGCCCGGGGCGATGGCATCGAGCGTGCCCTGCAGCTTCGGGCCGATGTACAGGCGGGCGACGCTGTCGCTCACCTGGCCCGGGGCGACCTGGATCGCCGGGCCGAAGGCGCGCACGAGGTAGCGCGGCGTGGCCGAGTTCGGGTCGACGATGGTGCTGGTGTAGGTGACGTTCTGGTCAGCCGGCGGGATCCACGCCACGAAGAAGTAATGCTGAAGCATGCTGATCCAGCCGCCGGTGACGGCGTGGCTGAGCGGCTTCTTCGCAAAGTCCGTGAACGGCAGCGGCTCGAACTTCGATTCCGGGCTGTACCAGCCGGCGCCGAAGAAGCTGTGCTGGGCCGGGTCGGTATACGACTTGAACCAGTTGACCTTCTCGGCCGGCGCGCGCTGCAGCTGCTGGTAGGCGTTGCCCGACCAGGTGGCCTGCGAACCGTTGTCGATGCGCTGGTCGAGGTCGACCACGTAGTCCATGCGCTTGAGCGTGTAGCGCTTGGTCACCTTCACGCCCGACGGATCGGACCAGGTGAGGTCGAGGCTGACGGACTTCTCGCCATCGGCCAGCTTCGCTTCGGTCTTCTCGGCGTGGAACAGGGCGCGGTGGTCCGGCGCGGCGCCGTTGTTGCTGACCAGGCCATCCTGCGCGGCGAAGAACATCGTCGCGTTATCGTCGAGGAGGCGGGCGGGCGGCGGGGTCGGGTCCTTGCGGGTGACCGGCGCGCTCGGGTAGTACAGCAGTTCCGAACGGACGATGCTGCCACCGCGGGTGTCGATGGTCAGGCGCAGCACGTCGTTCTGCAGGGTGACCAGCTCAGCCTTGCCGGCCGGAGCGGCGGTGTCGCTGGGGACGTTGGCGGGGCCGGCGGCGCCCGGCACGCTGCTATCGGCAGCCGGCTTGCCATCCACCTGGGCGGCAGGCGTGGCCTGGGCCGGCGGCTTGGGGCCGTAGTCCTGCTCCCACTGCGTCCACAGCACGTAGGCCACGAACATGAGCGCGAAGAAGAGAAGCGTGCGCGTTTGATTCATTAGCTTAAGCCAGATCCGTTAGGCACCGCGGCCGATATAAGGACGGTAAGGCGGGCAGGAAAGAGGTCAACGCGCGATTGTGCCGTCGGCACCCTCGGGCTTCAACGGCTTGATGCGTCGGAGGAGGGTATCCAGCTCCGCCAGGAGGGCGGCACCGGTGGCCTCGACCGCGCAATCGCGGGCCATGACGAGGATATCGACGGATGGCAGGTCGGGGCGCGCGCGACGAAATACCTCACGCGCCAGGCGCTTGATGCGGTTCCGGTCGACGGCTCGCTTGGAGCAGCGCTTGGAGATCGCCAGCCCGAGACGGGCCGTATCGGCCGAGTTGTTTCCGAAACGCACAAGAAAACAGCGGCCGCCGAGGCGACCGCTGACATTTCGCAAGGCTGCGAAGTCGGCGGCGCGGCGTAGCCGCGCATCGCGCGGCAAAGCTGCGGCACGCACGACCGGCGGGCCGATTACGGGATCAGGCGCTTGCGACCCTTCGCGCGGCGCGCGTTCAGGATCTTGCGGCCATCGGCCGTTGCCATGCGGGCACGGAAGCCGTGCGTGCGGGCGCGCTTGAGCTTGCTGGGCTGGAACGTACGCTTCATGGCGCTTACATCCGGGTGAAGATTGAAATTGGCCAGAAAGTATGCGGGACATTCCCGAAGGATGTCAACTGCTTGGCCATGCGATGACAACGGGCCGTGGGCCGCGCGTACACCGAGGGTGGGCTGGAAGGCTGGTAGACTTCATCGTCCACCCCGCGCGCAAGCGCCCCTTTACGCAGTGGCAAAGAATACCCG